>NZ_MPZQ01000019.1:0-29960 GCF_002020045.1 Thioclava sp. F28-4 | reverse complement strand
TGACCACCATCGTTAGGTTGCCATCGAGTATCTACTTGAGGGCATTGGCGACAACGGGCGATTCCTCTTTGCCGGTCTGACCTGCCATGGGATTTTTCCACGACCATCGATTAGAGTCCAACCCAACTTTGATCCGCTCCCCAGTGCGCCCCCCGCACTCGAACATATCGGACGCGCCTTCGAGCAGGGTCCGTTTCAATTGATGGATCATCGTCGGATGCACCCCGAACCGGCTCGCCAGCTCGGCCGCTGTCTCTTCACCCTTCAGGCTTCTAGCGCGACCTTTGCCTTGAACTCGGGCGCGTGCTGCGTGCGTTTCGACATCTCTGACCTCCTTCTCGGCGAAGATCAGCAGACCGCAAATCGTAGCTTATTTCAGTGTCCGAATTTCGGGGCGCCTCCGACTTATATCAGCATGACCGAGTTACGCATTCCGAGAACCACGATTGTCGGCCCACGTCGGGAGTGTTTTCTGAAAGAGCTGATGAGGAGGCTAAGCTCAGAAAAAGACCAAAGACGGACTGCCGGTTCAAGGCACTTTGGCGGAATACCGACCGGTCCGCTCCTGAACGTGCGGCCTTCCTATTCTTTTCCTGTAACCGGCGCACTAAGTCATGGCGATGCGTCTTCTTAGGCGAGCACAACTATTGGACAGAAATAGAAATGTTGCATGACCTCCTCCTCGTGGCTGCCGGCCTTATTCTCCTTTTTGTCGGCGGCGAAGGGCTCGTGCGTGGCTCAGTCGCAATTGCCGAGCGCCTCGGCATCTCGAAGCTTTTAATCGGTCTGATCATCGTCGGTTTCGGCACGTCGACACCGGAACTGCTTGTCTCCGTGAACGCTGCCATAGACGGCGCGCCTGAGATTGCTTTGGGTAACGTCGTAGGCTCGAACATCGCGAACATTCTGCTCATTGTCGGCGTGGCAGCAGTTATCACACCGATCCTTGGCTGGGCGCGAACAGCTCTGCGCGAAGCGTTGGTCGCAACACTTGTTTCGCTGGCGACCTACGCACTTGTTCAGGGTGAAATCATCACTCGGATCGAAGGCATCGCAATGCTTCTGGTCCTCACGGGTTACCTCTTTTCCAGCTACTGGCTGGAAAAACGCAACCGCCGGGCAACGGCATTTCAACATGAAGCTGAGGAGTTCGAAGACATTCCGCTACCGCGACCTTGGCTTGCGCCGCTCTTGGTCATTGTTGGCATTGCCGCTCTGGTGTTCGGAGCGGACTTACTGGTGGAAGGGGCAGTAAACATCGCCCGCGAGTTCGGGGTGCCCGACGCGGTAATCGGCCTATCGCTCGTGGCTATCGGAACGTCGCTACCAGAGCTAGCCACCAGTATAGTCGCGGCGATCCGGCGTCACCCCGATGTTGTGCTCGGCAACGTGATCGGCTCGAATATCTTCAATATCCTCGCGATCCTCGGCGTCACCGTCGTGATCCAGCCGATCGAAGTCAGCACGCGCTTTCGCGAGATCGATACCCCAGTCATGCTGGCGTCGTCTCTCCTACTGCTGGGCTTGCTGTTCGCTACTAAGAAGATTGGTCGCGTATGGGGTGCGCTTATGTTGGCCGCCTATGCAGCATATATGGTGCTCTTGTTTTCCAACGGTATTGCCAGCTAGCTTTTCTAACAGCGGGGCGTTCGTTCACCCAAGGCATTGGAACAGAGATCGCCCGGTCAACGGCCGCGCCTCAAGGCGACGACGACGGTGCTCGACCTGAGCGAGACATTGCGTCTCTTCGTCAGCTTCTAGACGGTCGAGGCGGAGGACGACGTCTGCGATCCAGACCTCGCCAGACTGGCCGCGCGGCTCGCCCTGCTGCATTTCGAGCGCGCCCTCGACACCGGCGTCCCGGCCCCGCTCACGGTGCTCAGCGACCGCGAGCGCGCCGTCTGCCTCGGCATCCCCTCTGATCGCAAATCCGAGGCAATCGCGGCCGAGCTCGGCATCGCCCCCTCCAGCGTGATCACCTGCCGCAAGCGCGCCGATGGCAAGCTGGACATCTCCTGCCGCGCAGGCTTGTTCGCAATTCGCGCGGGTTAGAACTACGGAACCGAGGATCGCGCCTCAATATGACCGACCTAACGCGAAGATCATTGCGTGATCGTGGCTAAATCTATAACAAGCATTTCTGATGCTTGTTTGTTGGAGGCACCATATGCGCCTGACCAGTTTCACAGATTTCGGACTCCGAGCGCTGATGCGGATGGCCAGCGCGCCGGAGCGTGCCTTCTCGACAGCCGAGATCGCCGAAGAGTTCGGTATCTCTCGCCACCACCTGAATAAAGTCATTCAGCGCCTGGCCCGGCACGGCTTCGTGACCACGCGGCGCGGGACCGGTGGCGGCGCAATGCTCGGCCGTCCCGCCCACGAGATCGTTCTGGGAGACCTCGTGCGGCTTCTCGAGCAGGACCAGGCCATTGTCGAATGTTTCTCTCCTGACGGCGCGTGCTGCATTACCCCCGTCTGCGGCCTGAAGGGCAGACTCCGCGCCGCAGAGACCGCGTTTTTGGCAGAACTCGATCGTTCGACGCTGGCAGACATCGCCTTGCCGGCCACTGTTCCATCTGCGGTCTGAAAGGAGATAGCGATGCGTAACGTGTCTTTCACCACTGACGGTTTCACGGTCGACGCAGAACTCGTTGGACGCGCTTTCGGCCTCCCACCAGCCGATGTTCTCGCGAAACTCCGCGACGGCGAGGTCACAAGCAGATGCGAGGCCGGTGTCGACGACGATGCCGGCCGATGGCGGCTGACCTTCTACTTTGGCGGTCGCGCTCTACGCCTCGTTGTCGATAAGAACGGCGCGATCCTGTCACGCGGCACCTTTCCCTCACACGCACCCGTTGCGGCTCCGCGCGACCTCGCAACGACACATTCGAAGTCCTGATCAGCAATTTCCCGCGGGAAAGAAGCACGACGATCTGCCCCTCCCTCCCCCGCAAGCTCCGCTTCTTGTTGCCGGCGGCGAGTTGTCTAGCGTGACACCCTGCTGAAGGCGCGCTCCGCCATCAGACGCGCCTTGTTCAGGACGCGCGCGAATAGCGCACCCCCTCCGGCACATGCTGATCGAAAACCGAAGCGATCATCCGTGTTAACGGGCGACCTTCCGGTGCAATGGCAATGCGCTTTCCCGTAAGCCTTGCGAATGGCGCAAAGCGCGTGGCCATTTCCGTCAGGCACGGTAGCAGCTTCTGGGCATCGGTGCCGAACTCCTGGCTCAAATCGTCAAGATCCACCGCGAACCGACACATCAACTCCTCGATCGCCCGAGCGCGCAGCTGGTCTTCGGGGCTTAACTGGTAGCCACGAGCGCCCGGAAAAACACCGGTTGCGATCCGCTGCTGATACGCGGCGGTCGCGGGCGCATTCTGGACATAACCTTCCGAAAAGCGCGAAATCGACGATGCCCCGAGCCCTATGAGGGTGCTGCATGTGTCGGTCGTGTATCCTTGGAAATTGCGGCGCAGTCGTCCGGCCTCGAGCGACGCCGTCAGAGTGTCGTCGGGGCGCGCAAAATGGTCGATGCCGATAGCTGTAAGACCGGCTGCAACAAACAGTTCTCCAGCGCGCGTGGCGAGGTGGTAGCGCGACAGATCGTCCGGCAGCGCCGCTTCGTCGATCAGCTTTTGCCGTTTTGAAACCCAAGGCACATGCGCGTAACCAAAGAGCGCTACGCGGTCCGGCGTAAAGGTGAGAACCTTTTCAATCGTGTCTTCAATACGTGCGAGGCTCTGGTGCGGGAGGCCATAGACCAGATCGGTGTTGAGAGAGGCGATGCCGGCCGCGCGCAAGTCTTCGACGCACGCGCGTGTGGTTTCGAACGGTTGCAGGCGGCCGATTGCTTTCTGGACTTCAGGATCGAAATCCTGAATGCCGATCGACGCGCGGTTCATGCCTTCGGAGGCGAGAGCCTCGATCTTCGCGCGATCGACCATGGTCGGGTCGATCTCCACCGAGAACTCGAACTCCTGAGCTGGTGGAAACACACGGCGTATCGATTCCGAGAGACGATGTATCAATTCCGGCGGCAGGATGGTGGGCGTTCCGCCACCCCAGTGAAGGCGGCCCATTTTCAGGCCGTTCGGTATGATGGCGCGCACCATTTCGAGCTCTGCCTCGAGCGCCTCGATATAGCTTTCCACCGGGCCAAGGGTTTTCGTGCCTTGTGTGTGACAGGCGCAGAACCAGCATAGCCGCTCGCAAAACGGGATGTGCATGTAGACCGACACAGGCTCGCTGGGGTCCAACTGTTCAAGCGCATGGCGTTGAAAGGACGCGCCTGTGTCGGGCGAAAAGGCCGCCGCAGTCGGGTAGGACGTGTAACGCGGCACGCGCGCATCGAAGAGGCCAAGGGCCCGAAGTGTTTCTGTGTGTTCCATGCCCTATTATCAGACAGACAGAAGCGGGCTTCTTTGCTGTGGCTCAAACTAAATGTGCGACCATGCGGCCGGTGGCCGCACAGGTCCCCTCGTTCGACCGTGAAAGTGACAGAAGGGCATCGAGTCATCTTGCCTGCGGCAATTGGTATTTACAATGCGCATTAAAATAGTGCAGTGAGAGATCATGGCGACGAAGGTTGAAGCCGATTGAGTCGTGACGGGCCGAAGGCTCTTGCAAAGGTCTTGTTGAATGACGGATCAAACCCGAACTGCATTGGACGATTTGCCCGGCGATCTTTTGATGTGGGTTCTCATTATCAGCGAATTGCTGGTTTTCGGTGCGGGGTTGATCGTTTTCTTGTCGGTGCGGATCACTGATCCGACGGGCTTTGCCGAAGCGCAGAATGCGCTGAACCGGACTGCCGCTGCGACGAACACGATCATCTTGCTGACGAGCGGCTTTTTCGCTGCCCTGGCACTGAATCTGAGGCAATCGCGCAGGCGTGGCGGCGCACGCGTTTCTCTTGTGTGTGCCGCTTTGCTCGGCGCGGCATTTCTCGGGATCAAGGGCGCCGAATTCGCGTCCAAGGCCGCGCAAGGCATTGTCTGGGACACGCATCCTTTCTTCAATTTCTATTTCCTGCTGACCGGATTTCACGCCGCGCATGTCGCAGCCGGCGTCATCCTGTTGCTGCTGGTGGCGTGGCGCGATCATGTGGGAAATATCGAGGATGCGACCGCGTTCTGGCACATGGTCGATCTGATCTGGGTGTTGCTCTTTCCAGTGGTTTATCTCCTGCAATGACACGCCGGTCCCTCTATATCGCCCTCGGCACGCTTGTTCTCCTCACCCTTGGCTCGTCCTTGCTTTCATTCTCGGGGGTCTGGGCCAAGTGGCCAGGGGCGGCAGCGGTGGTCGTGATGGCACTTGCCTGGCAAAAGGCGCGGATCATCCTCGGAAAATATCTGGGATTGGTGCAGGCGCCCGCTTGGCAGCGCGGCTTCGATGTGGCGCTGACAGGCGTGTGCCTCCTGTTGCTGGTGCTCTATCTCGCGCCACTGGGGCTATAGGGAACCCGCTGGTCTGTTCGGTAACGACCATCGAACCTGCATTTGCAACGCTCGCCTGATGCGCTCTGCTCCTCGAACAACCTGATGTGAGCCGGTCCGATTGGACAACCCCCGTTGCGCGAATTTCGCGACGAGAGGTGCGGGCATCAGGCCGTCGCTGCCATGGCGATCCGACGATACCCAGCTTCGCCGTGATAGAAGCCGTTACTTAGTCCGACCTCCCCGCATAGGGCGGCAAGGCGCGCAAGTAATTCAAATATTCATTGTGAGCCGCGACAATTCGCCCCACCTCTTCCGCCGATAACGGCCTGCGCGTGTTGATGCGCCACGCAGGAAGCCCAGACCAAACCTTCGCCAGGGACGAGGTGCTGAAGGGTTTCGTGTCTTCTGGCTACGGTCCGAAAACGTAACCCCTGCACCCTCTTGAGCATCAAGGATTCAGCCGAGGGCGTGCGGTCGGGAAGACCAGATTCGCGGACGCTTGCCATCCGGCTCGAAATGCTCCGCCCGTAATTTGCGAGAATGCGAAGTTCATGGGCATCCTACACTCACCGCAATAGGTATTTACAATGCTTATTTTGTGGAGATAGCATGAGCCTCAAGTTCAAATTCTCGGGGGATCCCATGTCACCTGCTGATCGACAGATCATATCCGCGCGCCCCGAAACGACCGCTGCGATCATGGCGCAAACGGGTTTGGACGAGGATAAACTGACCCAGTTGGTGCATCGTTTCTACGACAAGGTGCGTGCTGATGCGGTTCTCGGGCCGATCTTCGCCTCCAGGATTTCCGACTGGGCGCCGCATTTGCAGCGGATGGTGGAGTTCTGGTCTTCGGTCGCACTCATGACCGGTCGTTTTCACGGCGCCCCGATGCAGGTCCATGCGTCCTTGCCAGTGGAATGGGATCATTTCGAACGGTGGCTGATGCTGTTCCGCGAGACCGCAACCGAGACCTGTCCCCCCGAGGGGGCCGCCCATCTCATCGAACGCGCCGAGCGGATCGCGCGCTCGCTGCATATGGCGGTCGAGAACGCCACGCCCCGAACCGTCCCCTCTTTGCTCTGACCAAAGGATACCAACATGACGAGACCGCTACCCCCGCAAGATTCCGCCAGCCTCACCCGCTACATCGAGGCAGAGTATCACGCCAAGCATCGCACTCAATTGCCTGAACTGGCGGCGCTCTCGGAAAAGGTGGAAACCGTCCATGCCGGGCAAGCAGATGTCCCTGCAGGGCTGTCCGCGCTACTGCACCGGATGATCGGCGAGCTCGAAGTCCACATGAAGAAGGAGGAGCTGGTTTTGTTTCCCGCCATTCGCAACGCGGCACCGAGGCTGGACGGGCCGATCGCTGCGATGCGCGCGGATCACGACGACCATGAGGCGGAGGTCGGACAGATCCGGCAATTGACAAACGATCTCACATTGCCGGACGGTGCATGCCAAAGCTGGACGCGGCTCTATGCCGGGGTCGGTGAATTTCTTGAAGACCTGGCAGCCCATATTCGGCTGGAAAACGACGTGTTATTCCCGCAATTCGAAACCAAAGGCGCAGGCCATGTCTGAGATGTATCTTCCCAACCCAACTAAGGATCTCTTCGAGCGGCGTCATGCCTTGGCGCCGAAGACCGAGGACGCCTTCCGCGCATTTTCGAAAGCGGTGTTCACTGAAGGGGCGCTCGATGCGCGCAGCAAGCAGCTTATCGCCGTGGCCGTCGCGCACGTAACGCAGTGCCCATGGTGCATCGAGAGCCATGTCAAAGCCGCCCGGCGTGCGGGCGCCTCGGACGAACAGGTCATGGAAGCGATTTGGGTCGCCGCGGAAATGCGCGCCGGCGCCTCTTGGACCCATGCTCTGAAAGCAGTTGAGATGATCGGCGACACGGACAAGCCGGACAGCTGATGCCGTCAGCAAGCCCCCCCACCTCCGAAGCTCCTGGCGAGCTTATCCGCGTCAAGCGGATCTATCGCGCGGCACGCGTGTCAGATGGCAAGCGGATATTGGTCGATCGTCTCTGGCCGCGCGGCATGGCGAAGGACCGCGCCAGACTGTTTCACTGGTGCAAGGAGATCGCGCCGAGCGACGAATTGCGGCGCTGGTTCCACGAGCACCCTGATAGGTGGCAGGAGTTCACCACGCGTTATGAGGCGGAACTTGCCGCTCATGACGATTTGGTCCGCGAGCTCGCCGGATATGCACGCGAGAACGTCGTTACGCTACTTTATGCTTCAAAGGACGAGGCACATAATAACGCCGTCGTGTTACGCGATTACCTGCGCCAATGGTTATAGAACGGGAGGAGCAAGCATGACGGACCAGCCAATAAACCCGCTGCACACACCGCTTTGCGACCTGCTGGGGTGCGCCCAGCCAGTTCTGCTGGCCGGGATGGGCGGCGTTTCCCGCTGGGAACTGGCCGCCGCCGTGGCCAATGCGGGCGGTTACGGGATTTTGGGCATGGTGCGCGAAGACCCAGCCCTGATCGCCGCAGAGGTTACTGCGCTGCGGGACGCGACTGACCGACCTTTTGCCGTCAACTTGATCCCCGCGGCGACCGAACCAGCGCTGCTCGATGCGCAGATCGCCTGCTGTCTCGATCTTGGCGTGCCGGCCTTCAGCTTTTTCTGGGACGTGATGCCTGACGTGGTGGCCCGCGTGAAACGTGCCGGTTGCCTTGTTCTGCATCAGGTCGGCACGGTCGAGGCCGCGCGGATCGCCGAAGAGGCCGGAGCGGATGTGATCATCGCGCAGGGCGTCGAGGCGGGCGGTCACGTGCATGGACGACACCCGGCTTTCGGGCTGGCCGAGCAAATCCTTGCGCAGACCGACCTGCCGGTCGTCGTCTCCGGAGGGATCGCAACGGGCGAGGGCCTCGCCGCCGCGTTGACCATCGGCGCCGATGGCGTGCAATGCGGCACGGCCTTTCTGGCGACCGAGGAATCCTTCGCTCATCCCTATCACAAATCCCGAATCACGGAGGCCACCGGCGACCACACGGTTCTGACCGATGTTTTCGTTCTGAATTGGCCCAAGGGCGCTGCGGTGCGGGTGATCGCCAATAGCGTGACCGAGAGCCTGGACGGACATTACCTCGGCCACGACCCTGACAGTCTTCCGCGCGAGGCCATCGCCCGCGACGGCGAGCAGCCGCGCCTGCGCTTCAGCACGGATTCGCCGCTGCGAACCACGACCGGCGACTTGGAGGCGATGGCACTCTATGCGGGTCAGGGTGTGGGTGCGCTCAACGATGTCCCCACGGCCGCTGCACGTCTGGACGGCATGGTCGCGCAGGCCCGTCATCTCCTGGAACACCCGTTTTGACGTGCTTTTAAGTCGAAGCCGTGAACGACGAATTCAAGAGCTCAGCTGCCAAGGTTGCTTTTGCTCACCACCTCGCTTTGCGCGCCGGTCAGAGAACTGGCGCGACTGCTTCCCGCGTGGATGGTCGTCTAACGATCAGTTATGGACCCTCGGTCGCGGCATGAAGCCTCTGACAGACATACTCGGTTCGATCGACCAAAGGGCGGACGAAACCTTGCCGGAAGGAGTTTTTTCGATCCCGCGAAAGCACTACGCAGCGAGCCCGAACGCGAGGTGACCGATCGGGAATGTTCCAGCAGGATACCGAACGCGAGCGACAGGCCGCTGGGAAAGGACAAGAGCGGAAATTGATCGCAGATCAAGGCGCCACAAGGCCAACCATCAAACTCTGGACCATCGGATCAACAAGCGCTTTGTTGCGATCCTCGCGGATCACGATCCACGCCGGCAATTCGAACACTGGCGCACCGGGCACCGGGAACAGGGCGCCGCTATCGATCTGGTGTTCGACCAGACGCCGGGGAAAATAGCCGCTGCCGCCATTGAGCTTGAGATATTGAAGGCCGAGCCAGGCGATGTTGGCCGAGAGTGCAGGACCGGGAAACTCCGGAAAGCCAGCGCGGAACTGATTGTCGAATTCCGGGCCCCACTCGACATGGATATAGCCGTCAGGCTGCATGCTAGCGGTCGGTTCGGTAGAGACGAGCACCAGCTGTTCAGTAAGCAATGGCAGGAGCTCGAGCATCGGACGGCGCTGCGGGGTGAACATGACTCCGATATCCATCCGCCCGTCGACCAGCGCCTGCATCAGTTCAGGCTCGAAGCCGATTTCGGAATGAAACGAAACTCGGGGATGGGTCCGCTGGATATTGGCGAACCATTTCATCATCAGCCCTTCCCACAGGCCGAAGCGCGCACCGATGACGACACGCGCGCGGAATTGTCCAGGAAGGCCGACGTCGTGCCGCGCGCGTTCGAGGGCTCGCACCATCTGCGCTGCATGCTTCAGGAACCGGCCACCGCCCGCAGTCAGCGCCGCGCCGGCCTTGTTGCGAGTGAAAAGCCTGGTGCCCAACTGATCTTCGAGTGCTCGGATACGAGCGCTCACGGTTGACTGGGTGACGTGAAGCCTTTCGGCGGCCGCTACGAAGCTGCCGGTATCGGCGACGGCAAGGAAAGTTCGGGCATGTTCGATGTTCATGGATCCCCCATGTATCGCATTTGCGAATATCATATCGCATTTATATTTGCTTTCCCAATATTATGAATCGCGCAATACTTGAAGTCCGCGCTTCCCGCGGACGACCGGAAGATGACCGGCATATGGATTAAACGAGCTTACCGGGCCGCAGGGTTTCCGGCAGTCAACAGCGTCTCTTGGATCGCGTCTGGCCGCAAAGCGTGGCGTGGGAGAAGCTGCCGGGGTCAGAAGCTCCGAAAACCGCGGAGCCTGGAACTCCGCCGCAGGCTCCGACACGCCGCGGGCCGGTGGGCAACCTCGAAGCCGCGCATTGGGCAGAATTCGGCGCCCGCCCGACCCGCGCTATAGATCTATGCGACTGACGTTGCGCTGAAAGAGTATCTCGAAAGGAGGTTCGCAAGGCCATGAGAAACAGCGATTTGAACGGAGCGAACAGCGTGACGGGGAGCGATCCCGCCGCGCCGAAGGAGGAGAGCTATGACGAGCGAAGGCCGTGCCCGACCCCGGGAGAATGTCGGCTCATGGCTGGGCTCGGGCTTTCGTTGGCCGGCATCACCCTCATCACCTTCGGCGACACGGGCATTGCGGGGCCATGGGCGCACAGCGTTGGGGTCAGCGCGCTGACCACCGGCCTGCTGCTGTGGGGAGCGGGTGCCATTCGACGCACGCTCGAACTGTGAGGCCGGCTCCCACTCGAGGCACCGCGCACATCGTCCGCTGTGCTGACCGCATCAGCAAACAGCCGTTTGAGAGATCCCAGCGTGATGGAAGACAACGATGGCCGCGGCATCGGGATGCTCTCGTCTCCGCACTCATTCGCGGTGGAGTTCGCAGTGGATTAGCTCGGCCCGCCGATGGTTAGTCGCGAATAGCCGCGTGCGTCGCGGCGCGTCGACCGAAGATCATGACAACGAAACAGTGGACCAGAGTGACATGGAAAATGGAATGAGTTTCGAAATGGTGATCGGTTGGCTTTTCGGCCTTCTTATTCTGGTGTTGGTGGTTTTGACCATAGCAGCGCTGATCAAGTGTCTACAGAAATAGCGAAAGAAGAGGCCAGTAGCCCCCAAAGCAGCATCGGCACGGTCTCGGCACAGGGCAGCACGGTCTAGGTCTTGATCCGGCGGCGGAATTCCTCGTTCAGGCGTTTGATGGCGTTTGCGGTCTTGGCCGATTTCCATTGCGACGGGTCGAGCCTGCTGAAGGTGAAGAGGCGCTCGCCAGCTTCCTTGAGGCTGTCCTCCGCTGCCCTGCACTTGAGATGCACAAGATCGGCGAGGGCCGCACCGAGAGGTTGGACATCGTGACCGCGCGACGTGCGCCCATGCTTGAAAAGCGGACGCACGGGTCCCACCATAAGGCTTCCCGGGGATGACCTCGCCCAATCACAAGCTCTGCACGCTGGACCGCCTGACCCACGATTGAACATTTTCCATGCGCAGCACCCCAGACCGTATCCGCCAAGCCGTGAGCTTTGAAATCATCGGCCTCCTCATCGTAACGCCGCTTTTCGCCTGGGCTTTCGATCATCCGATGGAGGAAATGGGCGTGCTGGTCGTGCTTGGCGCAACAGCGGCTACTGCCTGGAACTATCTTTTCAACCTGGCCTTCGATCATCTCCTGCTCTGGCGTCGTGGCGATGTCCGTAAGACTATGCCAATTCGGATCTCTCACGCGGTGCTTTTCGAGGTGACGCTGCTTACCCTGCTTCTGCCGGTTTTCGCATGGTGGCTCGACGCTTCCCTGCTGACCATTGTCGTGATGGAACTGTCCTTTGCAGGCTTCTACCTCGTCTACGCCTTCGTTTTCACTTGGGGATACGATACGATCTTTCCGCCTCAGAAACGTAAGCGGATGGCATAGATATGGATGACGATGCTACCGGAGGAGCCCCCGCCTGCTTTGCCCATCTTCTGGTCGATGGGCACCTGGTCGATCCCGAGGCGGCACGCGATGTGGCGCGATTCAGACGGGCGGAGCGCGCTCGGCTTGTGGCCGCGCGGGCCTTGTCCGCAGAAGATCGAGAGCGCGCGACCGTCCGGCTGATTGACGGTCTCGACCGGACAGTTCCTCTCGATGCCCGCCTCACCGTGGCTGTCTATTGGCCGATCCGGGGCGAACCGGATCTGCGGGGCTGGATGGGCAAGGCACATGAGGCCGGGGCCGAAGTCCTGTTGCCCGTCGTCATCGAACGAGATGCGCCGCTCGAATTCCATACGTGGACCCCGGATTGCCGCATGGTGCGCGGCGTCTGGAACATCCCCGTGCCAGCCGCAGGCGAACCTCGCACGCCCGACCTCGTGATCGTCCCCCTTGTCGGTGTCGACACGACGCTTCATCGCCTCGGAAACGGGGGAGGCTATTACGACCGCACGCTCGCCCGTTTTGATAAGAAGCCGCGGATCGTTGGTATCGGCTTTTCAAACTGCGTCTTGCCCACCATCTACCCGATGCCTTGGGATGTGCCGATGGACGAAATTATTCTGTCGGATGGCACCCATTTGACGAGATAGTGCAGAGAGGAACTGTGTCGCTGCCTCGTCACGCTTCTATGTAAAGGTATCCGCCCAAGTTCAGCGCCAATGGTTGGCCGATGTTTTACTTCTTGAACCAGGCGGGGGTGACGAAGGCTCAAGCGATTGAAGCATTGAATGGAACCGTAGCAGTCTACGCGAATAGCAAAGCCAACGCCTTAGAGCGATTGAGAGGCCAACGAAGCGCGCTCAACGCTGCTGGAGGGCAAGCTGTGCCAATCCTCGCAAAGATGATCGACGGGGATTTTGCTGGTCTTTTTGAAGAGGAGGATGATCGCGCGATAGCCAGAGCCATTCAGGCGCTACCGGACGGGTTCGACAATTTTGAACCGGTGTATGACCTTCTTCTCAACCTGTTTGATAGCGCCGGAACTGATAGCGCGAAAAAGGGCGGTGTCTTTAGAGCCTTAGCACCTCTAGACGAGTTGGCGTTTTTGCCGTGAATCGCCGATGAATGAGCCACCTCCCCCGAGAAGGAAAGTTAGCAGGCAGCTGGACGGCTCCCAATAACCACAATCAGACCTGACCCATTCCCGCCGCTTTACGCCCAATCAGCTAACTCCGGCGGGCTTACTGGCAATAAGCTGGCCGGCTGAACTGGCCGCTGTGGGGCCTTCGCCTGCCGGACAATGCTGGACGTCGCCGCCAAATGCTGGTTCGGAGGCATTGCGCGGCAGCAATGGCTGTCGCGCGAATGTCCACAAAAGGCCGAAACCGACGAGCCAGGTTGTTCGGGGCGGGGAGCGGTCATTCGCGGCGCAGGGATCAAGGCCCGCAATGTGCAGAAAGAAAGCTTCTGCATAGCCAGGGCCGTCAGCAATAGGGTAGGGGTGCGGCCGGTCCCTAGCTGTCATTCTTTCTTTTGGATTTAATCAAGCCGTGGCATAAATTACCGCAATGGAATATCGAGGCCTCCGCCTCGTCCTCCACGTATGGGACTGCATAGAAGCGTCCGGGCAATTCACCGCGATCGGAACGGGATGATCGGAGGGGCACCAAATTGAACAAGGAGTTCGAAGAGGTCAAAGCCGACATCGGCGAAGGAAAGGAAGCTTCGACGACGGTCCGAGAGTTGCTTCGCTGGTTCGGTGCCCGCAGGCGCCGCACCGGCGTCGTCAAGAGAATACAAACCGAGTTGGATAATGCGGGTATCATAACCAGCCCAGATTTCACTAAGGTCTGGATTGACGCAGAAATAACGTTCAAGAAAGCGCCGGTTGCAGCGGCTGCTACCAAATCTACCGGTAGCGACCAAGGCGAGGATGGTGCAGCCTATGCCCCAAAAGAGGCAAACTTCCTCATCAGCATGCTCAAGGCGGCCAACTGCGGTGTGGTTTCGGTCAACCCGCAGGATACCGTCGAGAAGGCGATTACCCTGATGCTGGCGCACGATTTCTCGCAGCTGGCGGTCATGTCGAACGAGCACACGCTGAACGGTGCGATTAGCTGGAAGACGATCGGCAAGCGCTTGAGCCACGAGAATAATCTCGTCGAAGTGAGAGACGCCATGGAGACGGCCGTCGCTCTGGAAGAAAGCGAAGCGCTGTTCAAAGCTACGAAATTGATCATCGAGCACGAATTCGTCTTCGTCCGATCCTCAACCGACAAGAAGGTTACTGGCATCGTCACCGCGACAGATCTGAGCGAGCAATTTCAGTTTCTATCAGAGCCATTTCTCCTCATCGGACAGATTGAGAACCAGATCCGAAAACTGATGAATGGAAAGTTCACTACCCAGACTTTGCAGGAGGTCTGTGGCGACACGGACTCGGAGAGAAGGGAGCGAATTCAATCTGTCGTAGACCTAACGTTTGGTGAGTATCTTCGGATAATTCAGAAGCCAGAGAACTGGAAACTGCTCGACCTTCGCGTAGACAGGGGCGTATTTTGCGCTGAGCTGGATAAGGTCCGCGAAATCCGAAACGACGTGATGCACTTCGATCCGGACGGGATCGACGAAGAGCAATACGATCAGTTGAGACGGTTCTCAGGGCTGATGGACGAACTGGATGCCTTAGCGCAATAGATATAGGCATCCACCCGGATGTGCGCGGAACTGATCGACCGCGCGTCGCCAGGGCCGATGGACGATCCGTGATAGCGCTGCGGTGGCCTGCGAGCATCTGGAAAGAGCTGGTCGGGGCCTTCGAGGCGCCCTGTTCGAATGGCAGCTTCGGGCCGAGGCTGTGTGGAAACTTAAGCCCATGGTATACTTTCGCAAGGCAGCGGGAGGCACGGATGGCGGGTTTCATCGACGGCATCGACCGGGAGCAAACCACGCTTTTCCCCGAGCGCGTCGACGAATGGATTAGTGAGGATCATCTGGTCCGTATCATCGACCTCCTCGTCGATGAGCTTGATCTTCGCGCGCTCGGGTTCGGACGTTGTGTGCCTGCTCGAACCGGTCGCCCGGGCTACCATCCATCCTGTCCGTCGTGAGATGATTTGGGACACGAGGGCCTGATCGAGAACGGAGGGCCTGGCTCGTTGTGGTTTCAGTTTATGCCGCGGTCTGGCGATGCAGCAAGCGGCGCTTCTCGATGGTTTTGGCTTTGATCTCCTTTCGTGTTTTCAGGATGGCTTCGGCCCTGCCGAGATAGACGTCGGCGGGCGCGAGGTTGCCCAGGCTCTCGTGGTAGCGGTGATGGTTGTAGTGGTCGATGAAGTCGCCGATCGCCTATTCCAGAGCGCCGGGCAGGTAATAGTTCTCGAGCAAGATGCGGTTCTTGAGGGTCTGGTGCCAGCGTTCGATCTTGCCCTGGGTCTGAGGGTGGCGGGGAGCACCCCGGACGTGATCCATGCCCTCGTCAGCAAGCCAGTCGGCCAGTTCCCCGGAGATGTAACTGCTGCCATTGTCGCTGAGCAGCCGGGGCCGGTTGGCAACTGTGGCCTGATTGCAGCCGGACGCGACCAGAGCATCTTCCAGTGTCGCGGTCACATCAGACGCCTTCATCGTCGTGCAGAGCCGCCAGGCGATGACGTAGCGGCTGTAGTCGTCGAGGATGGTCGAGAGGTAGAACCAGCCCCAGCCGATGACCTTCAGGTAGGTGAAGTCGGTCTGCCAGAGCTGGTTCGGTCGGACCGTCTTCTCGTGGAACTCCTCTGCCGCCTTGATCACCACGAAGGCCGGGCTGGTGATTAGGTCATCTGTTCGTTTTCTTCCGGCACCCGTTGCACCAGCCATTGGATGCAAGTTGGCATCCGATGTTTCGTGAGGCATTTGCCTATTTTGCGCCGCGTTTGATCGCTGATGACCGCTCGGTCGCGAAACTCACCCGCTGAGAAGGCCGCAAAGGGCGATGACTGAGCACTTTGGGAGGACTGAGGGGCATTTTGCGCACACCCGGCTGTGTTAGTCGGGGCGTCGAAAGATGCCGAGATGTTCTTCGTTCAGGTGTTCGATCTGCATTTCGGTGGCCGGTCCGGGGGAGGCTGCGCGAAAGGTGACGCGCGAGACCGAACCTGCGGGTTGGTTCTCGGTCACCGGATAGACAACGAAGGTGTCACCATCCCAATGGCGCATGGGCAGCGCTCGGTGGTCCGGGCCAAGCGTTAGCACAAGCGATCCGTTGGTCTCAGAGATCGAGGCGGGGCCGAAATAGGGATTGTCATAGGTGCCGACATAGGTTTGCGCGGGCGCTGCCTGGGCAGGGTCAGCGGGGGGCTTTGCACCCACCAGCTGCCCCACAGGGGCCGATAGCGGCGCCATGATCGGGGCATAGGCCGCCAGCCAGTCGTGGGTATCCCTCCCCAGTTCCGCGCGATCGAGGAAGCTCGCGGTGATGGCTTCGGCGGCCCCTGTCGGCGGTGCATTGGTCAAGACGACGATGCCCAGATCGAGCTCGGGCAGCATTGCGACACTTGTCGATGCGCCCAATGTGAAGGCCCCGGAATGGCTTAGCATCACACGGCCTGACCAGCGGGTATCGACATTGAAGCCAAACCCATAGGCGCCCGCGCGCGCAGAGACCGCCATCGGCGCGCCTCGGATCATCTGCGGGGAGGTTGCAGGCAGAAGCGCCTCTTCAGAGATCAGGCGCGTCCCGTCCGCCATACCGCCGCCCAGCACCATCGCCATCCAACGCCCCATGTCGTGCGCGTTGGAGCTGACCCCGCCCGCCGGGCTTTGCGCGTCGGGCTGGCGTTTGTCGGAGATCACATAGCCATCGCCACCCGGCACATGGCTTGCGGCCCGATTGTCCCGCGCCATGTAATCGGCATGGGTCGAGCTGGTCGCGCCCATGCCAAGAGGCGCATAGAGCGCCGTCTCCGACAGGCGCGCCCAATCCTTGCCTGCGGCCGTGGCCACCGCTTGGGCTGCAGCCGTAATGCCGAAATTGGTATAGGTGTATTGCGCCCGGAATGGGCCTTGGGGCAGCAGAGCGAGCCGCTTGAGGATTTCGCTCCGGTCGAACCCGATATCTTCCAGATCGTCTCCGGCATGATCGGGCAGGCCCGAGCGATGCGCATAGAGATCGGCGATGGTGATATGTTCGTTGATCCACGGATCGCCCAAACTGAAGGCGGCCAGAAAATCGTGGATCGGGCTGTCCCATTTGACGCGGCCTGCGGTCACTTGGGTGGCGACAACGGTGGCACCGACGGGCTTTGACAGCGAGGCGAGAAGGAAGACCGTCTCGGGATCGACGCCCTCCGGGCTTCCAACGGCGCGCTTGCCAAAGCCGCGCGCATAGACGGTGCGTCCGTTATGAACCACAGCGACCGCCAGTCCGGGAATGCCGGTTCGCTTGAGGATATCCTGACTGAGATCATCCAATGTCGAGATCGCCGCCGTGATCCGCGCGTCCGGAACGGGAAGCAGCACCGTCATGGGCGGCGCGGGCATCGGCTTGGGCAAGGCCAGCTCGGGCAGCGGCTGGGTCGTCTGTGCCGCCGCAGACAAAGGCCCGGCCATAAGACTGGCCAAGAGCAGCGCGCCGCCCAGCAGCATGTAATGCGCGTGACTACGTCTCGAACGGCCCCGTGCCTGTGGCGCGTCGGAGGGTGCGGGGCGTTCGGCTTGTTGTCTCAAAGGGTTTTGCGGCATGGCTCGGAAATGTTTTTGGACGACCTCACAGCATCTTGACAGAAGTCGCGCGAATTAAAAGGTTTGGATCTTTGTAAAGCTGGCGTGACCCGAGTTCTCGCCTCCGGCCATAGCTCTCTAAGTGCCGATCCGAGCCTTGTCGCGCGCCTCAAAGGCCCACAGGGCCTCTTGCAACTCCAGCGCATCAATGCCGTCGCGATCCTGGCCAGGCCTCCGTCAGCCGCATCGTATGCCACGCCGCAATTCCGCCCTCGGGTGGATATTGGAACCGGGGAAAGGCAGTCCGCATTTCGCTCGATGTTCGTAGAGCGGGACCGGCGCGTCTGTCGGATTGGCGCAAGTCACGCCGACGGGGCAATAGTGGCGCTGCAGCGCGACCACGCGCTCGAAGAAGGGCAGGCCAAGCAGGGTCGGCTCTCCGCCCGGTCAGGCAAACTGCACCTCGCGCTGCCCCGCCTTGACGCTCGCCGCGATCAGATCGCGCATATAAGTTTCGAGAACTGCATCTGACATGCGGAACTTCTTTTCCTGCGGGTAGAGATGTTCCTTTTCAAGGTAATAGCAATATTTGCAGTCGATATTGCAACGAGGCCGCATTGGCTTGGTCGTCACGGCAAAGGGCCGGGAGGGGCGTCATCGGATCATCCTTGCTTGGGGCGCGGGCGACGCTAGGCCAGCGACAGGTTCGCGCCGCTTGAAGGGTCGAAAACGTGCCACGTGTCGGGTTGAACGGTCAAGTCGATCAGATCGCCGATACCGGGCAGGTGGTTGTTCACGTCGGCGGAGATCAGGCTGGCATCGACGGCAAAGCCCTTTCCGGAGACCGGCCCCTCCTTCAGGCACCACTCCACAGTGGCTTCAAACACCTGTCGCAGCAGGTTGCTTTCGCGGAACTTGGCGTGGCGATGCCGCGAGAAGGTCGAATGATCCGGGACGTTGCCCTCTAGGCCCAACCGGCAGAACCAACGATAGGCCAGGTTCAGGTGAACCTCGTTGCACAGGCGTCCTTCGGATCGGATGCCCATGACGTAGCCGATCACCAGCATCCGAATGATCAGTTCGGGGTCGATGGAGGGGCGGCCAAGGTGGCTGTAGAACGGTCGCAGCGCGTCCCGCAGGCTGTCGCCGTCAAGGAACAGATCGATCTCTCGCAGCATATGATCGGCCGGGACATGACGGTCCAGATTGAAATCATAAAACAGCTGCACTGGAGCGTCCTGCCGACCCATCATCCCGAAATCCTCCCATCCCCTCATCGACGAGTGAATCGAAAGACTTGCCGCACTGCAACAAAGACTTTTTCAATAGAATGGGCGGAAAGCTGTCGTTCGCTACAAAGACAAAGTGGTGCCTCTATCGTTTGGAAGCGGCCATTCAGGGCACGCTATCCCACAAATTACCGCGGCGGTTTCCTTCAAAGAAAGAGTAGGCACTCCAGCTCCGAGTTGCCTCAAACGTTTTCGGCTGCCCGGTTGAACGGCACGGGGTTTGTCGATTTAGGAAATCTCCAGCGCTTGAGCAGAGATTTCAGGCCTACTGCGCCTCCGCCTTGAACCGTAGGAGGCGGAGCGCGTTCATCGTGACCAGCACCGTCGCGCCGGTATCGGCCATTACCGCGATCCAGAGACCGGTGAGACCGAGCAGCGTCGTCACCAGAAACACCCCTTTCAGCCCGAGCGCGATGGCCACGTTCTGACGGATGTTGGCCATCGTCGCGCGGGCCAGCCGGATCTGCTCGACGACATCGGTGATGCGGTCGCGCAGCAGCGCGCCGTCGGCGGTCTCGAGCGCGACATGGGTGCCCGAGCCCATCGCGATACCGAGATGCGCGGTGGTGAGCGCCGGGGCGTCGTTGATGCCGTCGCCCACCATCATCACATGCGCATCGCGGGCCAGATCGCGCACTGCCGTCACCTTGTCCTCGGGCAGCAGCCCGGCACGGGCTTCGATGCCCAACCCGTCGGCGATCGCGCGAGCCGTCACCGGATTGTCGCCGGTCAGCATGACCGAGGAAATCCCCATTTGCTTGAGCGCGGAGACCGCCTCTGCCGCATCGGCGCGCGGCTCGTCGCGCAGCGCGATCAGGCCCAGAAGGCGCCCGGGCGTGAAGACGCAGACGACGGTTTTGCCCGCGCTTTCGAGGCGGCGGACGGTGGCGCTGTCGGCGGCGCTGAGAACGCCCGCTTCGGTCGCGAGGCGCGGTGCCCCGACATTCCAGACCTCGCCGTCGATCTTGGCCCGCGCGCCGCGGCCCGGGATCGCCATGCCTTCGGTCGCCTCCGGCACCGCGATGCCGCCCGCCTCCGCCCGGGCGAGGATCGCCTGTGCCAGCGGGTGGCTGCTACCGGTCTCGACCGCCGCGGCGGTGGCGAGAAGCTCAGCCTCGGCCCCGTTCAGCGGCAGAAGATCGGTGATCTGCGGCCGCCCCTCGGTCAGCGTGCCGGTCTTGTCGAAGGCGACGAGGCTGGTTCTGGCGGCCGTCTCAATCACCGCGCCGCCCTTCATCAGCAGACCGTGGCGCGCCCCGGTCGAGAGACCCGCCGCAACCGCGGCGGGAACCGAGATCACCAGCGCGCAGGGGCAGCCGATCAGCAGCAGCGCAAGGCCGCGATAGATCCACGTCTCCCACGGCGCGCCGAAGGCCAGCGGCGGCACGATCGCGGCGAGAAGCGCCACGCCCACAACCGCGGGCATGTAGACGCGGCTGAACCGGTCGATGAACCGCTCGACCGGGGCGCGCGCGCTCTCGGCCTCCTCCACGAGGTGCAGAATGCGCGAGATCGTGTTGTCTTCGGCGGTTTTCTCGACGCGGATGCGCAGCTCACCCTCGGTGTTGATCGCTCCGGCGAAGACCGCGTCGCCGGGCTCTTTCAGGACCGGCACGCTCTCGCCCGTCACCGGGCTTTCATCGACGCCCGAACTGCCGGAGACGATGTTGCCATCGGCGGGGATGCGGTCACCCGGGCGGGCCTGCACGATCTGGCCGATGGCGAGGCTGTCGGCGGGAACCTCGCGAATGCGGTCGCCGACAACCAGCCGCGCGGTCTTCGGCACCAGATCGGCCAGCGCCCGGATCGAACCGCGGGCGCGCGACGCCGCAAGCCCTTCGAGCATCTCGCCCACCGCGAACAGGAAGACCACGAGCGCCGCTTCCTCCGCCGCACCGACGAAGAGCGCGCCGATCGCTGCGATGCTCATCAGCATTTCGATTGTGAAGGGCATCCGCGCCCGTGCCATCAGGGCGGCGCGCTTGGTCACAGGGGCAATTGCGATCACGGTCGTGAGCACGAAGGCCCAATGCGCGACCGGCCCGCCGATCAACAGCTCGACCATCCATGCCGCAGCCAGCAGAAGCCCGGTCGCGATCAGGTAACGGCCCTTCGGGGTCGCATACCATGACGGATCGGTAGGCCGGGTATCCATGCTTTGGGCCGGGCTATCCGGCTCATCCGCGCTTTTCTCTGATCCGGGGAAAGCGCCGTCAGGCAGGATGAAGCCGCCCTTGGGCTTTTCCGGCGCAGCCCCTTTGGCCGAGACGCCATAGCCGAGGCGGCGGATCGCTTTCTCCACGCTCTCGCGCGAGGTAGTGGCCGTGTCGAGCCGCAACCGCAGCCGCTCGTTCATCAGTGTGACCTCGACAGCGTCCACACCGGGCAGAGCCTCGACCGCGCCGCGCACCTTCGCCGCGCAGGCGCCACAATCCATGCCGGTCACGCGCCATTCCTGAAGGTCTTTCGCCTCGGTCATCCGATACCATCCTCTCACTCTCGATTTCTCGACAGAGGAGAAGATAAGAGCTACAGCAACTATAGGTTCAAGAGGGAAATTCGACCTCACGTAGCCGTGAAAGGGAGCGACATGCACACGATCGGAACATTGGCCCGCCGCACCGGCACCAAGGTGCAGACGATCCGCTATTACGAGCAGATCGGCCTGATGCCCGAACCGGGGCGGACCGCAGGCGGTCAGCGGCGCTATGATGATGCCGATCTCGACCGGCTCGCCTTCATCCGCCACTCGCGCCAGCTCGGCTTCCCGCTCGAGGCGATCCGCGAATTGCTGGACCTGTCGGATCACCCTGCGCGCGATTGCGGGGCCGCGGATTCGATCGCGCGGCGGCAATTGCGCGAGGTCGAGACCCGGATCGCGCGGCTTGAGGCGCTCAGGAGCGAGCTGGAACGGATGATCGGCGAATGTCGGGGTGGGACAGCCTCGGAGTGCCGGGTGCTGGAGGTGCTGCGCGACCACTCGGAATGTCTCGCCGACGATCACGACGCGATAGGCTGACCCCGCTGCACAGGGGCCGATCAGCGGAGCTTCCGGAACAGGCTGAACTGGAAAGACTGCAGGTTGCCTGAGGGCGTCGTGTGTTTCTGGAACCGTTTCGCCACCAACTCAAAATCGGGGCCCAGCACACCGCCAAGGGCCTCCGGACTGTAGCGACGAACGGGAAGGCCGCTGCAGGTCTCCGGCCCGTCAGGAGCGAAGGTCGCGATGATCGCGTGCCCCCCAATGCGCAGAGCACGAGACAGGCGCGTCACATAGGCATCCCGGTCCGATGGGTCGACCAGAAAGTGGAACACGGCGCGATCATGCCAGAGGTCATAGACCCGCTGGGGCGACCAGCGCGTGATATCGGCGACGATCCACTCCACATCCGCGCCGCGCGGCCCAAGCCGGGCACGCTGGGCGTCGAGGGCCGTCTGGGAGAGGTCGAGAACGGAAATGTCGCGCAGGCCACGCGCGATCAAGCCGTCAACGACCCGCGAAGTGCCGGCGCCCACGTCGATCACCCGGGTGTCCGGCGTCACACCGGCGCGTTCGGCAAGTTCGAGCGAGATCTCCGGAGCGTCCTGATGCCAACTGAGGTCACTGTCACTCTTGCTGCCGTAGATCCGGTCCCAGTGATCCTTTCGCGCCTCGTTCATCCAAATCCCCTATTCGCTGGCAATAATCGCATTGCTATCAAGGCGCCTGGTGTTCGTGATCCATATGCTTTTTCAGATTTTGACGCCGCCCCGCCCAGGGTTCGACATTTCAAAGTTTTCACCTTTGGCTCCAACGTTCTCAAGGCCAAAGCTTCCAAAGATAGATACCGTAGCCCGCGATTAGCGCCAGCCCCTCCCATCGGGTGATCCGTAGCCCGGTGGTCGCGAAGACCACCAGAAGGAGTGAGACAAGAACCATCAGCGGGGCGTCAAATCGCGCGATTTCCTCGGGCACGCGCGACGGGGCGATCAGCGCCGTCGTCCCACCGATGCCGAGAATATTGTAGATGTTTGATCCGACTACATTTCCGAAAGCCACCTCGCCCTGACGCTTCAGCGCCGCCACGATCGAGGTGATCAGCTCGGGCATCGAGGTGCCAATCGCCACGATGGTCAGACCGATGACCGTTTCCGAGACGCCAAAAGCCCGCGCGAGCGATACGGCGCCACCAACCAGCAATGAGCCACCGAAAACCACGAGTCCCAATCCGGCGAACGCGAGCAACAGCGGCATGAGAATACCGTGAGGTGCATGCGGTGGCGCGAGGCCGGGATCCGCGTCAGCAAGGGCCACCGTCTTGTCGTAGATCGCGCCGCGGTCAGCGTGCTGGCGTTCCTGATGGATCACGAAGCCCAAATAGCCGACCAGCGCTGCGATCAATCCAACTCCAGCGATCCGCCCCATCGGAGCGAACGGCGCGACCCCAGCGAAGACCACGGCGACGACCAGCATCACCATCGCATCTCGTCGCAGGGCGACGCGCGCCACAACGAGGGGCGCAATAACGGCAGAAACGCCAGCGATCAGAAGGATATTCGCGATGTTTGAGCCCACGACGTTGCCGAAGGCGATGCCTGGCGATCCACTCAGACCGGCCTGAACCGATGTCACCAGTTCCGGTGTCGAGGTGCCGAACCCCACCAGTGTCAATCCGATCACAAGCGGTGAGATACCGATCCGCTCAGCGGTCTGGACCGCCCCGCGGACCATAAGCTCGCCTCCGACCACCAGCGCGACCAGCCCCGCCAGAATGGGCCCCCAAATCTCGAACATCTCAGTCCATCCCTATGCGGTCATCGCCGCTTACCGCACGCAAAATGGCGGTGGCGCGCGCGGGTATCAAGAGAGTTGCGCGAGGTGTGTCGCGGTGTAGAGCAGCGCTCCGGCATGCGTATCAACGGCAGCAACTGGCCGTCCATGAACGGCGACCCGGTAGCAGACACTAAGCGGAGGTTGCTTCCATCATGAGATCTCATGTGAAGTCTGGGCGAATTGTCATTGCATTTTTGAAGGCCTCGCATGCAGTGCGATCACATAGTCAGGTCGACCCGTAGCGACATCGAATAAGGCCTTTGTCGATCAGGATGTTGCCTGAATGGCTCGACCGTCTTCGCGCCACTCAGGCAGACCGCCGTCAAGACGACGAGCGTTGAAGCCATTCTTGCGCAAGAACGCCACGGCTTGGTGAGCGTAGACACAGTATGGACCACGACAATAGGCCACAATCTCGGTGTTTCGGTCGAGATCCGTCAGGAACTTGCCCAGCTCCGTCACGGCCATGTTGAGCGCGCCCGGGATATGAGCATCGGCGAACTCGTCGGCGGGGCGCACGTCGAGGACGGTCACCGACCCTTCACTCAGTCGAGCGGCAAGCTCGTTGCGGTTGATCGGTTCCGGCGCGTCTTCGCCGTTTGATAGCCCGCGCAGAATCTCCCCAACCTGTGCGAGGTTCCTTTCGGCCACATCGCCCAAAACCCCCAACAACGTCAGTGTCCTCGCGTCGGTCAGCCTGTAGATTATCGCCTTGCCGTCGCGCCGACTGGTGACAAGGCCAGCACGCCGCAATTGCTGCAAATGTTGCGAACTGTTCGCAACAGTGAGCCCGGTTTTTTCCGCAAGCGCCTCTACCCTGCGCTCGCTCTGGGCGAGCTGCTCAAGAAGCATAAGGCGTGCGGGGGCCGACAAGGCCCGCGCGACAAGGGCATATTCTTCGAGAAGGGTCATCTTCGGGCTAATTGACATGGGCTGCCTCGGGATATTACATCATTCAATCGAATAATTGAATGATAGCGAACCCAGCCTGCGCCACAAGAGCAAAGCCGACCGCATGACCGAAACGATCCTCACCGCTGAGCCGACGATCCGACTTGCCGCTTTCCTGGGCGTATTGGCGGCGATGGCGCTATGGGAGGTCGCGGCCCCCCGGCGGCGCAGAGAGATCCCGCGCTTGATCCGTTGGACGAACAATATCGCCCTGGTCTTTGTGGATACGGTGATCCTGCGCCTGGCATTCCCGATCCTCGCAGTCGGATTGGCCGTCATGGCCGAGGATCGTGGCTGGGGGCTGTTCAACAATCTGGAGTGGCCCACCTGGGCAGCCATCCTTGTTTCGATGCTGGTGCTCGATTTGGCGATCTACCTTCAGCACGTCATGTTCCACGCGGTTCCCGGACTTTGGCGGCTGCATAGGATGCACCATGCCGATCTCGACTTCGACGCAACGACGGGCCTGCGGTTCCATCCGCTGGAAATCCTGATCTCGATGGGGATCAAATTGGCGGTGGTCGCGGCGCTCGGGCCGCCTGCGGTCGCGGTGCTGCTGTTCGAGGTGATCCTGAATGCGACCGCGCTTTTCAACCACGCTAATGTCGATCTGCCGCGCCCGGTTGATAGGGTGCTGCGCCTGTTCGTGGTCACCCCCGACATGCATCGCGTCCACCATTCCATCGATCCGCGTGAGACCAATTCGAACTACGGCTTCAACCTGCCTTGGTGGGATCGGCTATTAGGCACCTATGTCGCGCAACCGGCAAGGGGGCATCAGGACATGGAGATCGGGATCGAACAGTTCCGCACGCGCCGTGACCTTTGGATCGACAGGATGCTCCTCCAGCCCCTGCGCGGCCCAGCTTCGGGCCAAGCTCTCGACCCACGCATCGCGGTGGAGAAAGAGAAATGACCTACATCCTCGGCATCCGTGAGAACCTGCGCCCTTTCTTGAACAGCTCTTGTAGGTGCTCTTTTCGGCTTTCAGGAGGCTCGCTGATCCATGGAAACGCACGCCCGCTTAAATCCCGCCCCCGATCAGAAAGATACAGATGCTTGAAAACATAACACGACGCCTTGGCTTTGCGGCGATCCTTCTCGGCCTTGTGTCCCTTGCGCTTCTTGCTTTGTCCGTCTGGGGTTATCGTGCGGGCGGATGGCCTTGGCCCCAAGCCTATGACATCGCCGGGTGGGGTGTCTGGACGGCGTTAGCGGGGGTCGTCGCAGCGCTCGTGACTTTGGCGGGGGGCTGTCCGCAAGAGGCGCGGTGCCAGCATTGCGCTGATTGGCCTGATCCTGTCCTTACCCGTTGCAGGCCTCGGAGTGGCTTTCGAAATCGCCGCTCGAACGACACCGCCGATAAACGACATCTCGACCGATACCGAAGACCCGCCGGTCTACTGGTTCACCGCCACCCCAACGGACTACCCTGCGCAGAATGCCGAGCCACAACGCTCCGCCTATCCTGACGTGCGCCCGCTGGATCTTCCGATCCCGGTCGAGGATGCATTCGCAGAGGCGTTGACCCTTGTCGAAACGCATGGCTGGGAGGTTCTCTCGGCCGATCCTGCGGAAAACCAAATCGAAGCCATCGCCCGAAGCCGCGTCTTCGGCTTCGAGGACGAGGTGGCAGTTCGGGTCACCGACATCGAGACAGGCAGCCGCATCGACATGCGGTCACGCTCGCGCCTTGGGCAGATCGACCGTGGCGCCAATGCCCGACGCATCGAGGCGTTCCTTGCGGAGCTGCAAGCACAAGTCACCGAATAAGATCGAAAACCAAGGAGCACCCAGATGAAACTGTCCCACATTCTTGGCGCGGCCACTGTCGCGCTTTGCCTCTATTCCACTCCCATTTTGGCGCAGGACGCGGCCATCGAGGCTATGCAGGAATACATGATGTTTTCGGAGTATGAGGCTGGCATCATACTACCGCAACAGATCGACCAGGCCGTCTTTGAAACGGCGCTTTTCGTCGACACACGCGACGCAGAGCAGTTCGACGCTGCCACGATTCCCGGTTCCATCAATATCGAATGGCGCGAAGTGCTGGACCGGATTGACGAGATCCCCGAGGATCGAATGACAGTCCTCTTCTGCAACACCGGCAGTCTGTCCGCCCAAGCAGCATTTGCCCTGCGGGTGGCGGGTCGAACGAACGTCGTAGTTCTGCAAACTGGTTTCGCCGGTTGGGAAAAAGACGCGGCCTACAAGCCCTGATCTGAACCGTTCCTGATGGCTCCGGGCCATGGCGTTGGCCCGGAATGCCCGTCGATCGAACTGCTTTGAGAGAAGTCTCCGAAGCGATGGGGCAACAGAATAGTCGGCTCAGCACAACCTACTATCAGCCGTTCCTTTTCTTGTTCAGTCCTTCATCGATACTGCAGCAAAAATCCAATTCCAGCGCCCTTGCAAAATCCTTCGCCCTTGCGGCACAGATCGAGTGAATGCTGCGATCGGCAGGCTTGTCCCGCAGAGCTTCTATAGGAGCCGGAAAGGTGCTGCGGCGGGCCCAGAAGACCGCTTCGGAGAAGCTGCGCGGCAGCGCCGACGAGGACAACGAATGTCTGGTTAGGACCGTTTCAGTCCCCGCGGACGAAGGGCGGGAGGACTAAGCCGCTCCGCGGCAATGGCGCTCGTGGCTGGCGTTGCCCGTCATTTCCGCGTTTTTCTATGTGGCTGAGCTTTCTGGGCTGACGATGGGGGGCTTCCCACCGTCAGACAGGAGATTCCCATGGAGGAGAAGAACACCACCCCGCTGCGCCAGCGGATGATCGAGGACATGAACATCCGCGGGTTGTGCGAGAAAACGCAGAAGGCGCACATTCGGAATGTGAAGCATTTCGCGTCCTTCCTCGGGAGGCCGCCGGACACCGCCACGCCGGAGGATCTGCGGTCATACCAGCTCAAGATGACCCAAGAGGGGGTGACCGCCAGCACCTTCAACGTGCGCATCATCTCGCTGCGGTTCTTCTTCGGCGTAACGTGCAGTCGCGACGAGATGAAGCGCTTCATGCAGTTCCACCGCAATCCCCGGAAGTTGCCCATTGTCCTGAGCGTCGGGGAAGTGGCCGATCTGATGGCCGCCGTGCCCGGCCCTGGGCTCAAATATCGCGCAGCGCTCGGGATCAGCTACGGAGCGGGGCTCCGCGCATCCGAGGTCTGCAACCTGAAGGTCAAGGATATCGACAGCGACCGGATGCTGATCCATGCCGATGACGGCAAGGGCGGGCGTGACCGCAAAGCCATGCTCTCGCCCAGCCTGCTGGATCTGTTGCCGGACTATTGGCGCGAGTCCCGTCCTGAGGGCTGGCTGTTCCCCGGTAAGCCCAAGATCAACCCGCTGTCGCCACGACAATTGAACCGGGCGTTCACCTCGGCCAAGCATATGGCGGGCATCAAGAAGGCCGCGACACTGCATAGTTTGCGACACAGCTTCGCCACCCATCTGCTCGAGGCCAACACTGATGTGCGGGTGATCCAGGTGCTGCTCCGGGCATGCCAAGCTGACGACGACGGCACGATACACCCATGTGGCGACGAAGACGATCCGCGGCACGGTCAGCCCTTTCGAGCAGATGAAGCTGCTTCAGGACGAGACCCTGCGATGAGGACTGGAGTAGCCCCCGGGGTCGGTGTTCCGGCCAAGGCTGGAGATCGCTGACATCTTCCGTGCCCATGGTCCTGCGTGGCGGCAGGCCAATGAAGGGCATGTCAGCCTGACCCAGCTGAAGGTCATGTCAGCGATCGAGGCCTGCCGGACCGAGGCGCTCGGCGGGATGTGGCGGGCTGTGCCAAGTGCGGCCACCACCATGTCGCCTACAACTGCTGCAAGAACCGGCATTGCCCCAAATGTCAGGGACCGGCGGCGCGCGACTGGATGGCGGCGCGGGCCGAAGACCTGCTGCCCGTGGAATACTTCCTCATCGTCTTCACCCTGCCAGCGGAGATCGCCCAGATCGCCTACTGGAACAAGAAGGCGGTCTACGGTCTCCTGTTCCGCGCCTCGGCCAAAACCGTTATGACCATCGCGGCCGACCCCAGGCGCCTCGGCGCCCGGGTTGGAATGACCAGCGTGCTCCACACCTGGGGTTCAGCGCTGATGCATCATCCCCACATCCACATGATCGCTCCGGGCGGCGGCCTGTCGCCCGACGGCACCCGGTGGGTCTCCCACCGCCCGGGCTTCTTCCTGCATGTGCGGGTGCTGTCGCGGCTGTTCCGGCGGCTGTTCATCGAGGACTTTCTCGACCTGCATCGCACGGGCGCGCTCAACTTTTTCGGTGACCTCGCCGGACTGGCTGACGCGGGAGCCTTCGCCGCCTGGCTCGCCCCGTTCCGCAAGAACGAATGGGTGGTCTATTCCAAGCCACCCTTCGGAGGACCCGAGGCTGTGCTGGCCTATCTCAGTCGCTATACCCACCGGGTGGCGATCTCGAACAATCGCCTGGTCAGCGCCGATGCCGATACCGTCGCGTTCCGCTGGAAGGACTACCGGATCAAATCCGGCGACCGGCAAAAGGTCATGCGGCTGGCCACGCCGGAGTTCATCCGCCGCTTCCTGATCCACGTCCTGCCAGACGGCTTCCACCGCATCCGGCACTACGGGCTGCTCTCCAGCTCCGCCCGCAAGGCCAACATCACCAGAATCCGCGCTTTGCTCTGCGTCCAGCGGTCTCAACAGGTCGCCGTGCCGGACCCGCAGACCAAGATCACCCCGCTCACCCTGCGTGAGCCATGCCCCTGCTGCGGCGGACCAATGCGCATCGTCGAAATCTTCCGGCGCGGCCAGAAACCGATGGCACGTGCGCCATCCAAGGAGCAGGCCGCATGACATATCGCCCCTCATCCGACACGAAGCAGCACCGGCTACAATCCGCTGATCCGGTCCAAATAGCTTGTGCGCTCCCGTTTACAGCGCGGCCAAAGCCGGCAGACGCTCAGAAACGCACAGCTTTGTCGGGATCACCGGCGCGTTTGCGACCGTATCAGGCATTTGGCTCGCCATCACTCGCACCCCGGATGCAGCCGCTGCCCCGACCGCCCACGCATTTTCCCCATAGGGTTATCCAAGCCCCCCGCGGCTTCCTCCTTCCGAGGTTTGTCAACGCGGGCCGCCGCCTCCCGGCCGCCCACGTCGCGCCGCGGCCCGCATCGAAAAACCTTCAGGAATGCGGTCGCTCGCTGCACTTTACACCGATGTCTGCTACGCGAAGCAACTTCTTCATATCGACCGCATTTGTGACTCGGTCTTTCCTGGCTTCGCGCGGGCTCCTAACGACGAAACGGGCTATCGAGGCAAAGATGCGCAGAGGCGGCGCACCAGCCAACTGAACGACGATATGAGGGCGCATGG
>NZ_MPZQ01000018.1:0-32449 GCF_002020045.1 Thioclava sp. F28-4 | reverse complement strand
CGCACCTGCTCCGGCGTGCGGCCCGCGGCGCGCACGTTGCCGACATAGGGATAGTAGAAGGTGCCGTCCGAATTGACTCGCAGACCACCCTCGGCGGGCGTCCGGGTCGAACCCGCGGGCGAGGTCAGCTCGGGATGTTCATAAACCACGATATCGAGCAGGTCGCCCGGCCCGATCCGATAGTTCCAGTAGTCGCTCGAGGGCAGCGTCGTGCGTCCGCCGCTCAGATCGGACGGCGCACCAAAAGTGGCAACATTGGCGAGGCTGAGCCGAACGATCGCGACATCGCCCGCCGCCGGATCCTCGACGGAACTGACATTGCGGGTGTTGACCGGGAAATTTGTGGTCGAGGTGTCGCAGGAGGCCAAAAAGAGCAACGCGCAAAGCGCCGCGAAAATCCTCGTCATTGCCCCCATCGTGCCCTCCTGAGCCTCGTTACCTATGCCTGCCACCCATTCCTCGGCCAAGGGACCTGAGACGGGCTTCATCTAGCGCCTCTGAATAGAGAAGCTGTCGCTGTTTTCAACCGCCCATTCATACTTCGGCATGAATCGTCCGCCAAGCCTTTCAACCTTGTGGCGAGCAGCGCACAGCGTGAAACCGGATTGATTTCATCGCGTTCGTGACACCGTTCAGGCGACGCTACGTCACCCCGGACCTCACGTAGAGGTGATGATGCGCTGTCGCGAATACTCGCCTACGGCGTGTGAAAGGACGTTGACCCCCGGGAACAAAGTTAAGTATCTCTCTATCGACGGTATTCGTACGATTTTCAGTATTTTTCACTCTATCGCGTTAGCAAAATATTAAGATTTGCCGCCGCGATAATGATTTTTATTGCCGGGGGGCAGTGTATGATTGGTCTTGAGTATGTTGTGACAGCTTTTGTTGCGTCGCTGTTAATGGCGGTCCTGATCGTTGCGACCAAGAGCTTTCATGGCAAACTCACGCTCGACGGCGATCATGGTGTCCAGAAAATCCACGCAGCTCCAACTCCGCGCATAGGGGGCTTTGCGCTCCTCGCAGGCGCGTTGGCAGCCGGCCTGACGCTCGATGCGCAGACGCAGGCGCTCTGGTGGACGATCTGTCTTTGCGCCATTCCCGCCTTCGGCTCCGGCGCGATCGAGGACATCACCAAGAAAGTCTCCGCCAAGTGGCGCCTGATCGCCACCGTGTGCGCCGGGCTGATCTTCTGCCTCGTATCCGGCTATCATATTCATCGCTCGGATATTCCCGGCCTCGACTACGTGCTGCTCCACTACCCGGCCTTCGGCATCGCGCTCAGCGCCATCGCGATCGGCGGGATCGCCAATTCGCTCAACATCATCGATGGCGTGAACGGGCTCGCTTCCGGCTCCGCGATCATTGTTTTCTCCGCCTTCGCGGTGATCGCCGGACAGACCAATGACGGACCGATCCTCGCGATTTGTCTGCTGATGATCGGCTCGATTGCGGGGTTCTTTGTGATGAATTTCCCCTCCGGCAAGCTGTTTTACGGCGATGCCGGGGCCTATGCGACGGGGTTCGTGCTCGCGGTGATCGGTATTGTCCTACCCGCCCGAAATCATGAGATTTCCCCGCTGATCGCCGTACTCGCACTCGCCTATCCGTGGATCGAAACCGTGGTCTCCATTCGCCGTCGCATGAAGCGAGACGGCACGCATCCTGGGGCTGCGGACCGCCTGCATCTCCACAGCCTCGTCTATCGCAGCCGCGCGAAACGAATCGCCGAGTCGCTCGGACGCCCGGAGATGCGCAATCCGATCACCTCGGTTGTGCTCTGGTCGCTCAGCTTGATCGCGTGTTCCATCACTGTGCTCAGCGCGACCTCCCCCGCAGCCCTCGGTGCAGGCGTGGGCGTGGTCTTCGTCTGCTACATGCTGATCTACCGCCGCGTCGCGCTTGGCAGCAAATTGCGTCGCGCGATGGCCACTTCCCGCCGTGAACGGGTAAAAATCTAACGCAAATAGGCCCTTATCAACTCGGGCCTCAAGGTGGCGCAGCATGTCTGCGTGTATCTTTTCAGGTGGCGCCGAGCGCTGATTGGCGCATTGAGTCTTACCTATCCTGCGCGGATCGGCGCTCGTCACCACCTCGCCGGGGCCGTAACCGGCCCAAGCGGTCCCTACTTAGCAACCTCGCGATACGGCGCTTCGTCCTGCATAGGTGCAACACTCTCGCAGAGCATCATCCACACCAGAGCCGCGAGAGGAAAAATTGCGAGTCCCGTAAGCATCGCGTGAATCCCCATTCACCTCATACCCGTCACAAATATGTCATATCACAGGATGCGCGAATCGGCATGAAATAAAGTTGCTGGAGCCGCTGTCCATTTGGACAGTTTCTCTGCCCTGACTTAGGTTTAGCCCGAATCAAAAAGGCCCCGCAGATGCGGGGCCCTTCTTATTCTCGGCTCGAACGGATCAGTTCGTGCCGTTGGTCCCGTTGGTACCACTGGTACCGCCGCCGCTGCCCATCGCAGCCGCTGCAAGACCGACACCAATGATCACCGCTGCGACCGGGGTGGCGCCGCTAAGAGTGCTCTTCGTCGCCTTGGGCGTGCAAGTCACAGCGACGTTCCCGTCGGCGTTGTAAACGGCATCGGAAACGGCCGTTTCACAAACGTTATTGGCTTTTGCCCAAGCGACGAGCGCGTCATGGCTGAGATTGGCCGGCGCTTGCAGATCCTGCGCTGCACCCGGAAGGGCGCCAGCGAGAGTAGCTGCCACTGCAATGGCACCGGTAAAGAACTTCGTCATCGAAACCTCCGATTAGGTTGGGATAGGTAAGACATGATAATCTTATATTAATCTTTTGGTGAACCATAGGGTTAATTAATCCCGAACGGTTCAACCGGCTTAGTTGAGCACACCAATCGCGATCTGCCCGACAGTAGGGGAAACCCATTGCCGCCCGGCTTGGATCCGTCCCTTTTTATTGGTCCAATAAATATTGGTGACGGTCATTTTCGGATTGCGGCATTTTTCTTCGTGACGCAGCAAATTCTGCCCCGCGAGGGTTTCGTTTCCGGCTGTCGTCATTTCGCAGCCAAGCAGGACATAATCCGAGTGGTTGTCCGCCGTGAGGAAGCGGTAGGTCCTGCGATAGACGCCGATCTTCGTCCCGCGAAGGGCGGCGAGCGTGGGCCCGGAATCCGCGGCCATCAGATCATCACCTAAACCTCTGGTTGCAACGACCACGCCACGATCCACGGACACCGTGATGTCGTCATCCGTGCGCCAGGTTTCGACCGTGCCGTTACGCCCGGCCAGAGACAGGGTCGCATTGGCGTCGCGAGACGGGATGACTACTTCGAGACCGCGCGCGGGAGCGGTCTGCGTCACCACTTTCACGCCGACGCCCTCGCCTTGAGCTGTAGCAGTCGGCGCAGTCGCGCCCTGCCCCGCGGAACGGCTGCCCGAGAGCGTCACGGTATTGCTCAGATTTTCGAGCTGCGCACAGCCCCCAAGCGCCAGCAGCGCCGCACCGAAAACCAGTGATCTCATCGCCAGAACCGCTCCCAATTGCCGTCGAAGGAGGCGGGCTGATCCTCGCGCACCATCCCGTAAAGCCGGTTGGACACCCCCAGCCGCGCCCCGCCATCGCGCACGATCGGCTGGATCACGGTCGAATAGCGCTGCTTCGTCGTCTGACCCGTCGCCCAGTGCAGCGGGATCGTAATCATGAAGCCCTTGTCGAAGGAGCCCTCGCCGAAATCTGCCGAGGACACATCGGTCTTCGTCGCATAGACGCCCACCTTCCAGCCATTGTCGAAAACGCGCGAGAAGCTCAGCGTCGCGCCCCAGTCGCCCGCCAGATACCGGCCCACATCGAGCTGCGTATAGAACTGGTCGGTGAACTGGTAATAGGCGGACAGATGGCCCGTCGTGACCTCGTAATCGCGCAGATCGAAGCGCTGGTCATAGCCGCGCTGGCGCACCCGGTTGAGCTCAGCCCCGAGCGCGAGACGGCTGTGTTCGGGTGCCCAGAGCAGCTCGGTCGAGACGCCCGCGAACATCGGCTCCAGATAGCCTGCCGTCACACGCCCGAAGAGATCGCGACCGGGACGGAAGAAATAGGCCCCCGTCAGTTCGGGAACCGTGGGGCCGGAATTCTTGTAATAGAGCCAAGCATCCGAGCGCACATGCGGCAGCACCGAATCCGAGGGCCGGTTCGCCTGATTGAGATTGCCGATCACCTTCTGGTTCACGCGCCCGGACAGCAGCAGGCCCGGTGCGATCTCGTATTGCGCATTGACGCTGACACCCAGATCGGCGCGCATCGGATCGTCGGGATCGAACAGGCCCGGGCGCAGATACGGCCCGACATTCCACGAAAAGCGGGGATAGGTTCCGGGCGCAACCGGAAGGTGAGCGGGCGCTCCATCGATCTGCGCATGGGCCCGCATCAGCTCGCCGCCAACCGGGTGGAATTCATAGGCCTCGAGATCGTCGCGGCGGATCGTCGTGGTCGAGACGGGCTGCGAATTTTCCGACAGAGTGATCGCGAAGCGGTCGACGCTCGCCGGGGCCTGCGCACTCAGCACGCGGGCCGCGCGCCCAATCGCCTCGGGCGGCGCGTTGTAGCGGTCGTTTCGGATCTGGATCGCGAGGGTGGAACCACTGAGCTTCGCGCCTTCCAGCACGAGGCCTTGCTGCGCCAAGCCCGGGCGGAGTTTCGCCGCGAGATAGGCCGGATCGTTCGTCCAGCTTTGTGCCGCCTCGACACCAGCGCGCGGCACGACCGGCGGCGGCGCGTCATTGAGCCCGCTCGGATGGGCGTTGTGTTTGGGGTTCAGCGCATAGCTCAACTGCACGCTCAGATCGGTGCCGTAGAGATAGCCCGCCGTGATCGAGGCGTTGTCGCTGAGCTTATATTGCGCCGCAATGTTGATCGGGGATTTGCGATCGAAGGTCGGGCCGTCCTCGCGCGTATAGGCGTCGGAAGAATATTCCGCCATCAGACGCAGCCGATCGCTCGCCTGCCACTCGACGCCCGCAAACAGCGCCGCATCCCCGGTAAACCATTGCTGCGGCTGGAAAGTCCCGCCCTGCGCCCCGGTGCGCTCGCCACGCGTCTTGAAGTGATCGCCCAGCACGCCCAGCGGATTGTCGAAGCCGTTATTCGACCCGAGCCGCCCCCAGCCGATCCCCGCCGTCGCGCGCAGTTTCGGCGTGACCGACTTGGTCGCCACGACATATTCGCCGGAATAGACACCGGTGCCGGTCATGTCGTTGATACCGATGGCCATCGCGGGCCGAAAGCGGCCCTCGTCGAGGAAACGATACTGGATCGAGAAGCTGCGGTCGTAGAGTGTGCCGCTGCCGCCCAAGTAGTTCTTGATCGTCGAATACCGGAAGCCTGCCGACAGGCGCGGCGTGATCTGGAACGCGGCCGAGACGCGGGTTTGTCCTGCGAAGGTGAAGACGTTGAAGCCCAGCTCCGCATCCTCGCGGCTACCCGCGACAGGCATGTCGATCAGGCCGGGGATGCCATAGCTGTTATAGCCCCACGCGCGGTCCGCCGATTGCGCGCAGGCCGGTCCAAACCCGAACCCTGCGAGGGCGCTGCTCGCCATCGCGAGGAATAGAAAACGGGAGCGGTAAGGGCGCACCAACATGTCTGCAAAAATCCGGCTCGGTCACAATCAATCGGAGACCTAGCAGAGAGTCGTACTCCTCCGAAACGCGAATTCACGCTTTCTTAAGGAGCTGTCGCAGATTTGCACGGACGGGTGGCGGTGCACCGCCGAATTGGCCGCTATTCGCCGGCCAAGCGCATGTAGACGTCTTCGTAGCGGATGATGTCATCCTCGCCCAGATAGGCGCCGGTCTGCACCTCGATCAGCACCATCGGCAGCTTGCCGGGGTTTTCGAGCCGGTGAGTCTCGCCGATCGGGATGTAGACGGATTCGTTTTCCGTCACGAGACGGGTCTCGGTTCCCAGCGTCACCAGCGCGGTGCCCTGTACGACGATCCAATGCTCCGCCCGGTGGTGATGGCTTTGCAGGCTGAGCGCCGCGCCGGGCTTGACCGTGATCCGCTTCACCTGAAATCGGTCGCCGGTCACGAGGCTCTCGAACCAGCCCCAGGGCCTGTGATCGCGTGGAAAATCCGTGGCTTGCGCGGCATTTCGCGCCTTGAGCGCACTCACCGCCGCCTTCACATCCTGCGCCCGTGAGCGATGCGCGACAAGAACCGCATCGGGCATCGCCACCGCGATCACGTCCTCGACCCCGATCCCGACCATCTCGATACGCGGATCTTCGGAGCGTAGCAGACTGTCGCGACAATCAATCGCGGTCGCAGGCCCCGAGAGCGTCATCCCATCAGGGCGCGAGGAGGCATGAGCACGACGCACCGCCTCCCAGTCGCCAAGATCGGACCAGCCCGCCTGCACCGGCATTACGGAGACGGTCTTTGCCCGCTCCATGATCGCGTAATCGATGGAGATATCGGGCGCCTCAGACCATGCCTCCGGATCGAGGCGCAGAAATCCCAGATCGGCGCGCGCCGCGGCAAAGGCCGTTTCAACCGAAGCGAGAACCGTCGGCGCATGGGTTCGGGCTGCGGCGAGGATTGCCCCTGCCGAAAACAGGAACACCCCGGCATTCCACAGGTAATCCCCGCTCTCATACATCGCGCAGGCCTGCGCGACGTCGGGTTTCTCGATGAACCGGACCAAAGGCACCACGCCCTGCGCATCTGCCTCGCGACCGGGCTCGAGATAGCCATACCCCGTTTCCGCACGGTCGGGTGTGATGCCGAAAGTCACCAGCTGCCCTGCCCGCGCCGCGGGCTCCGCCGCCGCGATCGCGTGCCGAAACGCGTCTGGATCGGCGATGACATGATCCGACGGAGCGACCAGCATCAGCGCCTGCTCTCCGGCCTTTTGCGCGACCCAAAGCGCGGCCGCGAGTATGGCGGGCGCGGTGTTGCGGCCCTCGGGCTCGAGCATCACCGCGCCCGGGTCGATCCCGGTATCGGCAAGCTGCTCCGTCGCGATGAAGCGAAAATCGGACTGTGTCAGGACCACGGGGGGCGCGAAACCCTCGCCCGACAGCCGTTCGGCCGTGGCCTGAAACAGTGTCTTGGGGCCAGTCAGTTCTGCGAATTGCTTCGGGTAGCTGCGCCGGGACAGTGGCCAGAGCCGCGTGCCCGATCCGCCCGCGAGAAGAACCGGAGTGATCATGTATGTCCTCCCCAAATCAGCGGCAGATTTTCTGCCCTCCGCGAGCCTGGCACAGGCATCCCTAACGCAAGGTTAACTTCACAACGGACAACCTAAGCGCGCACGTTTTCGCGCAGGCTCGCCTTGTCTGATTGACTTTCCGCGCCCGATCCCTCAGCCAATACGGGCGTAATCCGATTGAACAGAAAGCCCTTTCATGACCGATCAAAGCCCGGCTCGCGCGTGGCATGTGGCCCAGTTCAAGCCCAACAGCGCCGCGATCGCCCGGCGTAATCTGGAGCGGCAGCGGTTCGAAATTTTCCTGCCGATGGTCGAGACGACGCATCGCCAGTCGGGCAAGTTCGTGACCCGCAGTGCGCCGCTCTTTCCGGGCTATCTCTTTGTGCGCGAACAGGAGAAATCGGCGCGTCTGGGCGCGGTGAACGGCACGCAGGGGATCACGCGGCTCGTGGCGCTCGCGGGGCGCCCGACACCGGTTTCCGATGCGATGATCGAGGCGCTGCGTGCGCGCTGCGACGCGGAGGACCAGCTGCAGCCGCTGCCGGAATACGCGCCCGGCGACGAGGTCACGCTGGCGACCGGCCCCTTCGCGGATTTCGTGGCCACGGTCGAAAAGGTCGATGCCGAGAAACGGGTCTGGCTGCTGCTGGATTTCATGGGCCGCGAGACCCGGATCAAGGCGACGTCCGAAGCCTTGATCTGAGGCTCTCAATTACCGCGACAACCTAGCCTTTGTGCTGCTCATACGCGGCCAAGGCGCGCGCGCGCCCCTCTTTCAGATCGATCAGCCGCTCGGGGTAATCCTGATCCGACGACAGTTGCCAAATCTCTGGGATCGCTTCGAAATAATCCGTCGCCGTCTCGGGCGGGTTGGCCTGTCCCTCGGCGATGAAGTCCTTCCGGTAACGCCCGTCCTTGTCGAATTTCTCGAGCTGCGTCTCCGGGTTGAACACACGAAAATAGGGCGTCGCATCCGGCCCAGGCCCGGCCACCCATTGCCAGCCCATCGCGTTGCTCGCCGGGTCCCAATCGATCAGGCAATCCTCGAACCAGCGCAAGCCCACCCGCCAATCGGTCATCAGGTGCTTGCTGAGATAGGAGGCCACGATCATCCGCGCGCGGTTGTGCATCGTGCCGGTGACATACATCTCGCGCATCGCCGCATCGACGAAGGGCTCCCCGGTCATGCCGCGCCGCCATGCCTCGGCGTCGTTATTGTCGCGCCGCCAGTCGAAGCCGTTCCATTCCTCGCGCCAATTGCGCTCGGCCATGTCGGGCCAGTGGAAGAACAGATGCCACGCGAATTCGCGCCAGACGAGCTCCTTCAGGAAGGTCTCGGCGCCTTGATTGCCCTCGCTCATGTAGCGATACCCGGCGTGCCAGATCGTGCGCGGAGAAATCTCGCCATAGGTCAGGTTTTCCGACAGACCCGAGGTGCCGCCCGAGGCGGGCACGTCGCGCTGCGTCTTGTAGTCCGAGAGGCGATCGCGCAGGAAATTCGACAGACGCGACTGCGCGGCACGCTCGCCGACATTCACATGCTTCGCCACGATGGCCGCGCCGCGCCGCATCGCCGCGCCCATCTTCCAGCCGTCCAGCTTTTCGCTTTTCGGCCAGTTATTTGGAGCACGAAGCTCAGACACTGTCTTAACTTCCGGCGGGATGTCCGTGCCCTTCACCGCGTTCCAATAGGGCGTATAGACCTTGTAGGGCCCACCCGTTTTCGTCTCGACGGTCCACGGCTCGAACAAGAGATGACCGGTGAAACTTTTGGCCTCGATACCCTCCTCGGAAAGCGTGGATTTCACCTCCGTATCGGTCTCCCGGCCCGGCTTGTCATAGCGGCGCGACCAGTAGACCGCGCCCGCCCCCGTCTCCTCGATCAAGGTGCGCAGGACCTTCAGCGGCGCGCCTTTCCGCAGGATCAGCTGCGAGCCTTTCTCCGCGAGGCTGTCCGCGAATACCTCCACAGCAAGACCGAGCCGCCATTTCGCCGCCGCCCCCAAGGCTTCGACCTGATCGTCATGGATGAAGACCGGGATCACCGGGGCACCGGTCTTCGCGGCCGCCGCCATCGCCTCGTGATCGTGGAATCGAAAGTCGCGCCGCAGCCATAACAGGACGGGGGTGTCACTCATGCTCGTCTCCTTTGCCTCCCTTTCCCTACGCGCCGCGCCCGATCCGGTTCAGTCGCGCCCAAATTTTCCGCAACGCCCCTCCGCGTCGAGGCTTTTCCACACTTTGCCGCAGGGCTCCTGCCTATCTGCCGTGCAAATGCCTCTTGCGAGGGCGAAAAAGCCGCTCTAGCGTTTTCACAAAACGAACACAAAACAGGGAATATGCAATGAAGACTTCTGCTCTCCTTCTGGCGGGGATTGCCGTGGCCGCGCTGAGCGCCCCGGCCCGTGCCGCCGATCCGGACCTGACCATCTTCGATTGGGCCGGTTTCGAAATCCCCGGCCTCTTCCAGCCCTATATCGATAAATACGGCGACAGCCCGACCTACGCTTTCTTCGGCGATGACGACGAGGCCTATCAGAAACTCGCCTCGGGCTTCAAAGCAGACGCGGCGCATCCCTGTTCGCAGATGATCTCGAAATACAAGGATGCCGGGCTGATCGAACCGTGGGACGTCTCGAAGATCCCGGAGTTCAAGAATATCGACCCCAAGTATCTGAATTCGAAGATCTTCGTCGATGACGACAAGAACGTCTGGTATCTGCCGACCGACTGGGGCGCGACCGCGATCGCTTACAACCCCAACAAGGTCCCGGCCGAAGATGTGGCGAGCCTCAATGTCTTCATCAATCCGAAATATGCGGGTCGCACTTCGCTGCCCGACAGCTCGGACGATGTCTGGGCGCTGGCCTATCTCGCGACCGGCGTGACCGACTGGACCAATGTCACCGACGAACAGTTCCAGGCCGCCGCCGACTGGCTGCGTGAAGCCAACAAGAACGTGCAATCCTATTGGACCGACCCCTCGCAGCAGGCGCAGCTGATGGCCTCGGGCGAAGTGCTGGTCGCGTGGTCATGGAATGACGGCGTCGCCTATCTGCAGGACGACAACTACCCGGTCGCCTTCCAGCGCGAGGCGAAAGAGGGCTCGTCGACCTGGTTCTGCGGTTTCGTGAACCTCAAGGACGGTCCCGGCTCGGAAGAGAAGCTTTACGATTTCATGAACGCATGGCTTCGCCCCGAGGCGGGCCCGGTTCTCGTCGACGAGATCGGCTACGGTCACACCAACACCGAAGCGATGAAGCTGATCCCGCCGGAACAGCTGGAAACGGCGGGCCTGACCGAGATCAACGCGCCGATCCTCGCCCAGACGCCGAACTCGCCGGAACTGCGCGAAAAGCAGCTCGCCGAGTTCGAGAAAATCAAGGCTGGCTTCTGATCACTGCGCCGAATAGATCACAGCGAAGGGCCGCGTCTGACGCGGCCCTTTTTAATTGCCCCTGCTGCGCTAGCTGCGTGCAACCGACCATTTGAGACAGACCATGATACTCGACTCAGCCATTATCCTTCTCGCCCTGATCGTCCTTGCCGCAATGTTCCTGCCCCAACTGCGCGACCGCCCGAAATGGCGCGCGATGGTGACGCCGTTGGCCTCGATCATCGGCTCGGGGTTTCTGGTGCTGGGGCCGATCCTAGAGGTGCGCTACGGCAGCTTCGCCCCGCTCGCGATGGCGGCTTTGTGCGGTCTGGGATGGTTTTTCGGTGCGGCCGTGCGCGCCAACATCCGCGCCGAGGAGGTGCCCGACACCGCCGTGATCAAACGTATCGAAGAGGTGGCGCAGCTGGCGCTCGCCTTCGCTTATGTCATCTCGGTCGCCTATTACCTCAATCTGTTCGGAGCCTTCGCCGTCTCGCTCACGCCGTGGAACACGGATTTCGCGGCACGCGCGGTAACCACGGCAATGCTCGCCATCGTCGCCATCGCCGGGTTCTCCGGCGGGTTCAAACGGCTCGAGCAAATGGAATATGCTTCGGTCGCGCTCAAGCTCGCGATCATCGCCGGTCTGATCCTCGGGCTGGCGGTCTATTTCGGCAAGGTGGCCGTCGCCGGCGATCTGGTGGTCGATGCACCGACGCTGGGCCCGTGGGACTCGCTGCGACTGCTCTTCGGCCTGATCGTGACCGTTCAAGGGTTCGAGACCGCGCGCTATCTGGGCAAGAGCTACGATGCCGACACCCGGGTCGCCGCGATGAAATGGGCGCAGATGCTCGCGACGGCGATCTACATGGTCTATATCGCGCTGCTGGCTTACATCTTCACGCCCAACGCCCATAACCTGACCGAGACCGCGATCATCGACATGATGCGCGTCGTCGCTCCGATCCTGCCCGCGATGCTGGTGGCCGCAGCGCTGGCGGCGCAATTTTCCGCCGCCGTGGCCGATACCGGGGGCGCGGGCGGCCTGATCGCGGAGTTTTCGCGCGGGAAGATCCCGCAAAAAGCGGCCTATCCGGTGTTGATCGGCGCAGGCATCGCGCTGACCTGGACGACCGATCTGTTCCAGATCATCTCCTACGCGTCGCGCGCCTTCGCGGGCTATTACACGCTGCAAGCGGTGCTCGCCGCGCTGCAGACCGAGGGCACGAAGCGCTACGCGTTCTGGTCGCTCGCTGCTTTGGGGGTGGCGATCACGCTTCTTGGCATTCCGGCCGAAGGCGACTGATCGGCGGGGCCATCGCGGCTCAACTCTCGGAAAGCGCCTGCGCATGCAGCCGTACATCGAGCGCGTAGTAATCGCCGATGAAGCCGCGAATATCGTCTGTAAGGAACGCCTCATAGGGCGGCGTGCGCGCGCCCATCCACTCCCCCGGAAGCGCATCGGAGAGATTATGGGACGACCGCCCGCGCGCCTTTTGCGCGGCATTGGTCAGCCCCAACCGGATGTCGCGAAGCTCCTCCGGCAAGCGATCGCGCATGAAATTCTCGAAACTCTCGATCTTCTCCAGCGCGAACAGCCGGTCCCAGCGCCGATTTTGCAGGTAGCTCCATTGTGCGGCCCAATGGCTGTCCTGCACCTCGCGCGCGGTCGCGTTGATGTAGAAACAGAGCTGGCGAAAGCTCAATCCGCGTTCGATCATCTCCCGGTCTGAATCGCCCCCGCGCGCGAAAAACGCATAGACCGGGCGCGTATGATGCAGCACCGAGTCCTGCATTCGGTTGCGCCCGAACTTGTCGCAGTAACAGCTGACCAACCGGTCGACGGGATCGCGCAGCAGCGCGACCGAGACCCAGTCCCGCGCATGATCGACGCGGTCGCGCGCGGCGAAAGCCCAATGGCGCGCCTGCATCCGGCTTTGCCCGGAATCGAGCCAGTAATGCGACATGCCGGGTTCGGGCCTTCCGTCGCCCACAAGCCGCAGCGCCCAATCCTTGACCGACGTATTGGCGACCTTCGCGATCGGACAGAACACCACGCGCGCAGGTGCGATATACAGCATCGCGCCATCATATTGGCTGCGATCGTGATCGCGCAGCAGCCGCGCCTTGCGGAGATATTCCTCCGATCCCCGCAACTCTCGCTCGACATCGGCCACGCTCGCGCGCCGCTCCTTCAACGCGCTCTGCGCCCCCTCTTTCGCCGGGCGTCCGAGATAGGTCTGGAACAAGGTGTCTATCGCGACCGGAGTGGCCTGCGTCTGCGCGGCGAGATCGGGATCGGCAAAGGCGACGCGGTGCGGCGGTAAATCTTTCATGCGGCGAGACTTTCATAACGGGAGATCAGTGGCGCGAGCTGCGCGGGCCAGCCATATTGCGCCACCTCTTCTGGGCGGCGCTCCGAGCCGATCGCGCCGGTCATGGCATCGCGCAGCAGGCGGCGGAACTGCTCCGGGTCGTCTGCGACATGCACGCCGCTGAGGCGTTCCGCCTCTTCGAACCCGCGCATCGCGGGGCGCATCGCGACCACTGGTTTGCACGACAAAAGCGCCTCGGCGGTCTTGAGATTGGTGCCGCCGCCCTCGGTGATCGGCAGGCATATGGCGCGGGCGTGATGCAGAAGACCGGTGAGGGCTTCTTCCGCCACCACACCCAGGGGCGCGACGAATTCCGCATTCATCTGCGCATAGCGGCGGAAGCGGTCGTCGGCGGTGATCAGATGGGTCATGCCGCCTGCCACGGCGAGGCGGTTACGCGGTGGCAGGAAGCCGGGAATTTCGCCGAAAGACGCCCAATAGCCGCGCGCGTTCGGCGGATGGGCGGAGCCCGCGACAAGCGCGTAGGGTCCGTCGAGCGGCGCGGACGGGACCGTTTCGGGATCTGGCGCCCAGCAGCCGTTTGGCGCGACAACGACCTCTGTCGCACCCGGCAGACCGGCAAAATGGCGCGCGTCAGCCTCACAGACGGCGATGGTGAGATCGGCCCTCGCTACGAGCGCGGCCTCGAGCGCCTCAGCCTCCGCGCGCCAATGCGGATCGATCAGCGCGGCCTCGACATTATGCGCGGAATAGCTCAGCCGGGCGCGGCGCAAGACCGGATCGCGGTCCAACGCCTCGGCGAATAGCGGATAGAGCCACGGATGTTCGAACTGCACCGCATCGGGGGCGAAATCGCGCAGTTCCCTGATCAACCCTTCGATCAGCGGACGATCTTTGAGCGTGTCGGAGATATGAAGATCCTCGCGGCGCTGCGGATCGTGGAGACGCGAAAGCAACGCCTCCGGCACCGCCGTGCGGCGCTCATCGGGCGAGCCGTCGGGATAGCCGCGCGTCGAGTAGATCGGGACGTAGCGAAAGATGTGGCCCGCCGCGCGCGCCTGCCGGGCGATGGCCGCGACCCGGCGCTGGCCGCCATGCAGCGGGCGGTGGATCGGGTAATGACCGAAAGCTGCGATCTTCATGCGGCATCCTCGCGATAGGGGATCGGCTGGCGCCTCTGCTGGGTCCATGCAGGGTCACGCGTGGAGGTGTCATCGCCGGCCGCGTCGAACCCGGCGGTGAGCGCCTCTCGAAAATCGGCCCATCGATGCGGCGTGAACCGCTCCGCTTGCGCACAGGCCGCGCGATAGGCTGCCTCGTCCTCCATCAGCGCCTCGGCCCGGGCAAGCCACCGCTCGCCCTCGAGAAGCCCGATCGCCTCCGCGCAGCCCTCCGCCGCCTCGATCAAGGCGGGCGCATCCGATGTCAGACAGGGTTTGCCATGCAAAAGCGACTCGACAACTGGTAGCCCCCAACCCTCGTAATGGGACGGGTAGATCGTGTAGCGGCAATGCGCATAGAGCGCCTGCAACTCGGCGTCGTCGACATCATCGAGGATGCGGATCGCGCCATGCGGCAAGCCGGGGTCCGCGCGCACCATGTCAAGCAGCGGGCCGATCGACCAGCCGGGCTGCCCGACCCAGACCAGCGGCATGATATGGTCGCGGCGCGCAGCCAGTTCGCGCCAGAGCCGATAGGTGAAATCATGGTTCTTGCGCGGCTCCTGCGTGCCGACCATCAAAACGTAGCCCCCAGGCTCCAGATCGCGATGTGCGAAGAGCCCCGCGAGATCGGTGGCGGGCGCGGTCTCGCGCAGCGCGTCCGCGCCAAGCGTCACGACGCGCACTTTCTCCGGTTGCAACTCGGGATAGCCGCAGCTGGCGGCATGGACGAGCAGATCGCGCCGCGTCACCTCTGAATTCGTCCAGACCCGATCCACGCCCCAGAGCATCCAATGCAGCGCGGGCGGAAAGGTCTTGCGCGTCGTGGGTTCGGCGACATGCCCCCAAAGGATCGGGATCAGGTCATGGATGTAGTAGCTCAGCCGCCACCCATGAGCGGCCCGCATCTCATAGGCGGCCCGGTAGCGCGCATCGCCCCAGAACCCACCGGCAGAGACATACTCGCCCACCTCTTCCGGCGCGATCCGATTTCGATCCGCGCAGATCTGGTCGTGGACCGTATGCACCAGCCCGTAATGCGCCCGGTGATTGAGAGCATCGAGCGCCCGGATGCGCGGGGCGATCCCCGGCGCGACCCGTTCCAGAGCCACGAGCCCTTGGCGCATCAGGGCATATTCCTCACCGCTCAACCGCAACAACTCCTCCGCCACGGCACTCTCCCGGCGCACGCGGGTCTCGGCCTCGTCGTATCGCCCGCCCTGCCCGACAGCCCGCATCCGGCGCCGGGCGCGCCAGAAAAACCGTCCGATCCGCGCCCAGGAGCGCCAGCGCCGCCGCGCGGTGAGCGCGCGTGACGGCGCCTCCGGCTGACAACCGTTGCGGAAGATCACCTCCTCGAAGATCGCCTTCGGGATGCGATAGAACCCGCCGCGCGCCGCGTCATAGATCGCGGGTACCGCGCGCGCCCCAAACCTGGCCGCAAACGCCCGCCAGACCTCGTGCTCCACCCGCAAGATGCCCATCGGCCGCCAATGGCGGAACTGATAGCTTGTGCTGAGATCGATCAAGATCGTCTTGTCGCTCATCGCGCCCCTCCTTGGCCAGTTCTTGGCCCGACTCGAGCTATAACGCGCGGCAAGTTCACGTCCGGTTAATGCGCATCAGGCGCGCGCGACGCCTTGAAGCGCCCCGATCTTCCCCCTATATTCCAAGACGTTCCCGGCAACGGGGACTATGGGCATAAACGCGCATGAAATAAGCGGATCGGACCCGGGGGCGGTACCCGGCGGCTCCACCAATCAACCCTCGTTGGGGGAGAATGGGGCCGAAATAGGATCGACGAACGTGTAAAGATGTTTGCTTTGTCCCGGTGAGCTACCACCGTTATCGGTGCGATTTGTACAGTTGCCAACGACAACCGTGCTCCGGTCGCTCTGGCTGCGTAAGCAGCTCGGGTAACCGAAACTTAACTCCTTGCGCTTAGCCGCGTAAGGCGGGGCCCGCAGGAGCCTTGCAACAGAATCCTGCACTTTCCCCCCTCTTCTTTCGATGCGACCGACGTTAACCGGTTTGAAATCCGTACCTGCCATGGTGCCCCCAGGACCGACGGGAAACGGAGAGGCGCGATGTCCCGGCTTGCGAGGATCGAAACGTGGCTCCATGCCGTATGGGGCGAAGGGCGGCTGGACGAGGTCGACGGGTTGTTCGATGCCGAGGCGCAGACCAACGGGCTGATGCCGGGGCTCGAATTGCGACCGCAGGAGTTTCGCGAGCTGGTTCCGGCCCTGCGCGCCCATCTGCAGGACATCAAGATCACCGTGCTGCGCCATGTCGAGACGGAGGATTGGCTTTGGACGCTTCTGAAAATCGCCGGAAAATCCGCACACTCGGCGCGCGCGGTGGAATTCACCGGGCAACTGACGATGCGGTTTCGCGGCGACAGGATCGTGGAGGCGTATAATAATTACGATGTGATCGCACTCTTCGAGGCGTTGGAGATGATGCCGCGCGACACCGTCGCGCTCTGCCTGTCGGGCGAAGTGCTGGGATAGGCGCCGCCCCCGCGAGGTTCTCCCCAAGGTTGCGCGAGATCCGATTCCGGCTCACCCGGCACATGCCCTCGACGTCAGCCTTCGCGCCACTCTGCCCGCCTTGCGGCCCGCCACGAATCCCCTATGCTGAGCCCGAGAAGAAAGGGACCCGGCCATGACGCAATCCATTGATTACGGCAACCTGATGCATCACGCGATGCGCGGGCTGATCCAGACAGTGCTGAGCGACATCGCAGCCAATGGCCTGCCCGGCGAGCACCACTTCTTCATCACCTTCGACACCCGTCATCCCGATGCCGAGCTGGCCGATTGGCTGCGCGAGCGCTACCCCGAAGAAATGACCATCGTCATCCAGAACTGGTATGACAATTTCGAAGTGGGCGATGACGGGTTCTCGATCACGCTGAATTTCGGCAATTCGCCCGAACCGCTCTACGTGCCGCTCGACGCGATCACCACCTTCGTCGACCCTTCCGTCGAATTCGGCCTGCGTTTCGAGACGCAGGAATATGACGAAGACGACGAGATCGAAGAGGATGAGCTGGCCGAGGAAGAAGAGGCCGCCCCCGCCGAACGTGGCGAGGCCGAGGTCGTCAGCCTCGATCAATTCCGCAAGTAACCCGGTGGCTTCGAAGCCTCTGGACCGCGAAACTCTCCTCTCGCTCTATCACGGCTATCTTGACTGCTTGAACGCTCAGGACTGGGCGCGTCTCGGCGATTTCGTGCATCCCGAGGTCACGCATAACGCGCGCCCGCTCGGCCTCGCAGGCTATCGCGAGATGCTCGAGGGGGACCATCGTGCGATCCCCGACCTGCACTTCCGCGCAGAAACGCTCGTGGCCGATCCGCCGGTGATCGCCGCCCGGCTGCATTTCGACTGCACGCCTGTGGGAATGCTCTTCGATCTGCCGGTGAACGGCCGCCGCGTGACCTTCGACGAACATGTCTTTTATCGCGTCACCGATGGCCGCATCCGCGAGGTGCATTCCCTGATCGACCGGGATGCGATCGCCGCACAGATCTGAGAGCCACCCCAAGTATACCTCCGTATACCGTTGCAAAATCCCTCAGCGCGCCCTATCAGTGCGAGCGAAAGATTGCGCGCAATCATGGAGGCCCAGATGACCGCGACCCGCACCGAGACCGACAGCTTCGGCCCGCTTGAAGTTCCCGCCGACAAATATTGGGGCGCGCAGACGCAGCGCTCGATCATGAACTTCCCGATCGGCTGGGAGCGCCAGCCCGTCCCGATCATCCGCGCCCTCGGCGTGATCAAGAAAGCCTGCGCGATGGCCAACAAGGCGCAGGGCAAAATGGACGCGAAGATCGCCGATGCGATCATCGAGGCCGCGGGCGAAGTCATCGAAGGCAAGTTCGACGACAACTTCCCGCTGGTGGTCTGGCAGACCGGCTCGGGCACGCAGTCGAACATGAACGCCAACGAGGTGATCTCGAACCGCGCGATCGAAATCCTCGGCGGCGAGATGGGTTCGAAAGACCCGGTCCACCCGAACGATCACTGCAATATGGGGCAGTCCTCGAACGACACCTTCCCGACCGCGATGCATGTCGGGATCGCGATGCAGGCACGTGACGTTCTGCTGCCGGGTCTGCGCAAGTTGCACGCGGCGCTGGAAGCCAAGTCCGAGGATTTCAAGGACATCATCAAGATCGGCCGCACCCATACGCAGGACGCGACGCCGCTGACGCTTGGTCAGGAATTCTCCGGCTACGCCCATCAGGTGAAGAAGGGGATCGAACGCGTCGAAGCCTGCCTCGGCGACATCTACGAACTGGCCCAAGGCGGCACCGCCGTCGGCACCGGTCTGAACACGCAAGTGGGCTGGGCCGAGACGGTCGCGGCGAACATGGCCGAGATCACCGACCTGCCCTTCGTCACCGCACCGAACAAGTTCGAAGCGCTCGCCGCGCATGATGCGATGGTGATGTTCTCGGGCGCGCTGAAGACCGTGGCCGCTTCGCTCTTCAAGATCGCCAACGACATCCGCCTGCTGGGCTCGGGCCCGCGCTGCGGTCTGGGCGAGCTGATCCTGCCGGAAAACGAGCCGGGCTCCTCGATCATGCCGGGCAAGGTGAACCCGACGCAGGCCGAAGCGCTGACCATGGTCTGCGCGCATGTGATGGGCAACGATGCCGCCGTCGGTTTCGCGGGCTCGCAGGGTCATTTCGAGCTCAACGTCTACAACCCGATGATGAGCTACAACGTGCTGCAATCGATGCAGCTTCTGGGCGACAGCGCCTCGGCCTTCACCGACAACATGGTCGCGGGCATCGAGGCCAACGAGCCGCGCATCGAGAAGCTGCTGCACGAGTCGCTGATGCTGGTCACCGCGCTTGCGCCGACCATCGGTTACGACAACGCGACCAAGGTTGCGAAGACCGCGCATAAGAACGGGACCACGCTGAAGGAAGAAGCGATCAAGCTTGGCTTCGTCGACGAGGAAACCTTCGACAAGGTTGTGCGCCCCGAGCAGATGATCGGCCCGAAAGCCTGATCCAAGCTCCCATGAATAACGAAGGGCGGCCCCGGTGGCCGCCCTTTTGCATTTGGGGCTCCGCGCGCCCCTTCGCTCTTGCTCAAATATCCCGGGGTGAATGCCGCAGGCAGAGGGGCAGCGCCCCCGCCCGACCCGCAGCTCTCAGGCCAGATGAAGATGCACGCGGCGGTTCATCTTGCCCTTCTTCTCGATCTTTCCGATCCTGAGGGCGCCGATCTCGCCGGTCGAGGCGACATGCGTGCCGCCGCAGGGCTGCAGGTCGATCCGGTCCGCCTCGTCGCCGATTGCCACGAGACGCACCCAGCCCTGACCTTTGGGCGGCGCGACCGAGAGCGTCTTGACCAGATCGGGCTGCGCCTCGAGCTCGGCATCGGTAATCCAATGCTCGACCACCTTGAGGTCCCGCGCGATCCAGTCGTTCAACTGACGCTCGATTGCCTCCAGATCCTCGGGCCGCTCCGGCATATCGAAATCAAGCCGTCCCTTTTCAGAGCCGATCTGCCCACCCGTCACCGGCAGCGGGATCGCGACCGACAGCAGGTGCAGCGCGGTGTGGACGCGCATGTGACGGTGGCGACGCTCCCAGTCGAGATGTTGCTGGACCTGTGCGCCGACGGGCGGCAGCGGCTGGGGCTCCGCCGGGACCAGGATCACCGCACCGGGCGCACCGGGCTCGGCCTTCACCGCCGTCGCGATCTCGATCTCGCCGCCATCCCAGACCAGTTTGCCACTGTCGCCGGGCTGACCACCGCCGGTCGGGTAGAAGATCGAATCCGCGCAATAGATGCCGCCTTCGTCGGTCAGGCCGGTCACCCGGACCTCGAGATCGCGGGCATAGGGGTGAATGCGGTAGCTCTGCTGCTGCGGCTGTTTAGCGGTCTCCGGCATCGGCCTCTCCGTCTGAAGTGTCTTGGCGCTGCTCCTCCATCCCCTCGGGCCCTTCACCGGGCTGGGGCTTGCCGTAATCGGCGCGGGTGACGGGGTGCTTGGTGTCGCTGTCGTCTTCGCCTGGGTCCGCAGAAGACTTCTCCTTGTCTGCATCCGCGTCCTCTTCGGCCTGCTCCTCCTTGGGACGCAGAACCTCGGGGTTGCGCAGCCACACGTCGCGCTGTGCGAAGGGAATCTCGATCCCGGCCTCGGCGAAGCGCTGGTTGATTTCGTGGTTCATCTCGCTCTGGACGCGCAGGATGAAGTTCACGTCGGACAAGATCACGCGCACCTCGAAATCGAGGCTGTCCGCGCCGAAGCCTTTGAACATCACGACCGGCTCGGGGTTCATCATCACCAGCGACTGGTTCGCGGCCACCTCGTGCAGGATCTTCTCGACCTTGCGGGTGTCGGTACCATAGGCCACGCCCACCGGCACGATCAGGCGGCCCGTGACATTGCCGCGCGTCCAGTTCGTCACCTGCCCGGAGATCAGGTCCGCATTGGGCACGATGACTTCGGTTCGGTCGAAAGTCTCGATCCGGGTGGAGCGCACGGAGATCGCCTTCACGATTCCCATCTGGCCATTGACCTCGATCCAGTCGCCCTCGGAGATCGGGCGCTCGATCAGCAGGATGATGCCCGAGACGAAGTTCTGCACGATCGTCTGCAGACCGAAACCGACACCGACCGAGAGCGCACCGGCGACGATGGCGAGCGAACTGAGGTCGATCCCGGCCGAAGAGATCGCGATTATCGCGGCGAGGAAGATCCCGAGATAGCCAAGGCCCGAGACGATGGCATTCTGGCCGCCCTTGTCGATCTTCGTCTTCGGCAGCAGCGAGGTCTTCAGCGCCCCTTGCAGGAGCCGCGTGACCATCAGGCCGATCACGAAGACGATCGCGAAGGTCAGGAAGATGCCGGGCGAGATCGTGACGCCGCTGACCGAGATGCCGTTCTGGAACCGCGTCCACATCTCGGCCAGATCGGCCGGACGCGCGCCCCAGATCAGCGCCGCGGGCGGCATGGCAAGCAGGCCCAGCAGGAAGCCGATCAGCGCCGGGATCAGGGAGTCGCGGCCGTCATCCTCGCGCCGGGTGACCAGCACGTAGACATCGGTGAAGAACTGGTTGAGCACCAGGACCAGCGCGATCAGCCCCAGCGTCAGTATGGTCGGGAAGATCAGCGCATTGGCGGCGTTGATATAGCCGATCCCGCCCAGAACCGGCGCGACCACCGCGACGCCAATCAGCGCATTGCCGAGCGCGCCGACAAGACGGTCGCGAAACGCGCCTTCCTCGCTCCCGGAGGTCTCGTTGCGCAGGTGGCGGCGCAGCAGCTGGCCGAAGCGGAACAGTGCAATCGCGGCAAGGACCTGCAGCGGGAAGACCAGCACGCCGAAGCCTGCATCGAGCGTATGCCCCGCCGCGTCAATCTCCTTGGCCGTTTTCGCGCCGCCCTCGATTACGTCCTGCCCGCGCGCGACCAGCCAGTCGCCGAACGGGCCCTGAATCGCCGCAAGCACGGCGAGCGTGATCGTCAACACCCGGCCTTCGCGGCGGCGCTCGCTCTGCAAGGTAAAGGGCGTGATCTGCCTGTCGTTGCGCGGGAAGATGCGCCCCGAGAGCCAGAAGGCCACGAAAGCCGCACTCAGGACCACCCCGATGACGAGCAACAATTCCATCCAGCGCGCGCCGAACAACGCCGTCTGGACCAGCGCCGCTTCCAGCAGCGCGATCCCTGCGATCGGCAGCAACAGCTGGCCCAGCGAGACGATGAAATCGATCACCCGCTGGGCATTGCGCGCAAGCCGCGCCTCCAGCGCATCGGCGAGCTTGTCGATCCAGATCCGTCCGCGCAGCACCAGCAGGAGCGCCACCAGCAAGAGCCCGACGATCGCGGGCGCATTGTTGCGCGCATTGGCATAGGGATCATTTTGATTGAGTTGCTGCCCCATCTCCGTGGCGAGATCGGAGGTCAGCCCGGTGAGGACTTTCACCCCCTCGGGCCAGTTGATCGGATTGAGCGGCGAGGGCGTCAGCCGCAGGAGCTTGTCGGTCTGGCGCGCGCGCAGCACCTGATCGATATTGGCGACGATGGAATCCGCGCGGCTGGCGGCCTCGGTCGCGCGCAGCGCTGGCGCCTGTAGCTTTGCCAGCTCGTCATTGAGCTTCTTGCGCCGGTCGGCAATCGCCTGATCCTCGCTCTCGCCCTCCTTCGGTGGGGGCCCGAGCGCCTCAATCTGCGCCTTCACGGTCGAGATCTGGCTGGCGTTGATATCCTCGGCCGCCTTGAACTTCTCGCGCCAGTTGACGACCTCCTGCCGGATCTTGTCGAAGGCCGGGCGTTGGGCCTGATCGGCCTGCACCATCTTTTCGGCTTCGGTCGCGGTCTGTTCCCACGCCTTGTAATCGGGCGTTTCGGGGCTTTGCGCGAAACCAATCGCGGGGAGCGCCAGCGCGACGGCCAGCAAGAGCAGACGCGCCAGACGCAGGATCATCCCTCGAAGACCTCCGGCATCTCACGCGGAACCCGGTCGAGCCATTCCGGCACCGGCAAGCCCTTGCCCTTGAGGAAGTCGGGGTTGAACAGTTTCGACTGGTAGCGGTTGCCGTAATCGCACAGCACCGTCACGATCGTGTGGCCCGGCCCCATCTCGCGCGCCATGTGCATCGCGCCCGCGATATTGATCCCCGAGGAGCCGCCAAGGCAGAGGCCTTCTTCCTGCAGCAGGTCGAAGACCACCGGCAGCGCCTCGCTATCGGGGATGTTGAAGCTCATATCCGGGGTGAAGCCCTCGAGATTGGCGGTGATGCGCCCCTGCCCGATGCCTTCGGTAATCGAGGAACCCTCGGATTTGAACTCGCCGGTCGTGTAATAGCTGTGCAGCGCCGCGCCGTCGGGATCGGCGAGACCGATCTTCACGCCCTTGGCCTGCAGCGCCATGCCGGTGCCTGCGAGCGTGCCGCCAGAGCCCACCGCGCAGATGAAGCCGTCGACCTTGCCGCCGGTCTGATCCCAGATTTCGGGGCCGGTCGTCTCGATATGGGCCTGCCGGTTCGCGGTATTGTCGAACTGGTTCGCCCAGATCGCGCCATGCGGATCGGTCTTGGCCAGCTCCTTCGCGAGCCGCTCGGAATAGCGCACGTAGTTGTTCGGATTGCGATAGGGCGCGGCCGGAACCTGCACCAGTTCGGCCCCCGCCAGCCGCAGCATGTCCTTCTTTTCCTGGCTCTGCGTCTCGGGGATCACGATCACCGCCCGGAAGCCCATCGAGGCACCCACGAGCGCGAGACCGATGCCGGTATTACCCGCCGTGCCTTCGACGATTGTGCCGCCGGGCGCAAGCTCGCCGCGCTGGATCGCGTCACGGATGATGAACAGCGCTGCGCGGTCTTTCACCGATTGGCCGGGATTGAGGAATTCCGCCTTGCCGAGGATCGTGCAGCCGGTCTCTTCCGATGCCTTCCTGAGCTTGATGAGCGGGGTATTTCCCACCGCCGACGCCAGATCGCTGCAGATACGCATCGCGCATTCCTCCCGTATCGAGTAACCCCCAACGGGGCCGTTGAAATCAGACTTAGGACGCGGCGCGCGCCACCTCAACCCCGCGATTACGCGACGCCAGCCATCCGCTGCAGTGCGGCGCGCTGCCCGGCGAGCCAGAGCGCGAGCACGACCAGCGGCGCATTGCCCGCCTCGCCGGTCGCAACCAGCGTCATCAAGCGCTCGAACGGCACCAGATGCGCGCGGATATCTTCGTGCTCATCGGCCTTGCCGCCAAGCTGTGCGGCCTCGTCGGGCAGATCGGCAATCCCGATATAGGAATAGACGAATTCGCTTTTCGCGCCGGGCGACGGGTAGTAGCGCGGGGCCTCGATCAGGCGCGCAATCGTGATCCCGGCCTCCTCGCCCGCCTCGCGCAGCGCCGCCTCTTCGGGTGTCTCGCCGGGATCGACCCGGCCCGCGATCGCCTCGATCATCCACGGGTTCGGCTCGCCGCGCGCGAGTGGCCCGGTGCGGATCTGTTCGATCAGCATCACCCGGTCGCGCACCGGATCGTATGGCAGCACGACGCTCGCATCGCCCGAGACGAAGGCCGCCCGGTCGAGCTTGGCACTCATCCCGCCGACGAACAGCCGATGTTCCAGCTTGTAGTCCTCGACCGCGAAAAACTTCGCATAAGCAGTCTGTTGCGCGTCGATCTTGATGTCGCCTTCATGCAGATCCCGCCGCAAATGCTGCGCCATCGGGGCCGCGCGCGCACGCAAGGTAGACGCCGCGCGCACGAGGATCGCGTGATAGCGCGCATTGGCGGCGTCGGGCCCCACGGCCTGCGCCTCGGCAATGAAAAGCCGCGCGGCCTCGGTCTTCAGCGCGGCCCATTTCGGCGCCCAGTCTCCGAGGGTCCACGCATCGCCCACGTCCCAGCGTCCCACCTTCGGCAGCCAAAGCTTCGCCTCACGCGGCCCCGATCCGGTCTCGAGTTCTCGGATCTCGGCATCGTAGCCGTCCTCGTACCACGCGATGCGCTCGGCCTCGGCCTCGGTCAGATCGGCGACGACGCCGCGCGTCTCGGCCCCCGGTGTCGCGATCAGGATCGGAAAGCCCAAGCCCTGCCCCTCGCGGCAGGCCTCATGCGGGGCAAAGCCCTCCAGCCGCGCCGGAACGAGCTGCGGCACACGTCCGATGACCGCCTCCAGCAGAGGCGGATGACACAGCGTGCCGTAAAAGAAATGTCGTTGCATGACCGTCCCCGCAGCTTGGCACATCATGCGCCACAACCTGCAAGGCAGGCGCGCGATGTCAAGCGGAGGGTGTGATGGGTTTCGCGCTCAGCGCCCGTAGCGGCGATGCGCAAACTCCGACAGAAGCCCCGCACCCATCGCGCCCAGCCCCAGCGTCACGACCGGCATGATCCCGAGCGACGCGACCCCGATCGCGGTGCCCTGCCCGATGACGTCGGTCACGGCGGAGAGCACATCGTCATAGCGCATGCGCAGCGCAAGTTTCAGCATCTGCATCACACCGAGGAAGGCGAAGGTCCACAGCAGGACGTAAAGACCGCCGCGCAGCCCGTCATTGATTGCGTCGACCCAGCGGCGCCCGGCGGAAACCCCGACCACGCGCCAGCCGAACAGCAGCCCGAACGAGCCCATGATCAGCCACAATTCCTTCGCCCCGTCGGTCCCGGCGGGAATCGCGGGCATGATCTGCTGCGCGGCGAAGAACCCGGTCGCCCCAAGCGCCAGCGCCGCGAAAAGTTTCGCGATCGTAGGGATTTGCGCCTGAGAGTTGCGCACGGCAATTCGGTGCATCATGTCGGACCTCCATCTCGAAACCAAGGAACGGTTTGAGGGTGATCCCCTCTGGTTAACGGGCGATTACGGCGAAACTATGAAAAGTTTACGCTGCGTAATATGCCGTAAAAAAGGCCCGGACCATCGCTGGCCGGGCCTTTCGTGTCTATCGCAATGCGGCGCTGCGCGCCTTAGCCGATCCGGTAGTTCGGGCTCTCGCGGGTGATCGCGACGTCGTGGACGTGGCTATTACTATATATTTATCAAATGCTTACGCGGCTTATGCATCTGTTTTGCATCTAACCAGGCCCGTTCCGATGCAAGACCTTCAAGCCTGAGATCGGTCTTGCAGTGCTTCTGTATCTCTCGCCACCACTCGTTTTCGAGCGTCCGCCGGATCGGATCAAGGTGCTTGAGCTTCGCTCTGAGATAGATGCGCGTCGTCTCGCTACCGTCGTTCTGACGAAGCTGTCGACGCTCTCGCGTGTCGAGAGCTGCTACGTGACCAGCCATCGCAGACAGCGATCTTCCAGGCACTCGCATCTCGAGAAAGTCGATCAAGCTGTGCCTTATCGAATACCAGTTCACTTTGTCTGCCGCTGATCCGAGCGCACTCTTTGCGATGCGGTGTATGATTTGAGTGCCGTTCCGGCCTGTCAGGCCCTGTGCACGAAAGTGAATGAGTTTCCGATCACGGCCCGCAGTCGCCACAGCCTCGGCGACAGCCCACTTCATTGGGCCTGTGACTGGCACGATCGGACGATACTTCGTCGTCTGCCGCATACCGATAGGAAGCATATCCAGCGCATCGAAATCCCATAGGATTTGCTCGGTAGTCATATCGATGCCCCCCCACTTCTTGCGGTGCACCCAAGATCGAGCAGAAGCATGTGCAGATGATGCGGAAATTCGCATGCATCGATGAGAGCACCGATCTCTTCGAACGAAACGTGCCTCCCTTTCGGATCGCGATCGATCGCTGTCCCCCGTCAGCCCCCCCTGGGACATCTGAGTTGATTTTGTAACGGAGGATTTCTGGCTCTTCGTAACCACCAAGGAGTGAAGATGAGACAGAAACCCGGAACAGCGAAGCCGACGGCGGAGTCGATGGTGAAGGACATCCGCCGGCGGACGCGGAAGCATCATTCCGCCGAAGAGAAGATCCACATTGCCCTGGAAGGGCTGCGCGGCGAGGACAGTATTGCCGAGCTCTGCCGGCGCGAGAGGATCGCGACGGGCCTCTATTACGCATGCATTATAAAAACGGCATATCGAAGCGAACCGCTGCGTTTATAGATCAGAAATCGTCTCTGGCTGGGTGCGTTTTTGTGTAATTTGTGAGATCGATCGGATCTGGAATTGGGTGTTCGGCGAGAGCGAGGTCGACACGCTGGATGCACGCCATCCGCTGCTCATCAGTCATGTCCGCTGTCGGCTCGACAGACACGTCATATACATCGCCCCCGGTCGGCTCGAGTGTGTAGCCGAGAGCCGTGAATGCACGGATCGCCTCATATCGAGGCGCGTGCCTTTTGTCGCTCGAGACGCCGGACGTCAGCACAACAACATGAGCAAGCACATTCGGCGGCGTCGTGTAGTTGCACGAGACAGATAGCTGGTGCGGAATTGCAGGGTGCCGAGATCTGAGCCAGAGCGAGACGTCTCGGCGGTCAAGGTGCAGTGTGTTTGTCATTCGAGGAGCATAGCTGAAGGCGACCGAGAGGTGGGATTTTTCCTAATCAGGGGGAAGCTGGTGCCTGCATGGCTTCGGAACCGGGCAGAGCAGCAACGATCACTATAGCGACGGTCTCTGTCATTCTCTTTCTTCACCGTCTTCGAACAGCTCCCAGCCCTGTTGCCGCAATACGACCGCTTCGTGCGCGTCGCGTATCTACACAGCCGCCAGTGCTCGCCTTCACGCCAGACGGTCTTCGTCTCGGTCAGAGGTCGAACCTCGAGCACGGCATCGGTCAGCGGGCCAGTATAGATCAGCGTGCGAGTTGACATAACCGAAAGTGTATCATCCACCGACCGCCGCAGCGAGAGGCACGTTGAGCATGTGCCAAGCACCAGCCGCCAGGGTGGTGCCGTTGGCGAGTTTGACGAGCAGGTGTAGGTTTGCGCAAAGCTTTGCATTCTACCCAAAGTTTTGCGCGATTTGCGCATAAGTTTGCGCGGTCGGAAAAAACGCCGAGATTCGTTAGCCGGAATTTTTTCGATTTTTTTCAGTTAGCGATCAGGAAGTTTTTCCATCTCGCATAGCCAAAGGCTCAAACGCGACTGCTCGCGTCGTTTCCGGTCGTTCGCCAAGCGCCATGCGAACGCGGCGACTTGTTTGTACTCGGAAGTTTGACTCCATCGAACCTGAGCGGACATTCGTTATCCTTTTCGGCGCGGCAGCCCGGCTTCACCGAAGCGGCCATTCGGGACCCGGCGCCGCATTCTCCAAGGGCTGAACGTCGCCTGTGCGGACTTTTCATACCTTCGCTGTACGTGCACCAATGTCTGGTCTGGTGACCCGCTCAACAAACGGTAGTTTTGGTTCGGTGAACGCGCTTCTACACTTTTACTACCCTGTTTGTTCTTCTCACCACACCGGCCCTGTTTTTGAGGTAATGCAGGGTTGTCGGGTAGCTCAGTATCGAAGGCAACTTTTTGAATGACAAATCAGGGTCGAAACGGGCAGTGGCGATTTGCGGACCTGTGCACAGGACCTGATGTTTCGGTCGAAGCCGTGGTTAACCCAGCTTCAGACGATCAGCATGGTTGGGACCACATGCTGGAGATCACACCGCCTCAGAACAATATCGTCCCGGCGGACCTTCAAGCGCATGTCATTTCCTGTTTTGCGCAGATCAAGACAACCCGTGGCAAGAAGGCTGAAACGACAGTCAAGCTTTCAAACGCGGTGAAAGCCGCGAAATCGCCGCTGCCGAGCTTCGTGTTCCTGTTCCACTATAACAAAGCAGGCAAGCCGGTCCTCTACGGCAAGCACATCTGGAAGGACGAAATACGTCATTACCTGAAGCGGGCACGGCAGGCAGGTGACGCGCCTCTCCACAAGAAGACGGTGACGGTGAAGTTCACAGCCGCAGATCGTCTATCGTGCAATCCGGTCGAATGGGTTCTCGCTGTGCTATCGACCTGCGGTGGTGATGCATACACACTGGAGAAGCGCAAATATGTGGATTCCGTCGGCTATGAGACAGAGACGCATACCGGGAATTTCGAGCTTGGTCCGCTGAAATCCCATGCGGACGTGGTGATGCATGAGATCGGTCTGCTCGCCGACCTTCCGGTCACGAACTTCATACTTTTCGATACCCGGTTCGGAATCAAGGCGAGCACTCCGCTACAGGAACTGACCGATGGCAGGGTCAGCTTCACCCAAGAAGGACGTCCGGTCACTGTAAAATTACGATCCAGCAACGACGACGAGATCGAGTTGCCGGGTCTTGCATGGGCACCTTCGATGATACCCTTGGAGCACCCAGAATTCAGGATCAGGGTCAAGGCAGGGCATATCGACATCGTCGCCAGGCCAGGAAACATCGACAACCGCCAGACGACACAACTGAATGTCCAGTTCGACCTTCAGGAAGAGCGGCCATTCATTGAGCAAGCCGGACTGTTGGCACTGATCAACTGGAGTTCGTTCGGTCCGGTCTCTGCGAATGTCGAGGTCGCGCGCGGCCAATTGTTCTGCGCAACGATTAATCTCAATGCACCGCTGGAGTCATGGGCGAAAGAGTGTTGGGTCTGCGCACGCTATTTCCTGAATGTTCTTGGAAGTGAACGCTGCAAGACGACCAGTATTGCTTTGCTCGATTTCTACCGCTTCATGCGGGATTACTTTGCCTTGGCGTCGATTCAAGAGAGCGCTTCGATCCGTTTTGAGGGCCTGTTCGAGTGCGAGATGGCCGAATTCTCGAAGCTGGTGGGCTATGGCTACGGCCAGTTCGGAGACTGGACGTTCGGGGCCATTCATGAGTTCGAGGTGGTCTCGCAGTCACAAGAGGGCGAGAAGTTAATAGTATATCTGACCAAACCAAGAATCGCCCAGAAGTTCGTGTTTGCGAGGCCTTTGGCACAGTCGGTTGAGCACATCGCTCGCGATTTCCAATCGTTTCTTGCTCGCCAGGCCGTGCCAGTTGCGACCTTCGATGACGGCGATCTTTTCGAATGGGGTAGGTCTTACAAACGCAACGGGACAGTAGCGATTCAAGTCCATAATCCGCCAAGGTCAGCGTGACCTAAACGCTCGTCTTTTCGAACATGCGCATACTATCTCATCGGAGGCTACCGAAAACCCCGGTCCAAACTCAGGACCTTGTTGAAAGTTTTGGACCGCCTCCTGACAGCAGACATTCGCTGCGAAGCAGAAATTGTGCACCTTGGTCTCGCAGATGACTTGCGGACCGCAGCAGCCGTCGCTCCCGGCCCTTTGCCGACATTCGCCAGCTTCGGCCCCGCTGCGGCGCAGCTTCCCCAAAGCAGCCATCGGCGGCATCATGCAGCATCATCTGGTGATCCAAGGTCGGCTGTGCGGACCTTTTCGGTCATTCAACTATCGGCTAAATGAACACTATCAACAGTGAGTTACAGGCCCAGTCTTGGCTACTCTCATTTCGTTCGCAGGCTTGCCCGGAACTGGTAAAAGCACAATTTCACGCGCGCTGTCGGTCGTGACAGGGGCCGTATATCTGCGGATTGACGAGATCGACGCCGCGATCTGGACGATTGATCCTGACCGGGACATAGGTCCGGAAAGCTACCATATCGCAGCAGCTCTTGCGGCCTCAAATCTTGATCTGGGGCATACGACAATCATCGATTGCGTAAACCCGTGGGAGATCACACGCGAGATTTTCACGGCTGCCGCAAAGCGGTCCAAGGCGAGTTTTCTTGGCGTTGAAGCCATTTGCTCTGACTCGGTGACGCATCGGGCGAGGGTTGAAGGGCGCGAGATGGATGTGCCCGGCCTCGAAAAGCCTGATTGGCAGAAGGTGCTGTCGCGCGACTACACGCCATGGACTGCGGCAGATGTGAAACTCGACATGGCGAGGCTTTCTGTCTCGGACGCTGTGGCAGAAATCGAGCGGCATCTCTAAGGCAGCTTTGGGATCACCGAAACGGGTATGGAAGACAAGCTCGGATCGTCAGTAAGCCAGCCCTCAAGGACCAGAACGGCAGCGGGATTTTCCGCAGAAACTTGATCGGTAAAGGCATCGACCTGATACATCCGCATGGACAAGCCTCCAATTTGAAGATGTTTCCTCGCTTGTCGAGGAAGCTGCCGGCTCTCCTTGAAGGGCTCCTCACCATATGCGGCAGCACTTTTAGACAATTGCTTCCCGCTTAACCGGCCCGACGCGCCATTCCCACGGAACGGGGTGCCGTCTCCTCGAAACCGAATTTCTCGTAAAGACTGTTCGCCGGAATATCGGCAATTAGGCTGATATAGGCCGAAGCCGGCAGGTGTTCGGTGATAAAGCTGGTCAGCTCGGACATAATCGCCTTGCCGAGGCCTTGTCCCTGATAGCGCGGATCAACGGCGATATCCACAACCTGAACGAAGCATCCCCCATCGCCAATCAGCCTGCCCATGCCGACGGCGGCTCCCTCATGTTCGATAACCACCGCGTATAATGTCCCCGCCAAACCCTTTCCGGCAGCTTCTTCCGAAAAGGCGCTCAGACCGGCAACGGAACGAAGTCTCATGTATTCGGCAACAGACGGCACGCGGGAGACAGTTTCATAGCTAATACGTGTCATGGAACCATCATTCTCTTGGTTCGATATGGTGAATCGCCAATAGTAACGTAGTTCTTTCACCTACGGAGCGCCAGTGATCGAAGGACCCCTACGGGCGGTAGCGGAATTGGCCGCAAGTGCGTCCATGCCTTGGTCCCCCAGCGCTTCCGGCCCCGAGCGGAAATTCGTTGTCCTCGACGGCGCTGCAGCGCGGCTTCACGGAGGCGGGCGTTCGGAACCCGACGCAGCATTCTTCTGGTCTCGATGTCAATTTTGCAGACAATGCGGTCGTCCGCTCCCAGCGCCGCTTGGGGACGAGCGCGTTACGCTTCTGGTGATTGCTGGTGGGCGAGAAGAACCCAGTTTTTGTCGGCCTTTACATATGTGCTGGCGCACAGGGTAACGTAAGGAGCGTCGCCTTCTCTTCGCCCAGTAGCCTTGTAGGCAAGCACAGCTGTATGGCCCAGGCCGGTCTCTGTTTTGTCCTCGAAATCGACAGCTTCCCACCGCGGCCCCTGGTTCAAACCCTCAAGTATTTGTTCGCCCTCGAGAATTCCAACCGGAGATGGAAATACCATTTTGGCATTGGATGCCATCGCGCTTTCGTAGAAATCCGGCCCGTCGAGCCAAAAGCTTTTCTCCATTTCCCAAAGCGTTTCAAAGTTCATTTCTTAGCCTCCCTGAGGAGTTGATACCACGTTCAAGCCGCGAGCACATTCTGGGGCAAGATGGGTTCAAAATGCAAGACCGGGGACCGTCATGTCGATAGCCCTACATCGACGGCTCGTTGTACGAGCAGAACGCGATCTGGTCGAAGTTACGGGAAGATGAGGCCATCAGAAACCTGAGGAGCCCGCTAACGTCAGTAGCGACTGGTTTCTTTTGGAGCCATTAAAATACACCGCGGCGCCGAAAAGCGCCGCGGTGTCTTCGTTTAGGCCTGTGAGCGCTCAGAACTTCGCGTTGAAGGACACCTGCAGCGCGTGGCTCTCATAGTCGCTCGAGAAGGTCCCCGAGATACCGGCATGCAGGCTGGAAGAGAACGTCCCGGTCTTGCTGAGCGGCACGTCGATCCCGACATCCGCCGTCACCCAGTTCATGTCGAAGCCATCGACTGGCGTTGCACTGGACGGCAGCCCGACGAAGGCGGTCTGAACGAGCTGATCGTCGCCGCTGACCTTGTTGTACTTGATCGCGCCGGACAGGGTCGGGGCCTGTGCGCTCGAAGACAGCGCATATTGGCCACGCATCCCGGCGGAGGCGACGGTCACGGTGCCGGATTGATCCCCGACGGATAGGTTCCACGCGCCCGCGCCGGTTTCGTCGAAGCCGTCCACCGAGAGGTGATACATTTCGAGCGAACCCGTCGGGCC
>NZ_MPZQ01000017.1:0-36273 GCF_002020045.1 Thioclava sp. F28-4 | reverse complement strand
TTCCACTCCTCTTCCAGCCAAGGAAGCGTAGCGGAAAACTCCAGCTTCAAACGGTCCAGTTTCCGGGGATCAGATCAAACTCTGAAGGAGCAGACGAATGCGAAAAAGCCGTTTCACCGAGGCGCAGATTATTGGGATGATCAAGGAGCAGGAGGCAGGCATGCCGACAGCTGATGTGTGCCGCAGGCATGGCCTCAGCCCGGCGACCTTTTACAAGTTCAAGGCCAAGTATGGTGGCATGGAGCTCTCCGAGGCAGCCAGGCTGAAGGCGCTCGAAGACGAAAACGCCAAGCTCAAACGTCTGTTGGCCGACACCATGCTCGACAACGTGGTTCTGAAGGATCTGCTGGGAAAGAACTGACGACATTGATCAGGCGGCGAGAGGCGGCGCTCAGGGCGATGCGGGATCATGACATCTCGCAGCGTCGGGCCTGCCAGCTTGTCGGTGTCGACCCCAAGACGGTCCGGCGCACACGCCCGCCGGACTGCCCCGAGATCCGCGAGGAGATGAAGGAGATCGCCGGGAAGCGGCGCCGGTTTGGCTATCGCCGGATCGGCATCCTGCTTGAGCGCAAGGGCATGACCATGAACCACAAGAAGCTGTATCGGCTCTATCGCGAGGAAGGGCTATCGGTGAAGCGACGGCGTGGACGCAAGCGGGCTCGCGGGTCACGCACGCCGATGCCTGCGGCGGCGCATCCCAATGCGCGCTGGTCGCTCGACTTCCTGGCGGACAGCTTCGGCGCCTCGCGCAAGTTCCGTATTTTGGCCGTGATCGACGATTGTTGCAGAGAGAACCTGTGCCTGGTCGCCGATACCAGCATATCGGGCAAGCGTGTTGCCCGTGAACTCGATGCGCTGGTGCGGATCTACGGAAAGCCTGCTTGCATTGTCAGCGACAACGTCCTACGTCGGGAAGAATTTGCCGTTTTAGGCATTGGGTCACGGGGCATCCGAACGGTCGGACACCCTGTCGATGGTTGCCCAGGCGGGCTTCGCCGTCAAGAAGTGGTCTCTCCCATAGCAAACACAGGGTCAGCCTGAGCGCCGCCCTCACCGTCCTCAAGACGAGATCCGAATTCCCAAGCGAAAGGCCCGAACATTATCTACGAGGTCAGCGGACTGCCTCCACGGCACGACAGAGAGGGGTCCTTCCGCCTGGGCTCACCCCTTCGAAGAAGGGGCGATAGGGGGCGCCGGATTTGATCACGGCGTGAATGGTTCGGGCCATCTTGGCTGCGACAGCTGTGTAGGCTTTGCGCCTGAGATGCGGGTTGTGGCGGTCCTGTGCGATATAGCGCTCGAACTTGTCCCGGAAGCTGTTGGTGCGCTGGAGCACGGCGGTCTGGCCGGCCATCCAGAGCGTGCGTCGCAGCCGGGCATTACCATACTTCGAGATCCGGCTCTGGCCGCGGAACATGCCGGACTGGACCGTGGCGAGATCCATGCCGCAGAACTTCAGGAACTGACGATGGTGGGGAAAGCGGCGCAGATCCCCGGCCTCGGCCAGGATCGTCAGCGCGTTGATCGGTCCGATGCCCGGAACAGAGGTGAGCAGCCGGTAGTCAGGGTGATCGCCGAGCAGCTCGACGGCACGGTCCTCGATCGCATTGCGCTGGCGGATCAGGCTGCGCCCCTCAGCGAGCACCATCCGGAACATGCGCAAGGCATCGGAGTCTTCCGCGACCGGCAGGCCGACCGAGCAGCGTGCGGTCTCGTAAATGTCCGAGATGAGGGCAGTTTTGGAGACCTTGCGCCCGACCACCTGCCAGGCCGCGGCAATGAAGGCCTCCTTGTCCATCGCGGCGATCAGATGCGGCGACGGGAACATCTCGAGAAAGGCCAGGAACCAGTCGCTGCGCGAGCTGCGGTGGAAACGTGTCGCCTCAGGAAAGTAGAGCGGCAGGTAGTGACCCTGTATCCGGTGCCACAGTTCCGTCTTGGCTCGCGAGACGATCTCGTGCGTCTTCGACAATTCCTGAATGTCGTTGGTGCCGGCACGCAGAGGGTCCAGGAAGATCTGGGTCGCCCCGATCTGCAGCATGTGAAGGATGACCTGGGCGTCCTTCGGATCGTTCTTGTCCCAGCTGTTGTGCAGGGCTTCACGGGTCCGCGCCATCGCGATCGATGAGACGAGCTTGAGATCGAACCCCGCGGCGCCAAGCCGATACATCAGCGCCCGATGATAGTTGCCGGTGGCCTCGAAGCCTATCTGCACCGGAGAGTTGTAATCTCCGAGCAAGGCAATCAGACGGTCGATATCGTCCACGGTGTTCGTGATGGTCAGTCGCCGCCGGCGCCGCTTGCCAGGGGCGGCAATCAACACCTCGTGGCGGTGTTTGGAAATGTCGATGCCTACCAGAACACGGGCATCCGCAGTATGTTGAACCTTGGTCATAGCCGGTCTCCTCTGTGGTGTGGTTCCCAAAACCACTATAGAGACCCAAGCCCGGTTATGGCCGCCCGCTGCGCGATGGGAGGGCTCCGCGCGCGGCCATAACCTTCTAAAACAGCCGGCTTCCGGACGTGCTACGGGACGGAGTTCACCAGCCGGGCCATCCTGAGATGGGCCGACCAGAACGCCATTCCCTGGCACTACATCGACCCCGGCAAGCCGCAGCAGAACGCGTTCATCGAGTCCTTCAACGGAAGCCTGCGCGACGAATTATTAAACGAGGAGATCTTCGACACACTGGACGATGCCCGGCGCAAGTTGGCGCTCTGGCGCTACGACTACAACGCCGTCAGACCGCACTCGTCTCTGGGAAACCAGACGCCGCTCGAAGCGCGCCGGATGCTTGAGCAATTTGAGGGCTCCGCGCCCGGCGCGCTTGCCCACAACAACCGATCCGACTACCAATCTCAAACCTGCAGACTCTCGTTATGAACGAGGGCCCCAAGGGGGGCATGTATGAACTGCCTTCCCCTGCAAGTGATTTGTCGATGCGCCGCTGACCCTGCTTCTATGTATTCGGTCTTTCTTAGGGGCCGTTCGAGTTGCCCCTGACCAAGATGGGAAGTCGCGCGTCCTGTGTCTCGTTAGCTCATCGGCACTCAAGGGCCATGCCCCCCGTCAGACTTGCAGGACGCCGATCGGTCGTTGGTCCATCTCCTCCTCGCTCGCAGATTCCTTTGTCCGGTTGCGCGTTTGCCCGACTACAGGCCGCTCATGGCATTCGGCCGATATCTCTCACCCTTCGTCAGAACGGCCCAGGCAATACGTGCCATCTTGTTGGCCATGGCGACCGCCGCGACGTTCACATGCGCTCGCCCCTTCAAAGCGTCTGCCCAAGCCGTTATTGGCGACGTCCTGTCACGCACGAGATGCAGCACCGTTCGAGCTCCGTGGATGAAGAGCTTACGCAAATATCGGTTACCGTGTTTCGAGATGCCGATCAGCTTGGCCTTGCCACCTGTCGTGACCTGCCGCGGCACCAGACCAAGCCATGCGGCAAGATCACGACCTTTGCCAAAAGAGCTGCCGGTGCCGACAGCTGCTACGAGCGCTGTCGCAATCGTCGGACCGATGCCGGGGATCTCCATCAAGCGCTGCATATCGGCATCTGTCCTGGCCAGCGCCTTGATTTCGGTATCGATCGCCGCGACCCGCTCATTGATCACGCCCAGTTCTGACGCCATGTCAGTCACCAGCAGGCGCATTCGCGGGGAAAGATCGGAAGCGCCCTCTGCAGCCAATCTGGCAAGTTCCTTTTGGAAGACGTGGCGCCCAGTGCCAACCCGAATGCCGCGTTCCATCAAGAAGCCTCGACCCTGGTTGATCAAGCGCGTCCTGTCCGACACGAGGCGCTCCCGCGCACGGTGCAAAGCCTGAAGGTCGAGCTGTTCTTCCGATTTGATCGCAACGAATGACATCGTCGGGCGCGTCGCGGCTTCGGCAATCGCCTCCGCATCACGGTCGTCATTCTTGTGAACCTTCACATAGGGCCGGACATAGAGCGGCGACATCAACCGAGGCTCATGTCCCTTCTCAAGACAAAAGCGCCCGATGTGATGCGCCCCGCCGCAGGCTTCCATCGCAACCACGCAAGGCGGGAGCGTAGTAAGAAAGTCCAACAGCCGATGCCGCTGGAGCCGTTTGCGAAACACAACCGCTCCCGCTTCATCCAGCCCCGCAAGACTGCAAACGGTCTTGCCCAGATCAATGCCCAGAACCTCGATGTCCATCAGATGCTCCTCTCTCCACCTCTGCCCGCAATGATAGCAACGTTTGGTGGGAAGGCAGTTCATCCCATTAGGTCAGCTTCTCCCTCGCGAAGCTTCTCGACCTTATGGTCAAGCTGACCGAGATGTGGAGACAGGCTTCAGCAAATCCTCCGAGAAGGGCGGGTCGCGCTACTTCGTTCGAAACGATAAGGTCCGGACTCCCGTCGCAGCCTGATTTGGCGACGAAACCGAAGGACTCGGGCGGCAGAAATCTGCCGGGCATGTCCTAAACTCGAAAGGCTCCTGGTTCTCCAGCTGCGCTTCAGTCTTGACCGTCAGGGTCAAGCTTTCGGGGGCATCGTTTCGACCCTCTCGCACAGTCCGATATGCGAATTCCCGCAAGCGTGTTTGTTTTGACTCGCGCCGCACAAAGGTCCCCAAACATACATCGGCGATATGTTTGGGGGCCTCTTTGCGAGATATGAAAAAACCCCGCAAATCTGTGCGTTTCGTCGAGGCGTCGGTCTGCGGCGGGTTCACTCGACGAAGCTGTTTCGACGGGATCGCCAACTTGTTTTTCGCTGCCCGAAAGCGCCCCACCTCGAAGCAATGAGCTGAAAGCCAGCCCGGGACGGGACGAAAGAATGCAGGGCCGACAACGCCGGCCCCGCGAGGGATCACTCTTTCTCGTCGCGCAGTTTCGTCACCGCCGAGGAGTCGACGCTGCCTGCATCATTGCCCCAAGCTCCACGTAGGAAGCTTGCGATCTGGGCGACGTCCTCATCGCTCAGACGATGTGCGAAGCCTGGCATCTTGAGAGCTTCGGGACGCGTTGCAGTGGAGGGCATCGCCGCTCCGTTCAGGATCACGTCGATCAGGCCGGCGGTCTGATCTGCCGTTACGAGCGAGTTGCCTCCGAGCGAGGGGAACACGCCGGGCGATCCTTTGCCGTCGCTGAAGTGACAGGCCGCGCAATTGTCCATGTAGAGGCGCGCGCCCGGGCTAAGGTCTTTGCCCGCGACCAGCATGGCCGTGGTGTCGTCCTTGGCACTGTCCACCCGCTCGACACGGTTCGGCAGTTTCGTCGGGTCTTCGGCGGTCATTTCCGCCTTCGAACCCTCTTCGACGTTGCCCAGCCGGATCTTGCGCAGATAAGCAACCATCGCGTCGGCATCCTCGTCGGTCATGTATTGCAGCGAATGCTCGACTGCGAGAGCCATCTCGCCTGTGACGGCACTATGCGCGTTGCGGCCCGTCGTGAGATAGGCCTTGAGCTGATCGGCTGACCACATTTGCGCGGGCGCTCCGGCATCGCGCAGATCGGGCGCGGACCAGCCGTCGATCTCGCCCCCGCTGAGGAAGCTGTCGCTGGAGGCTGTTTTGCCATCCTCGGCCATGATCGCGTTGCGCGGACTGTGACAGGCGGCGCAGTGTCCCGGCCCCTGCACGAGATAAGCCCCGCGAGCGAGCTGATCGTCGCCGGAAATTGCATCCGAGGGGTGGAAGCCCGGATCGTCGAGCGCGGCCCAGTTCCACAGGCGAATGCCCCAGCGCTGGTTGAACGGGAAGGAGAGCGACGTTTCCTGCACCTCGTTCTCGACCGGCTTCACGTCATTCATGAAGTAGTCGTAGAGCGCCCGGACGTCCTTCTCGCTCAGGTGGCGATAGTTCTCGTAGGGCATCGCCGGGTAGAGATGGTTGCCCTCGTCATCCACGCCGTCGACCAGGGCCGCGCGGAAATCGGCAAGCGTCCAGTTGCCAATGCCGGTTTTCTTGTCGGGGGTGATGTTCGACGCATAGATCGCCCCCATCGGGCTTTCGATGGCCTTGCCGCCTGCGAAGGGCTTGCCGCCCTCGGAGGTGTGACAGGCGGCACAATCGCTCATCCGCGCGGCATAGAGCGGAGCACCCTTGTCGGGCGTCCAATCCGCCGCGACGTCTTCTGTCGGTTTCGTGCGCTGCACGGGCACGAAGATGATCGCCAAGAGGACGATCAGGCCAAGCACGATCAGCGCTGCGATGATGCGGAGGAAGGTTTTCATTTTCTCTCTCCTCTCACATCAACGGCCGGGGGTTCTTGAGATAGTCGTTGCGCAAGGCATCGACCGCCCAATAAGCCAGCGCCCCCAGCGGTCCCGTCGGATTATACTGGGTGTTCTGCGGATAGGCCGAAGCCCCCATGACAAACACGTTGTGACAATCCCAGCTTTGCAGGTAGCGATTGATCACCGAGGTGTTGGGATCGGTGCCCATCACCGCGCCGCCGACGTTATGGGTGCTCTGGTAGATCGTGGTGTCGTATTGCGAGCCTTCCTTCTTGTAGCCCGACGCCATCTTGTCGGGATTCATGCTGGTCGCGACATCCTCGATCTTGCTCTTCATGAACTGTGTCATCTTGATGTCGTTGGCCTTCCAGTTGAAGGTCATCCGCATCAGCGGGCGCCCGTGCCGGTCCTTGTAGGTCGGATCGAGGTCGAGATAGCAGTCGCGATAGGACATGTTCGACCCGTGCGAGCCGATGCCCATCTTGTGGTTATACCACTCGCCTGCGGCTTCCTTCCAACCCTGACCCCATTTCGGCGTGCCGGGTGGCGTGGAAAGCTGCCCAATCGGACGCCCGCCGCTATGGCCCGCTGTGATGTAGGAGCCGCCGATGAAACCTTCCTTGGCGAAGTCGATCTGGCTGATCGAATAATCGTCGATCGACATCCCGCCAGAGCCGGTGCCGATGAACGGATTGAACTTCTTGTCCTTGAAGTAGAGCGAGGTGCCCCCGGTCATCTGGTAGCAATAGTTGCGCCCGACGACGCCTTCACCGGTTGAAGGATCATAAGGCTGGCCGATATCGGACAGCAGCAGTAGATGCACATTGTGTAGCGAATAGGCGCAGACCAAAACGAGATCCGCAGGCTGGAAAACCTCTTCGCCGCTCTTCTCGTCGAAATAGGTCACCCCCTTGGCGGTCTTGCCGTCGGCGGCCTTCTCGATCTTGAGCACTTCCGAATTCGTCTTGTAGCTGAAATTCGGCATCCGCTTCAGCGCGCCGAGAACGCAGGTCTGAGGCGACGCCTTGGAGTAGTTCAGACAGCCGAACCGCTCGCAGAAGCCACAATAGTTACAGGCCCCTAGCTGCATCCCGTATTCATTCGTATAGGCGCGGCTCGCATTCGCCGCGGGGCGCGGGAAGGGGTGGAGACCCTTCTTGCGGGCGGCATCGGCGAACAGTTCGGAGTCGTAGGTGTTGGCCAGCGGAGGGTTGGGATACTCGCTGGAGCGCGGCCCCTCGAACGGGTTGCCGCCCTCCTGAATGTCGCCGTTCAGGTTGCCTGCCTTGCCCGAGATGCCCAGCAGCTTCTCGAACCGGTCGTAATGCGGCTCAAGCTCCTCGTAGGTCACGCCCCAGTCCTGGATCTGCATGTCCTCGGGAATAATGTCGGCGCCGAAATTCTCTTCGACATAGGATTTCAGGCGCAGCTCGGCCGGTTGCGTGCGCCAGGTCTGGCCGTTCCAGTGGATACCGGCTCCGCCGACGCCATCGCCGGGCAGGAACGAGCCCAGATGCCTGTAGGGCAGGGCGGTGTCGTTCACGCCGTGACGGATCGTCAGGGTCGACTTGCGCGGCTTTTGCATGAAGCCGTAGCGGATCGCGTATTTCAGCTCGTCGATGACGCCCGGATATTGGAAGTCCGGGATCGTGTCGCGGTCTTCGCCGCGCTCGAGCGCCAGCACTTCAAGCCCTTCCTTCGCCATCTCCATCCCGAGGATCGAGCCGGTCCAGCCGAGCCCGATGATCACGACGTCTTTTTTCGGATCAGTTCTAGCCATGGTTCACGCCCTCTCGCCTGCAATGTCGACCGCGCTGAGCGGGTAGGTCTCGTTGAAGCGTGAAACCCATTCGGTGTAGGCGCCGCGCGCGCCGGGGAAGCCGACATAGGTCCAGGCTTTCATCCCGTGATTGCCGCCATACATCGGGTCGGCGAAATAGCCTTCCTTGGTGTTCTGCAGCAGGAGGGAGAAGAAATCGCGCTGCTCGGGCTTGAGCGAAACCTCGCCTTTCTCGAGCGACGTCAGCGCGGCGTCCTGCGTCTTCGCATCGAGATCGGCAAAGCCTTTGCCGTGCTTGTCCTGGCACCATTGCTCGAACACCGGGATGGCCGCGCGGTAAACTTCGGCAGGGGTCAGCGGGCTTTGATAACCCAGAAGCGGGTCGGCATCGGGCTGGAACGGGCCTTCCATATACCAATCCGCAGCCGCGCCGAAATCTCCGGCAAGCTGGCGGTCGATGAAGACCGGCACGCGGGTCTCGAGCGCGCCGGGGCCGTCGCCATCCGCTGGGATCAGGCGGTCGCAGGCGGCCATGACGAAGGCATATTCCTCGGCGGTGAAATAGCTGGGTTCATAGTCCTCGAGCGGCGGCAGCTCTTCCTTAGTCTGCGCCTCAGCCGAGGCGGCAATCACCGCCAAGGCCGCACCAGCTGCAGAGCCTTTGAGAAAGCCGCGCCGAGAAGGACGTCCTGGCAAATCGGTCACTTGAAATCTCCTGTCTCTATGTGCCGAGCGGCCGAAGCGTCGGGAGAAGGCTTGTTCCTTGCGCTCGGAGCCGCGTCGGCGTCGGTCGCTCACGGGTGCGACAGGCTGTCACACCTTCTTATCCACCTATCGCGACGGGCGCGTGAGCAAAGCGACGCCGCGTCACTGTTTCGTGAGGTGGAAACCGGAGTCGGAATTTTGTCGTATGCGCGCGCGCGAGACATGGATTCTCGCACAGGGCACGTTTGACTCGCGCCTGTGTAATGCGCGGACCGCTCGGGTTAAAAGACACGGCTTGACAGCTACGCGCCCCGCCGTCCCTATCTGTTAGTCACGCGGCTGGCAGCCGTGGCGTTCGGGATCAATAAGCTGCGAGGTAGATCGCCTCGATCTCGGTGACCGACAGATCGCGCGGGTTCCAGTCGAGCAGACGGCGGATGCCATGCGCCTCTTGCGCCATCGTCGCGAGATCGTCTTCCGGCACGCCATGCGCCCGCAGCCGCATATCGAGACCAAGATCGGAACAGAACGCCGTGGCGCGAGCGCGCACCGCATCTTCATCGCCGAACTCGAAACCGAGCGCGGCGCAGATTTGCGCGGTCTTTTCCGGTGCCGCCGCGCTATTGGCCGCCAGAACGTGAGGGAAGATCAAGGCATTGGCGATGCCGTGGGCCATCTTGTGGCGCGTGCCGAGCGGGTAGGAGAGCGCGTGACCAGCAGTCGTATTGACCGGCCCGAGGCAGACGCCGCCATAAAAGGCCGCAAGTGAGAGCCCCGCACGCGCAGCCACATTGTCGCCATCCGTCACTGCCGTCTTCAGGTGCTTGCCGACGAGTTCGATTCCCTGCAACGCATAGGCGTCGATGATCGGGTGGGCGCGCTTCGAGGTGAAGGCTTCCACGCAATGCGCCATCGCATCCACGCCGGTCGCCGCCGTCACCATCGGCGGCACGCTTAGCGTCAGCATCGGATCGATGATCGCGATATCGGCGAGCATGTGCGTGCTCTCGGTGGCGACCTTGGCCAGCGTGTCCGGATCGGTCACAAGCGCGCGCGTGCCGACCTCGGAGCCAGTGCCCGCCGTGGTCGGCACCTGCACCAGTCCGACCTTGCGGGCCGGGGCGCGGTTCGGGCCGGAAATCTCTGAGAGCTGCAGATCGGTGCCCGCCATCACGGCCACCAGCTTCGCCAGATCCATCGCCGAGCCGCCGCCGAAGCCGATGATCACATCCGCGCCCTTGGCGGCAGCGACCGCCGCCATCAGGTTGTTACGGTCGGGTTCGGGCTGCACCGTACCGAAGCAGCCGACTTCGCCGAGACCGAGGCGCTCGAGACGGTTAGCATTCACCGGATCGGCGATCACGAAGGGCTTGGCATAGCCACGCTCGGCGACCCAGCCCGGCAGATTGGCAAGCGCGCCTTCACCGAAGTGCAGGGCCGACGGCCGCAGAAGAGTGATTGTATCGGTGAGTGCATTGGCCATATGGGGCTCCGGCTGTCATCTGGTTTGCGTTGCGGGCTCGCGCCATCAAAAACTCTGTACGATCCCGCTCAATTTGGAGGTATTCAAGGTGTCGACGGAAAATTTGTCAACATATGAATTTTAGGTTTGTCGCGGCGTGGCGTGGGCAAGGATTCGGTAATCTTTGGAAAAACAATCGCTTACCGAAGCAAGCAAACGGTGTCGAGTTTCCGAAGCCAGTTGCTCAGCGAAACAAGTTTACAAAAGTGTCTTGACAGCAGACCCCGCGACGACGAGGGTCGGGACCGAGTTTTACCGAGGCGCAGAGGTCGCCGATCGCTCAGGAGGAGTCGCGTGAACGAAGGTAAAAGCGATATCTGGATCGGGTTCGGCCTGCTGGCGCTCTGCGCTTTCGCGGCATGGCGATCCCTTCTGGTCCGCACGGTCGAAACCGGCACCATCGCCGGGGCGACCTTCATGCCGTGGTTGATGATCGGCGGCCTGGCGATTTTGGCTCTGGTGATGATCGCCCGAGCTTTGCGGCGCGGCGGGCTGACCGGCGGGGCCCAGATCGACATGCCCGATCGCGGAACGTTGGTCCGGATGGGCCTGCTGACGGTGCTGCTGATTGCCTATGCCGCAGCGTTCATGACCCTCGGATATCTAGCCTCGACCGTGATCGTTTTCGTGCTCGGGTTGCTGCTGTTCCGTGAACGCCGCCCGCTGGTGCTGATCCTCGTGCCGATCGTTCTGACCGGCGCCATCTATCTCGGGTTCACGCGGCTGCTGCAGGTTTGGCTGCCCTGATCCGCGAACCCGTTTTCCTGTTTCAAAAGTGGAGGAGACCATGAAGAAAGTTCTGACCCTTGGCGTGCTTGCAACGCTCGTCGCCGCACCGGCGCTTGCGGAATTCCCCGAGCGCCCGATCCAGATCATCGTGCCCTATTCGGCTGGCGGCAGCACCGATCTCGGCATGCGCCTGATGGCTGACAGCCTGAAGCGCCACATCGACGGCGCGACCGTCGTTGTGCGCGACCAGCCCGGCGGTGGCGGCTCGATCGGCACCTCGGCCACGCTGCACGCCCGTCCCGACGGCTACACGCTCGGCGCGGGTGCGCAGGGCCCGCTCGCCATCAAGCCGCATATCGGCGGCACTGATTACACCCTCGACGATGTCGACTTCATCGGTCTCTATGCCCGTAGCCTTCAGGTCTTCGTGGCCTGTGCCGACGCGCCGTTCACCGACTGGGACAGCTTCATGAAATACGCCAAGGAGCAGCCGGTTCAGGTCGGCAACTCGGGCGCGGGCGGCGCGAACCAGGTCTCCGCCGAAGCCTTCGCCAAGCAGGCGGACATCAAGATCGAAAGCGTGCCCTATCCGGGCTCCGCAGATGCGCGCACCGCCTGTGTCGGTGGCCACATTCAGGCGATGGTCGCTTCGCCCGCCGAGGCGCTGGCCGCGTCGAAAGCCGGTCAGATGACCCCGATCTTCGTCATGGAAGACAAGCGCATCGACCTGTTCCCCGACACGCCGACCGCGACCGAAGAAGGTGTCGATTTTACCTGGTCGTCGTGGAAAGGCATCATCGCGCCGAAGGGCCTGCCGGATGACGTGCGTTCGAAGCTGGTCGACGCGGTGAAAGCGGCCTCCGAGGACCAAGAGTTCAAGGACAAGATGACCGCGATGGGCGAGTTCGTGACCTACGAAGACCCGGAGACGTTCAAGGCTCGCGCCGAGCATGACAGCGAAGTTTCCAAAGGCGTGCTCGACGATCTCGGCATGACCGGAATGAACAACTGATCCGACCTACCCCGATCCCCGGCGGGCTGACGCCGGGGATCTTCTTTTCGAATGGCCCTGCTTCATGGATACTCTGAGCTATCTTCTCCCGCTTCTGCAGCCCAACACGCTCTGGGCGATCGCGCTCGGCACGCTGGGCGGGCTGATCATCGGCGCATTGCCGGGCCTGACGGCGACGATGGGGGTCGCGCTTCTGATCCCGCTGACTTTCGGGATGACGCCTGTGATGGGCCTCAACATGCTGATCGGGATCTATATCGGCGGCATCTATGGCGGCTGCGTGAGCTCGATCCTGCTGCGCACGCCCGGCACGCCCGCCTCTGCAGCGACGGTACTGGACGGCTACCCGATGGCCGCGCGCGGCGAGGCGGGCAAGGCGCTCGGTCTCGCCACGATCGCCTCGACCATCGGCGGGCTTTTCGCCGCCGTCATCCTCGCTACGCTTGCGCCGCAACTGGCTGGCATCGCGCTGAAATTCGGCGCACCGGAATATTTCGCACTGGCCTTCTTCGGCCTCACGATCATCGCTTCGCTGTCGGGAGATATCCTGAAGGGCGTGATCTCGGGGATGCTCGGCATTCTGATTTCCTGCGTTGGCGCCGACCCGATCTCCGGGATGTTGCGTTACACGTTCGGGATTTCGGGCTTCGCCTCGGGCTTTGCCTTTACCCCGGCGCTGATCGGTCTTTTCGCACTGTCCGAAGTGTTCACCCAGCTCGAGACGCTGGCAAAGGGCGGGACGGGCAAGATCCTGAGCGTGCAGGGCCGCTGGCCCTCGCGGCAGGACATGCGCGACAGCCGTGGTGCGCTGGTGCGGGGCTCCATCATCGGGACGCTGATCGGGATCGTGCCCGGCACTGGCTCTGGCACCGCGTCGTGGATTTCCTATAACGAAGCGCGCCGCGCCTCCAGCACGCCGGAGAAATTCGGCACTGGCTACGCCCCCGGCATCTGCGCGACCGAAAGTGCCAATAACGCAGTCTGCGCCGCGGCGCTGATCCCGCTTCTGGCGCTTGGCGTGCCCGGCGATGTGGTAACAGCCGTGCTGATGGGCGGGCTGATGATCCAGGGGCTCGCGCCCGGACCGATGCTCTTCCAGACCAACCCGGACGTGGTGGTGGGCATCTTCGGCGGCACCTTCATCGCGACGATCTTCATGTTCATCTTCGGGATGCTGCTGATCCCGGTCTTCTCGCGGATCCTGATGATCCCGCGCCATATTCTCGCGGTCGCGATCGTCATCTTCTGCTTCATCGGCTCCTTCGCGATCAACCTGAACCCGGTCGACCTTTACACGATGGTGGGCTTCGGCGTGCTGGGCTGGGGGATGCAAAAATTCGGCTTCAGCCAGGCGGCGCTGTGTATCGCGCTGATCCTCGGCCCGATGATGGAGGCGAACCTGCGCCGTGGCCTTCTGCAGGCGGGCGACAACGTCTTTGACTTCCTCTCGGGGCCGATCACGCTTCTTTTCCTCGCACTCTCGGTGCTTTCGCTTCTCTGGCCGTGGTATGCCGCGCGCCGCGCCGCCGCACGGGACGCTCTCAACAATCAGGACGGATAATACCCATGTCACGCAATGCTCACGTCGCCCTCGTCACCTGTTTCAACGAGGACGAGACGGTCAATTACGAGGCGACCCGCGCACAGGTGCGCCGTCAGGTCGCGGCGGGCAATGATCTGATGGTCTGCGGCACCAATGGCGATTTCACCGCCCTGACCCATGACGAGAAGATCCGCCTGATCGAAGAGGTGATGGACGAAGTCGCGGGCCGCGTGAAGGTCATCGCCAATATCGGCTGCTCCGCGACTTTCGAGACGCTGCAGCTCGCCAAGGCGGTGGACGGCCTTGGTCTGCACGGGGTCGCGGTCATCACCCCTTATTTCATCGCCTGTACGCAGGACGGGTTGATCCGCCACTTCACCACCATCGCCGATGCGGTGAAGACCCCGGTCTATCTCTACGACATCCCGGCGCGGACCCAGAACCATATCGAGCCGGAGACCTGCAAGGTTCTGGCCCGTCACCCGAACATTGCCGGAATCAAGGATAGCGGCGGCTCGACCGAGACGGTGCTGGAATATCTCGCCGTGGCCAGGGAAGTCGGCGAATTCGAGGTCTATTGCGCCCCCGATCACCTCGTTCTCTGGGGCCTCGAAGAGGGCTGCGCAGGTGTCGTCTCCGGTCTGGGCAACGTGGCGCCCGACGTGCTGGCGCAGATCATCTCCGGCTTCAACTCGGGCGACATGGAAGCCGCCAAGACTGCGCAGGAGAACTTCGCTGGTCTGCGCAAGGACCTCTACGCGCTTGGTTTCCCGCCCGCGCTGGTCAAGCGTGCGCTTTATCTGAACGATGCCTCGGTCGGAATGTCGCGCCAACCGGCGCTGCTGCCCGATGCCGAGCAGGACGCAAAAATCGTTGAAATCCTCAAGGCGCGGGGCCTGAAGGAATGACCACTGTTCTCACGACCTCCCCGGGGTTCGGCAAGCATGGCCGCGTGCCTGCGATGATCGAGTCCGAAAGCTGGACGTTCATCCGCTGCGCCGATGAGGCAGAGGTGGCCGCACGCATCACCGAGGCGGATTATCTGGTGGTGGGCCTCGTGCCCGTCACCGCCCAGACCGTCGCGCAGGGCAGCAAGCTGAAAGGCGTGCTCAAACATGGCGTGGGCACCGACAATATCGACATTCCCGCCTGCACCGCCGCAGGGCTGCCCGTGACCAACACCCCCGGCGCGAATGCCGATGCGGTGGCGGAGCTGGCGGTCGGCTTCCTGTTTGCGCTCGCACGGAAAATCCCGCAGGGCCATGTCAGCGTGACCGGCGGCGGCTGGGAACGCCGCATCGGCAGCCAGCTGGGCGGCAAAGTTCTGGGCATCGTCGGCCTCGGCAATATCGGCAAGCGGCTGGCGAAGCTCGCGCGCGGTCTGGGGATGCAGGTCATCGCGACCGACACCTATCAGGATGCGGAATTCGCCGCCGAATGGGACGTGCGTTATGTCGCGCTCGAGGATCTGCTGGCGCAGTCCGATTACGTCTCGCTGCATGTCTTCGGCGGGCCGGATAACGCCGCGCTGATCAACGAGACCACGCTTGCGCAGATGAAGCCGGGCGCGTCGCTGATCAACCTCGCGCGGGGCGAAGTGGTTGATCTGGACGCCGTGGCGCGCGCGCTCGACGCCGGGCAGCTCGGCGGAGTCGCGATCGACGCCTATGTGACCGAACCGCCGGATATCAGCCACCCGGTTTTCTCGCACAAGGACGTGATTTTCATGCCTCATTCCGGGGCCGATACGCTCGAGGCGCTCGAGAATGTCGGGCTGATGGTCATCGAAGATATCAAGACGCTGATCGGGGGGGAAATGCCCGCCCGCTGTCTCAACGCGGACAAGCTGGGCTGAGACCCGAGCATCAAAGGAACGGACATGTCAAATCAGAGCAAACCCATCGTCATCACCATGGGCGATCCTTCGGGCGTCGGCGCGGAAGTTACGCTCAAGGCGATCGCGACGCTGCCTGCTGACCGCCGTGCGCAATATGCCGTCATCGGGGATCGCGACACGTTGGAACGCGCCCGCGTCGTCTGCGATCTCGACCTCGGGCTGCATGCGCATGGCGAAGAGGGGGCAGCGGGCTCGCTCGCGGTGATCCACGAGCCGGTCGAAGGCCTTCCGGGCGAATTCGGCGTTCTGTCGCCCGCCTGCGGCGAGGCCTCTTTCCGCTATATCGACCGCGCGGTGAAGATGACCTCCGGCGGCGAGGCGGCCTGCATTGTCACCGCCCCGATCAACAAGGCGGCGCTGAATTCGGCGGGCCACCATTACGACGGCCATACCGGAATGCTTGCGCATCTGACCGGGTGCAAATCCTCGTGGATGCTGCTGGCTTCGCCGACGCTGAACGTGATCCACGTCTCGACCCATGTGTCGCTGAAGGATGCGATCGACCGTGCTACCCCCGAGCGGGTGCTGGAGACGATCCGCATCGGCCATAACCACCTACGCCGTATGGGGATCGAGAAGCCCCGCATCGCGGTCGCCGGCATCAACCCGCATTGCGGCGAGGGCGGGCTGTTCGGCAACGAGGACGATCTGCAGGTCACTCCCGGCGTGAAAGCGGCGCAGGAAGAGGGGATCAACGTGGTCGGTCCGATCCCTGCCGATACCGTCTATTATCGTGCACATTCGGGGGCGTTCGACCTTATCGTGGCGCAGTATCACGATCAGGGCCATATCCCGATCAAGCTGATCGCCTTCGATACGGCGGTGAACTGCTCGCTGGGGCTGCCGATCGACCGCTGCTCGGTCGATCACGGCACGGCGTTCGATATCGCGGGCACGGGTAAGGCGAACCACGCGAATATGCTCTCCGCGCTGTCTTACGCCGACCAACTCGCGAAAGCCCGGGGCTGAGCGCGCCGCGACATTTGCCACTAATGACAAACGGCGCCTCTCGGGGCGCCGTTTTTGTATTCAGGGTCTAATCCGAAGCGATGCCGGCCGGGCTTATGCCGTGCCCGTCGCCTCCATCCGCAGATCAAGCAGACCGCCGCCGAACAGCCGGTCGCGCGAATGCTCCAGATGGGCGCGCATCAGATCGCGGGCGGCTTCGGCCCGACCGTCGCGCACCGCTTCGTAGATCGCGGTATGTTCGGCCAGAACTCCCTCGAGCCCCTTTTTGCCGTCGCTCATCAGCGCGTCGCCATGCAGCTTCATCCCGACATTCACATGATCGCGCAGCGCCCGCAGCGTGGCTTCGAAATACTGGTTGTTCGCGGCTTTCGCGATGGCGAGGTGGAACGCGAAATCCGCATCCTCGCGGTGTTGCAGCGACCCGGTTGCGGCACGCAGCTGATCGAGCGCCTCCTCGATGTCGTGCAGGATCGCTTCGTTTCTACGTCCAGCGGCCAGTTCAGCGGCCTGCGACTCGATGGTGATACGGAATTCGTAGCAGCGCTGGATATCGGCCAGCGTCTCGACCTTGGCAAAACCCAAGGGGGCGATGTGGATCGGGCGCACGAAGCTGCCCGCGCCCTGCCGGGAATAAATGGTGCCCTCCTCGCGCAGCTTCTCCAGCGCGGCGCGCAGAACCGGACGGGAGACGCCGAATTCTTCCGCCAGCTGGTTCTCTGGCGGCAGTTTCTGGTTCGGCGGATAATCCCCGTTCGAGATCCGGCTGAACAGGCTGTGATAGACCTTGTCGGCCAGCGGGATGCGCGAGGTGGTTTTGTTGGCGGTCATCAGGTCCATCCATTGGGAGTCGAGGAAAACCTACCGTTCGGCTAGCGATTTGACAAGTTTTACAACTGTGTCGGGCGGGCCAAAGCCGCCCGATTTCGTCACGATTTCAAAAACTTTCCCCGAATGAAGAGCTTGGGCGCGTGGTACGCCCGGTTGTTCTTCGCCGATAAGATCGAGCTGCCCGATACCGAGCGCGCCCAGGATCGCATTCGCGCTTTCGCCACCGCAGGCGAAAAGCGTGGCTACGGGAATTTCGCTCACCGCCCGCGCGATTCCCTGCGCGAATTTCTCTCCCGCCCGCGCGGGATCGACGCGTGTTGCGCCGGGCGTCATCTGGACCACCTGAACCGGGGCCGCGAGGATCGAAGGCACCTCGCCATTGGGGGCGGCGGCGAGCGGCACGCCAGACAGGGCTGCGACCTGCGCCAGGGTAATCGGATCGCGCGACCCGATCGCCAGCAAGGCTGGCGCGGGCAGGGGCGGTAAGGCCGGATCCGACGCGGTCCCCGGCCAGAGTCTATGCGCCAGTGCCGCCGCGAGCCCCGCCGCGCCGACGTAATCCTTTGTCGCCGGATTGTCGGGGACGGCCGCGTCCAACTCGGCCCGAATGCGGGCATCGAGGATCACCGCAGGGCGGCCCAGCCTCTCTGCCACCGGGATCGGGGTGTCGATGCCGGTCCCGGTTACGTGGCCGCTTTCGCAATAGCGGCCAAGCGCGGGAACTGCGGGGGTTGCGATCAGCTCCTTGGTCCGCCCGTCGAGCAGAACTTCCAGTTCGTCGCGGATATGGCCCTTCAGGCGGCTGTCGACTTTTTTGAAGATCAGCCCCTCACGGCCCGCCAGCAGGGCGCGCACCTCCTGCAGGCACTCCCGGGCGGCCTCGCGGGAGCCGTCGCGCGTCCCGGTGGCGACGGCGATGACATCGGCCCCGCATTCGAGCGCTTCGGGAAAATCCGCGACCGTACGCGCCACGCGAACCTGCGCGCCCCTCGCGGCGAAGGTGGCTCCACTATCGAGCGCGCCGGTAAGATCGTCGGCGATGAGAAAGAGTCTGGTCATGTCATAGCCCGAATAGACGCGGAAACGCGCAGGGAATTTACGGCGGCACGGAGCCCACCTCGCGGCCAAGCCGGGCTCGGCTTTTCTTGAGAGGTATGCGCCTGTCCCGCGTCTATTCCGCTCTACATGTAAATAGTGAAATCAGGAAGGGGTCACGTGCAGAGAAAGCAAGTTTTGCCTTGCAACCCACGGACAATAATAGAAATTAATACTGAGGCTGAGAGGATCTTTCGCGTTCACTCGTTGATGGGGTATACAACATTACGAATTCTGTTGGGCCACATGGTGGCCTCCGTCACCGTGATACTACGCGCCGCGGTATAGGTGTGCGTGTGGTAACCTGGAGAAGAACGAGGGTCTACCCGCGATGTCGCGACAGAACATTTGCATGAAAGCTTCGCCGACCGGTCTGGTCGCGACGGGCGCGGTGAAAGCCGCAAACGAAGAAACACCCCCGGCCGCGCGCCCTCTCTTCCGTCAGGTCAACGACTTTGACCATGTCCGACAATAGCACTCCTATACTTTCGGACGGTTCGCTTTGGGTAAACAAACGTCGCGCCAACGCGGAAGCGGGCAACAAACATCCCTGCTACCAAAGATCTCGCATCAGCTTCAGCTAAGTTGGCAAGTTCGTGATCCGCTCCCCGTTACGAGGGATCTGTTCGAAAGGGCGTAACTTTTCGTCCTTCGATGGCATTGACTATCTCAAGGGCGTGTCGTCGTGCTTCGAGACTGTTTGTCGTTCGATCATCCGGTGGACCCGGACCGGCTCTTCCCCCTTGTGCAAGGCGATAAGGCGGTCCGTCACGTCGCGATCAGCCTGGGTCCGGCGTTCATTATGTCGAACATACTCCACCCAGGTCGGCACATGATAGGTTTCGGTCCAGATGTCCGGATTTTCGAGATCCCGAAGCAGCGACCATTGCTGGGCGCCATCGCGGATCCGGATTCGCCGCCGTTCGCTCATCAGCGCGAGAAAGTCGGGAACGTTTTCCTGAGCGATGTCGTAATCGACAAGGATCATGATCGGCCCGCTGCGCTGTCTCAGATCGAGCCGGAGATATGGCTCCTTGAAGCGGTTCAGGGGGGCCAGATCCAGATACTCGGAATCGGGGAGCGGCGCGAGAAGTCCCACCCCGGCGCCGATCACAAGCATTGCGGCGGCGCACAGGAGGGCAAGCTGAAGATCGAAGGTTTCCGCCAGGGTGCCCCAGAGCCAGCTTCCGCCTGCCATGCCCCCAAAAACACCGGTCTGGTAGAGCGCCAGCACACGCCCCACCACCCATCGCGGTGTCGAGAGTTGCATCGTTACGTTGAAAAGCGAGAGCGAGATGACCCAACAGATTCCGGCGAAAAGCATCGCGATGGCACAGATCACTATGCTGTCGCTCAGGGCGAGCACGGCGGAGCTCGCGGCAAAGCCGAGAAACCCGATCCGCGTGATATGTTCGCTTTGAAAACGTGCCCGGAATTGCGCATTCCCCAATGCGCCAAAAACAGCACCCAGCCCGAAACATCCAAGCAACAGGCCATAACCGAACGCGCCACCGTGCAGGTGGTCTCGCACGACCAGCGGCAAAAGCGCCTGGATCGCGACTGCCGAGAGTCCGAACAGGAAGCCGCGCAGGATGACACGGATAAGGTTCGGCGACATGGCGACATAGCGTAGCCCGGCAGCAAAGGCAGGGCCCAGAGGCTCTGGTGGTAGGCTTCGGGGTGGCATGGCGGGCCGCCAGTTGAACAGCGCCGCGATGATCGCGACGTAGCTTAGCGCGTTCACCGCAAAGGCCGCCGCTGCGCCTGCGATCGCCACGATCAGCCCCCCCGCCGCAGGGCCGATGCTTCGCATCATGTTGAAGCCCATGCTGTTCACCGACACGGCGGCGGGCAATTCATCGCGAGTCACGATATCGCCGACAGAGGCCTGCCAGGACGGGTTATGCAGCGCCGTGCCGCAGCCGATCAGGAAGGTGAATGCGAGAAGGAGAGGCGCGGTCAGAAGCTCTTCGTAGGCCAGTATTGCAAGGGTTACCGAGACGAGCAGCATGAACGACTGTGCGACGATCATGATTTTTCTGCGGTTGTAATTGTCGGCGAAAACGCCTGCCGCGAGCGAGAAGACCATGATCGGTAGAGTGACGGACGCCTGCACCAGAGCTACCATGCTCTGGGACGAGGTCAGAGCCGTCATCATCCATGCGGCCCCCACAGCTTGAACCAGACCTCCGAAATTGGAGGCGAGGGTCGCAATCCAGAGCATGCGGAAGGTCTGGTTGCGAAAGACGGTGAGAGTCGGCTCCGAGCGGGGCATTGAGTTCCCTTTCCAGGAAAATCTCCGCCGGCCATGGACCGACAGGTTTCAGGATCTCTATGGGATTAGCACACTTGTGTTCGGAGGTAACACTCTCGAGGGGAGGCGTGGCGGGGGCACGGCGCAAATCTGGTGGACCTATCTCGTGGCCTCCCGACCAAGCGATGACTTTGCATCAATATGAGCGGCATCGGTAAGACGGGTGCTGTCAGGGCTGTGTCCGCAGGGAGGCGGTAGCGGGCGAAGCCTGCTGGATAAATGGCGGCTCACGGGTAGTTGCGACAGCTCCACTATCTCAGCTTCATCATTTCGTCTCTGAATGCCTCGGCGGGCGTTCTGTAGCCGAGGCACTTCCTCGGTTTTCCGTTCAGGCGCTCGCAAATCGCCTTCATATTGCGATTTGAGAGCGCCGCCACGGGCGTGTCCCGTGGCAGGTAGCGCCTCGCTCTCTTGTTCAGATTCTCTACCGATCCTTTCTGCCAGGGAGCCTGGGGATCGCAGAACCAGACTTCGGTGCCGATCCCGGGCTGTAGCTTGCGCCAGTTTCGGAACTCAATCCCTCGGTCGAAGGTGATAGATCTGCGAGCAGGCTGGGGCAGGGGCTCCATCACCTCTATGAGCCGGTTCATCAGATGCGTGGTGCTCCTGTCGTTGTTCCGGAACAGGACAGCGAAGCGGGTCTTTCGTTCGATCAGTGATGCAATGTTGGCATTACCCAGGCCCGCTCGAAGATCATCAGATCACCTTCCCAGTCCCCGAAGGTCTCGCGGGTTTGCACATGCTCCGGTCGTTGGTGGATTGAACGATCTGGTGGGAAAACAAGGCCTCGTGGCCTGCGTGCATAGCGTGGTTGGCGTCTCTTCCGGCGACTTGGGAGGTGACGCGCAAGCTCCTCAGACTGGCCATCTGGACCATAGACGAAGCTGTATATCGTCTCGTGGCTGACCCGTTGTCGCTGTTCTTCAAAGATCAGGCGCCCGGCGATTTGTTCGGGCGACCATCCAGCCTTCAGCTGTGCAATCACCGCTTGCCGCAAATCCGGGCACCGAACCAGCTTCCGTCGTCTGGAGCGCCGGTCCGAAGCTGTCCTTTGGGCAACCACGCCGTAGTAGCCGCTGAGATACGGCAGTTCCTTGTCGACAAAACCGTTGCGCTTGATCTCACGGTAGACGCTCGAGCGATGACGACCGAGTTCCGCTGCAATCCGCCTGATCGGCATCTTTGCGTTCAGCATTCTTCGATCACTCGTCGCTCGCACAAATCCAGCTCAGTATGTGCCATCTTCCTTCTCCTTGCTTTTCAGCAAGATAGAGGAATTGTCGCAACCCAGTTTAGAACTGTGTCGCTACACGCCTAAACCGCCCGTAATAAATATTATGTAAACATTAACGCGGCGGACGCGGAGCACGAGAAGATATCGCACGCCCCATCGACGCCAAAAGCGTTGGAGGTCAGCCGATTGCGACTTGCTATTTCTTACTCTTGATCGAAGTGATTGCGTCTGAGAGCCCAGTCGGCAAAAGCGGAATCCCGATGCGCCGACCATCCAGCCCCGTCACGGTAATCATCGCCTGCTTTCCCTGAGTTAGTGCCGCGGCTCGTGCAGACGGAAGAGCGACGCGCGCGAGGCAGCCGTTTGCGCAGTTCTCGAATTTCAAGTCCGAGATATAGACGCCGTCGACCGTGAGCCATGGCCCCTCCGTCAGGCGAACGTTGGCGGGCACTTTCACCTGTAAGACCAGACCGCCCTCGACCGGCGCGATATCCGTGCGCATCACCGTTTCGCCGGTCTTGTCCTGATTTACCTGTTCGGCCATACAAATCTGGCCGTCCGAGCAGGTCACGTCCCAGCTGCCGAAGCTCTCTCCCGCCGATGCAGCGCCAGCGAGCAGAAGCGAACCGAGCAGAACCGCCTTACCCGCCAAAGGTGACCCCCAGCCGCACGGCGGTGTGGGCTCCGTTGTCCAGCGCGCGCGCAACGCCTGTGTTCAGAAAGATGCGATTGCCATCGAGGAAGTGGTAGGAACCTACCGCGAGAGCCGACGTTCCGGCGTAGTTGCCAAGGCCGATCGAAAGAAAATTGTCGCCCTCGCCGCGCGGGTTCATGCTCAGCGCCGAAAACGCCGAAGACATCGCGCCGACCTGGGACACTTCATCGCTCAACTTGTCGATGCGCTGGTCGTTTTTCTGGATCAGCGCATTGTTCGCCGGGCCCGCCGCATCCATCGCCGCCAGCAGCTGGCCGTAGGTTGCCACGTCGCTCGCAGCGACGCCGTCGGCCACGTTCGTGATCCGCCGCTTGTTCGTCTCGGATCCGACCGAAATCGCGCCTTCGACCAGCGTCGAGCCCGCGCCCAGAGCAACCCCGTTCCCGGTGGAGCTTACCTGCATCACGTTTTGCCCGGTGTCGACATTCGTGATTGCGAAAACGCCCGCGTTGGTTCCGACGGACCAGTCCGTCGTCGGGAAAGCGGACGAAGAACTCGTGTCGTTGAACAGGATCGTCGGGCTGTCGCCGCTGACGATGATGGTGTTGTAACCGAAGTCGGTCGACGTGGTGCAACCCGAACCGACACAGGCGCTACCCATCACGACGATGTCTTGCGAAACGACCTCGGCCGCTTGCGATACAGTCCCGGTCGCAAGCAGCACCATTGCGGCCGCGGGAAGTGAATATTTTACCATGTAAAGACGCCTCCGACAGTAATTTGCGCATCAGAACGGGTCGTGTCAGCGAACCCGACCCTATAAGTCACGTGGCTTGCCACTTGGAAAACCACCCCGGCGGCGACGGCACTGACACCGTCATAATGTCCGAGACCGATCGCGAGTGCGGGCGCGCCCGTGCCGCGCGGATTGGCCGTCAATGCGGAAACGGCAACGCTCATCGCGCTCATCGTCGTGAGATCATTCTCAAGTCGGTCAATGCGTTGCGACTGCGCCGTTGCATCACCGCTCAGACGCGACAGCTGCCCGACAGTGATTGCGTCGCTCGCTTCAATTCCGTCGGCGACGTTGGAAATTCGCCGCGTCACGCCCGATGATCCGACAGAAACCTGCCCTGCAGTCGCCGTGCTGGACTCACCCAAGGTGACACCGCCGTCTCCAGCCAGAAACCCGACGAACGGTGCGTGAGTGGTGTACGTGCCCGAGGCGGTGATTGGGTTGCCGCTCTCGTCCTGCGCGACGACCGGCCCGGTATTGATGACGTATGGACCGCTCGAGCCGTAACTGGCATAGCTCCCGGCAGGCAGGTAGATATAGGCGTTTCCGTCCAGCGGGTTCGAATCCAACGTCAAGGTGGCATCCGTGCCGCCGGGCGCATACGCGGATCGCGTTGCAAGCGTTGCGAAATCTGCCGCAGCGACCTTGAGGCGCCCATCGGTTTCCACGGTCCCGTTGAGCGCATAACCCGTGACAGCCACCGGACCGTCTGAATAAGTCCCGCTTTGCGGTGCATCGAAGAAGAAGCCGGACAAGCCACCGTTTGACGATTGGTTCGCGGTCATCCGCATGCCGTCCGTCGAGCCGAACGCGATACGTGTGTTGTTTTCACTGAGGACGAGCGCTTCAGAAGGTGCACTCGGCGCACAGACCGACGCAAGCATTGCCCAAAACAACCAGATCGCCCGAATATACCTGCGCAGCGGGCGCCGCGCTTGCTGCGACGATTGCAGCTTGGGCTACCAGCCCGATCAATCCACTTCTCAAAGTCCTTTACCCCAACTTCGCGCGAAAATAGCGCCACCTTAAATAGGTTCCTTTTTGCGCGCCTTTACCCCACGAGCGCGATGAGTTTTTTCTTAGACCAACACCTTAATACATGAAAACAGCCAAAGTTGCCGGGGTGCGAATGAGGCCGGACTGTTGCGGGGCTGCAATGAGTGGTGTTGACCGCGCCTCTGGCATTGCGGGGGAAGCTGCGCGGGCGGGGCCGATCCGCTTAGCGTGAACGTTCGCGCCGCTCCCATGTAGGTGGCCCCGATCGCGACGGGAGCTTTCATTTCATTCGCGAGCAGGGCGAGAGAGGCGCGTTGGTTGCGGAGAGTTTCCTCGGTTTAAGCGCCAGTCGATTGATCCGCTGGACCGACGTGGCGCCAAGGGGGGCGCTCCCTGCCCTACCCAAGATCCGCGAGCCGCGCCGCCGTCTCCGGCAGCCGGGCAAGCGTCGCCTCCAGCCGGGTGCGCCAGCGTGGGCCGCGGGATTGGGCGTCCTGCCAGGCTTCGGCCAGCTCGCCGGGGCGGTCTTGCGCCAGCACCTCGATCAGGAAGGCCGCCTGCGCCCGGTCCTTCGCGGATTTGCCCCGGTCCGGGCCTTCACGGCGGCGGTCTGCCACGATCAGCTTGTGGATCGCGAACCGCTCGGGGCGCGGGATCTGCACCAAGACACCGGAGCGGTAGAGCGCCACTGCCGGGATCGGCTCCGCGATCAGGTAGTTGAGATAGTTCAGCGCCTGCGCGGAGACACCGAGCGCAGGCAGCGGTTTCACCGTTTCGTCGCCGAAGGCGGGCGTCAAGAACTCCACCATCACCTCGGATCGGCTTTGCCGCCATTTCCAGACCTGTCGGTCCTGAAGCCCGGGAACAGGGTCGAATTTCAGCGCTGATAAGATATCGCCCGGTTCTTCCTCGACCCGGTCCTGCAGTGCGACCGACAGCCGCTGGAAGCTCGCAAGGTCGATATCGCCGGTCTGGGCCAGCGTCTCGGTATCCATCCGCACGCCCAGCTCGCCTTGGTAGAGCGCGAAGGCCGCGGTTCCGATCAGCGTGCCGCCAAGCCGGAACATCCCCGCCCGCGCGAAGGCGAGAAACAGCGAGCCGGTCTCGCGGTCGGTGGCGATATAGCCCTCGGCGCGCAGAATCCGGGTCAGCCGCGTCATCCGCTGCCGGCGCGCCTGCGCATCGGCTTTAAGTGCCGCCGCCCGCGCCAGCCGATCGCGCAGCTCCGGGCTGTCCTCGCCGAGATAACGGCTGCGCGTTTCGGTTCCGATTCGCAGCCGCTCGTAAAGATAGGTTCGGTCGCCGCGATGACGCTCCTCGATCGCGCCGGTGACTTCGGCGGCGCGATCGTCGAGATGCAGCCGTAGTAGATCCTGATAGGCCGTCTGCGCGGTCTGACTATGCGAGATGATGTCCATTGCGGTCTCATGTGCGACAAGTTTAAGTCTGTCGCACATTGGTGCGTGTGCAACAAGTTATAATTTGTCGCACACGCCTATCCCAGTCCCAGGCCGAGCTGCGGCACAACCGTGAGAGAATCGGAAAGAGGCTGGTTGTCGCGAAGAGCCTTTCGGCAGCCATCTCACCGCTCCGGGTCAATTTACGCCAACCAGACCCTTGGTTAGTGTCTTCGCGAGCACGTTTCGCTAGATATTGGTCTCGAATTTGTGGGATTCTGGTCGCGCCTCCCAAAAAACTCTTGCCAGACTCGGTTCGTTCAAGTGAATTATACGGAAAAGAACGAATGAGACGCCTAAAAGCGTAACAAGTGCAGAGGCGAGAGGGCAGAGATGACGGAACATATGCGGATCGATCAGATCGTCGGACAACATGCTGAGCGTTTGTCCGAACAGCTGCAAGAGCACCGTCGTGCCCTTTTTCCCCCGGATACCAAGCGGGAATTGCGCAAGTTCACCTCCGGCGAGGTGGCACAGCTCCTTGGCGTGAAGGATGCTTACCTGCGCAAGCTGCATCTCGACGGGCGCGGCCCCGAACCCGAGATTCGCGCGGGCGGGCGGCGGTATTACAGCCCGCATGATGTTCAGGCGCTGCGCGAGATGCTGGAAAAAGGCGCCAAGACGCCCGGCACCTACCTTCCGGGGCGGCGCGAGGGCGATCATCTGCAGGTGATCTCGGTCATCAACTTCAAGGGGGGGTCCGGCAAGACCACTACCTCGGCACATCTGGCGCAGAAACTTGCGCTCGACGGTTACCGGGTGCTCGCGATCGACCTCGACCCGCAGGCCTCGTTCTCCGCGCTGCACGGTTTTCAGCCCGAGTTCGACCTGCTCGACGGCGGCACGCTTTACGACGCGATCCGCTACGACGACCCAGTGCCGCTGAAGGATGTGATCCAGAAGACCTATTTCACCAATCTCGACATCATCCCCGGTAATCTCGATCTCATGGAGTTCGAGCATGACACGCCGCGGGTGCTTGCACAGGGCTCGCGCGAGCTGTTCTTCACCCGGGTCGGCGATGCGCTCGGCACGGTGGAGGCGGACTACGACGTGGTCGTCCTCGACTGTCCGCCGCAGCTGGGCTTCCTGACGATGTCGGCGCTTTCGGCGGCGACGGCAGTGCTGGTGACGGTGCATCCGCAGATGCTCGACGTGATGTCGATGTGTCAGTTCCTGCTGATGACCTCGAACCTTCTGGGGGTCGTGGCCGAGGCGGGGGGCGACATGTCCTATGACTGGCTGCGCTATCTCGTGACCCGCTACGAACCCGGAGACGGCCCGCAAAATCAAATGGTTAGCTTCATGCGCTCTATGTTCGGGGAGCATGTGCTGAACCACCCTGCCCTAAAGTCCACCGCGATCTCGGATGCGGGAATCACCAAGCAGACGCTCTACGAGGTGGAGAAATCGCAATTCACCCGTTCGACCTATGAACGCGCCCTTGAGAGTCTCAATTCAGTGAATAGCGAGATCGAGGACCTTATCCAGAAAGCGTGGGGGCGCTGATATCATGGCACGCAAGAACCTGCTCGACGGGCTTATGAACGCAAGAAACGAGGCGGAGGCGAGCGCTCGCAAAGCTGCCGGTGCCCCTGCCCCGGCCGACAGACCCGCTACATCGCCGCCGCGGCGTCAGACCGGCGCGATCGGCGCGGTCAGCCAGTCGCTGGCCGAGCTGCGCACCCGCGCGCTGGTCGAGGTGCCCGCCGACTTGATCGACGATGCGGGGCTAAAGGACCGGCTCGATACCGACCCCGAGGGGCTCGCCGAACTGGTCGAGAGCCTGCGCGAATACGGGCAGCAAGTGCCGGTGATGCTGCGCCACTCGCCCAATCACGAGGGCCGCTACGAGATCGTCTATGGTCGCCGCCGCGTTCAGGCGCTGCGCAAGCTGGGCAGTCCCGTCCGCGCGATGGTGCGCGATCTCGACGACCGCTCGCTGGTTGTGGCGCAGGGGCAGGAAAACGCCGCGCGCAAGGATCTGAGCTTCATCGAGAAAGCGAACTTTGCGCGCCAGATGGTCGAGGGCGGCTTTGACCGCAAGGTGATCTGCGACGCGCTGCATGTCGACAAGACCGTCGTCAGCCGGATGCTCGCAGTGGCCAAGGAAGTGCCGGAGCCGGTGATCGAAGCGATCGGTGCGGCGCCTTCGGCCGGGCGGGACCGTTGGCTCGCCTTGGCGCGACGGATCGGCAAGCGTCCCGTCGATCAGGTCGTGGCGCTCGCGTCCGGAGACAGCAGCGATGCCCGCTTCCAGACCGTGTTCGACGCGCTTGCGCCGCAACGAGCCCCTGCCCCAACGCCCGAGAAGATCACGACGAAAAACGGTGCGCTTCTTGCAGAGGCGCAACGGCGTGGAGGCAAGCCCGTGATGACGCTCCACGATGATAGTTTCGCCGACTGGCTGCGCGAGAATATGGCGCGGCTCCACGAAGAATTCTCCCGCAAAGACGGGGAATGAGCAGAAGACCGCAACGATAAAAAGGAGGCACATCGAGACAAAAAAAGAGACCCCCCAGGACATGACATCCCGAAGGGCCGTTCTTTCTCGCACTCTGAACGTATCCTGAGCAGTTGACTCCTGTCAACAACCGCCATGTCCGCGGAGCGATCTTTCATGTCTTTGTGACAGACAGGATGCAACATATCTCACAAACCCCGTTCGGGCGGAGCCTGAACAAAGGGGATTTGAGGGCCGCCGAGATGCTCGACGCGCCCCTGCCCCAGCTTGCCCGCGACAAATGGGCCGTGATGCGCGATCTGACGGTCGCACGCGCGGCGTTCGGTGTCAGTGATCGCGATCTGGCGGTGCTGAACGCGCTGCTGTCCTTTCACCCGCACCCGACACTGGCCGAGGGCGACGGCACGATCGTCTTCCCCTCCAACGCGTCGCTCTCCGAGCGCGCCCATGGGATGCCTGAGAGCACGCTGCGGCGGCATCTGGCGGCGCTGGTGAAGTCCGGCCTCGTGATCCGCCATGACAGCCCCAACGGCAAGCGCTACGCCCGCCGCGCCGGCGAACAGCTCCAGGTGGCGTTCGGCTTCGATCTGCGCCCGTTGTTGCTGCGCGAGGCGGAGATCGCACAGGCCGCGCAGGCGGCCCGTGAGGCTCAGGCCCGCTACAAGGCGCTGCGCGAGGCTGTGGTGCTGATCCTGCGCGATGTCGCTCAGTTGATCGAGTATGGCCGCGAGGCGGTCTCCGCGAACTGGGACGCGCTCTCCGACATGCTGGCACTGATGAACCGCGAGATGCGGCGCAAGCTCGGGCTCGAGGAGATGACAAACATGCATCTTCGCGCGAACGACCTGCGGGAAAAGGCTAAGACCTTTATTCCGAAAGAAAAAACAGAAGATATGAGCGGCAAAGACGTCAATAGTGAGCGGCACATACAAGATTCAAACATAAGTCTATACGAATCTGAATCTTCCAAAGAAATGGAAGAAGCTGCGGCGGGGTCACCCCTGCCCTCCTCGTTAGACGATTTGGAGCCGTGCGAACCAGAAAAGGAAGCCGAAGCGCCGAAATTGCCGCTGTGGCTTGTTTTGCAGGCCTGTCCGGATGCACGAGACTATTCGCCCGAACCGATCCGGTCTTGGGACGATCTGATTGCGCGGGCCGAGTTCATTCACCCGATGATGGGCATTTCGCCTTCTGCCTGGGCGGAGGCCGCGCGGCATATGGGTGCCACCAACGCGGCGATCACCGTCCTCGCGATGCTTCAGCGCTCCGAGGAGATCCATAACCCCGGCGGCTACCTTCGCGCGCTCTCGGGCAAAGCGGCAGACGGCGGCTTCAGCCCCGGTCCGATGGTAATGGCCCTGATGCAGACGCGAAATGCAAGGGCCCTGTGATTTCTGCGCTGCGGGTGAATGGTGATTGGAGCTGGAGGACGAAGTCCCCGCGTGGGCGAGGTCCCTCCCCTTTTACAAGGCGAGGTATCGTGAAGTATTATGCATGATGTTTCCGGCTGATGCAGCTTCTTCCCTATTCCGCTCGAAAATCTGGGCTTTTGCGACTGGGAATGGCGCTCCCGAGCCGCGTGACGGTTGAACGAGTTTCAGGTCACGCGTTCCACTTGTTGCGGTGCCTGCTTGCCCTCAGCTGTTGATTTTACGTGTCGACGGGGAAAATGGGAGAGAAGGGAAAGGGAAGGAGCACAAAGCAGGTGTCGGAGTTGGGCCCCCTGCCCTCTCCTTTGATGAGCCTGGTATTACCGTTCGCGACGAATGCCGGACGATGCCGCCGCCTGGGCTTGGCCTGGCCATTTTGCGGCAAACTTGGGGAGAAAGTTGCGGCGGCATAGACCGACTTTTTAGGGCGTCGAGATTTCGCACGATGCGAGAAGACGTTTGAGAGACGTGGGTAGATCTGCCCCTCACTCTAGCTGGGCATGCGTCTTCGTGTCTGACCTCAACGGTGGCTGGACGATTCTGCGCGCTGCGGTTTCGTTTAGAGAAGGGCAAGGCGCCCTGCCCTTCTTGGTGTAGTCCGACAGTTCTGCTTCGGCTCCGTCGTATGTCCGTTGATCGTTGACGGTGATTTCAGCGCGCAGCCTGAATGTTGACAGCAGTCAACTTGGCGAAGGTTTTCTCAGGAAGTGAGAACGGTCTCCGTCGAGCTTTCGTTGGTTGACCGGAGGTGACTATCTCGCGGCCTGAACTTTCAAACGTTTTTCGGAAGATCGGACCACGTCCCTGCCGATCATTGGATTTACCGAGTGAAAAACAGTGCCCCTCGATTGGAAACAGGTTCGTCGAGTTGACGGCTGTCAACTTTGGCTCTGGGTGCTCGAAGCATCGACTTCCCTGCCGATCCTCCGTTTATAAACGGTGTCTGCGCGTTGAAGTTGGCCTGTCGCGCATCTCGCCTTCCCAAGGTGCGCCGAGCGTGGAGCACAACTTGCTCCGGCGCCTACTTGGCGTGCGGCGTGCGTCGTCGTGCATAATAGACTGAGGCCTCGTTGCCGTCGCGCCTTAGCTTGAGGCGCGAGTCATACGAACTCTCGTAAACGGCCAATTAAGTAGATCAATTTGCCGCTGCCGTTTGAGCCTGTGATTAACTCGGTCTCCCGGCGCGCGCCTGAGAAGATGTCTCCTAATAGCATGTGTTTCTCGTTTGCGCTCTCTGTGAATCGCCAGACTGGTGAGCTCGTTTCCACCGTGGGAGACACTCAGCTCACTAATGCTCTTGGATGCCGCGCGTCAGCGATGCGGGCATCCAACTTCGCGTGCCGCTGTTGTTCACATTCAAGCTTCGGGAAATTCTCGATCCGTTAAACCTGTGCGACGTGACATCCACGGGACCGCTGCGTCGCAATGGTCGTAAAGAGTGGGAACTTCGACTGGCCAAACGGACGGATGCCTACGGCGCGCCCAGTTGACGGCTGTCAACTTCCTCAGTGAGCCGCGCTCAGAGCCCCGCCGCCTTCGTGAGGTTCACCCGGAATCGATCGCGGCGGCGTTGGTAGCGGCGTGTCATTTCCGCCGAGGCGTGGCCGAGGTGTTTCTGCACATGACGCTCGTCCACCTCGGCCCAGCTCGCGAGACCCGCGCGCAGGCTGTGACCAGAGAACAGTGCGAGCCGTTCCGTCTCGGGCAGGTCGCTGCGTATGCCCGCTGCAAGAACGGTCTGCTTTATCAGCCGGGCGACGTGGCGATCGTTGAGCCGCGCGTCGAGCGCTCTGGTCCCGTCGCGCGACACCCGTACGAAAAGCGGACCGAAGCCGATTTTAGCGAAGTGCAGCCACTGCTCGAGCGCGTGGACCGGACAGCTCTGATCCGAGGTGCCGCGGCCGACCTCGACCTCGCGCCAACCGGTCTTTGCGTTCAGCGTCAGCACCACGCCGTCTTCCAGAATTTCGACCCAGCCACGGCCATTGATCGTGTCGTCGCGCGCGTGATCAAGGCCCGTAATTTCCGACCGTCGCAAACCTCCGGCGTAGCCGAGCAGCAGGATCGTGCGGTCGCGCAGACCCCGCAGATCGTGGGGCAGGGTGGCCGCCATCGCGAGGATCTCCTCGGGGGCGATCGCCTCTTTCTGTTTCGGCGGGCGCGCATGACGACGGCGGATGCCGGCGAGCACCGTCGCGATATGCCGGTTGCGCCGATCAATGGTGAAGCCGCGCTGCGCCGCGTTCCAGGTCAGGCCCGAGAGCCGCCGTTCGATAGTCGGCACCGATAGGCCTGCCGTGTTGTCAGCCGGCGCGGCGAGGTCCGCGAGGTAGAGTCCGATCATCTCGGGCGACGGGGGCAAAGCGTCTGCGCCCTTCATCCGGCACCACCGCGCGAAATGCGCCCAATCCGCAGCATAGGCTGAGAGCGTATTGTCCGCCGCGGATTGCTGCGCATAGCCGCGTGCCGTTTCCACGAGGCGATCGAGCGCGCCGGAACCCGCGACATTCGCCGGCAGGGCAGGGGATGCGTCGTTGAAGTCGGGGCTGTCGCTCATCGGATAGGCTCCTGAAGGCACGGTTCGTACGGCTGTCAACTCTCTGGTAACTGATTGCCCGGCGGATATCGGTCGAGCCTCTCGGCATGTGTTTTTCCGCCAAATTCCCACGGGATCGAGCTTAGTCGGCTTTAGTCCGATAATGCAAACTTATTGGACATTAGAGCAAGAGATAGTGTGAGGCGGTTTCTACGCTATTTGCTGGCAGAAAGCGCCGTCTTGGGATAGCGTCCCGGCATGACGTTTGCTCGCGACATCCGCACCAGCGACCCTGAAACGATACCCCGGATGCCAGCCTGGGTTATCGCCACACGGGTTGAAACCCTTGAAGATGTGGCGTTTTTGTCAGGTGCAGCGCTTACTCACCTGTATCATGTGTTTGCACGAGACGATGTCCCCCAAGCATTGTTGCGGGACCGGCTGGCCCTGCACGCCGCAGAGGCATGCGTGGCGCTTTCCGGTCGGATGGAGAGGGCGGGGGAATTGCGCGACGCGGTGCACCTCCTGCGTCCCGGCGACCTTCCCGGTCCGGCAGGCGAAACCTACCTTGCCTGGCGTCGCGCGGTGGAACGGTCGGTGTCGGTCAAGGCTTTGAGCCGAGCTTTACCGACCATCGAGTCTTGCCAGATCGCCACGTGGCTGGATGCGGGAAATGGGGCACCGCTGACCCGTACCGCGGTGGTGCTGGATGCTGTCCTGACGGAGGCACCCCGTGCCGAAGTCCCGGCCTTAATCCTCGCGGACGCCGCCCTCGCCCAGGCGCTTGGTTGGGATCATGTCGTGCCGCTGCTGGCCGCGGGTTTGAAACGCACAGACCTGCGCAAGCGGGGCCACGATTTGCGCCTAGCCTGTCATCGCGCTGTGACCGCATCCGCGGTCGAGGCCACGCGTCTGGCTGTCGACCTCTCGCGTCGGGCTGCGCTTTTGAAAGGGGTTGCGCCAAAGCTTCGAGCCAAAGGGGCCGGGGAGGCGGTTGAGATCTTCCTGACACAGGATGCGGTGGCCCCCGCGGCCTTGCCTTTGCCGGATCGCGCCGCGCGGCGACTCTGCGACCGGCTGGTCGATCTTGGCGCCATCCGCGAATTGACCGGCCGCGACACCTTCCGGCTGTACGGGGTGTAGGCATGAGCATGGATAGCGAAAATGGGAACCGGTTCCACGGGTCGGACATGCGACCAGAAAAGAAGTCGAAGGACCGCCCCGAACCCCAGATTGACCGCGAATTGGCCAACCTGCCGCCGGAATTGCGCTGGCGGGAATGGATGCGCCGGATCGAGGCGGTGCTGTTTGCCTCTGCCTCGCCTGTACCGCGCGAAGATCTGGCGCGCATAGTGGGGCAGGCGGCCTCGGTTGATCTGCTGGTCGAGGATCTGGCCGCCGATCTGGAGGGGCGGGCGTTTGAGATTGCCATGGTCGCAGGGGCGTGGATGTTCCGGACACGGACCGCTTACGCGCCTGCGATCCGCGCCGCTGCTGATGTGAGCGACCAACTGCTGGACCTGAACGAGTTCGACGTCGCGATTTTGGCGGCGATCGCCTACCACCAGCCGATCACCCGCGACGGGCTGAAGGATATCTTTGGCAAAGAGATCAGCCGGGATCTGATCGGGCGGCTGCATGCACACGGTCTGATTGGAACTGGGCCGCGCGCGCCGCGTCGTGGTGCCCCCTATACCTTCGTGACCACAGACGCGTTCCTCTCAGCTTTCGGGATGGAGAGCTTGCGCGACCTGCCAGACGCTGAACAGCTGAATGACGCTGGGCTGGCCGCGCGCCCTTGAAACCTGCTTCAGACCATCAGGGCACCTGCCGCTGCTGATGGAGCCGCGCGGCCGCCTGAACGAGATCCGCCAAATGCGGGCCAGCGGTGGTAGAGCAAGGCCCAGCTTTGGGCCGAGGCAGGACGGCATCGCTGAAGGATGTGACCAGTCCGCTCCAAGCTGGCGAAGCCTGAGCGACGCGTTTCCAATAAGAGATCGCGGGACTTCTTCGCGTTCCGAAAGGCGTCGACCGCCCTTCCGTCAATTGCCGAAGCAGATGATAGCGATCTCGATGAGGGAGGCGCGCGATGGACATGCGCTGATTACCAAATTGAAAGCAGGCTGATCCAAGAAGGTCCGGGAGTGATCGCCCCTCTGCCATTCGATGCCCTGCTGCATGCAAACGAAGCAGATCGTCGATCAGGCGCTCCAGACGCCGAACTCCGTTGGCGGCGGGACGGGTGCGTTTGCAGAGGGCCGTGCTGCACCAGGCGCAGATCTGATGCGGCACAAGACGCTTCTGGCTGAACGGAGCCAATCCTTGTCCGCAAGACGGGCACTTGTCTCGAAGCCGACAACCGTGACGAAAGCAAGAAACGCGTGTCGCCAGGCTCCAGCCTCGGCGAAAATAGGGCGTTTCGTCTTCCGCCAGACAGGCCGGGCAGAATTGCAGCCAGGTCGCCTGCGTCTTTGGTGCGCAACTCTGCTGAGGCGATGCCCGCAGGGGCAAACGCAACCGGGCCAAGGAGTCAGGAGCAATGGTCAGAGCCGCGATGTCTTCCAAGGGTATGTGGGTATGTTCTCCCAGAAACTGCAGAATGCGATCTGGCATCGCTCGATCAAGACGTGCCGACCAGTTCTGACCTGGCGCTCCGAGAAGCGCACCAAAATAGTGCGGAGGTATGCCGTTTGCGTAAGCGAGGCGGTGCAGCCAGCTCGACAGAAGTTCACCTGGTGCGGGCATAATGCTCATGGGCCAACGGTTTCCCGCCGCGCCTTCATACCGCTCTGCAGGCGTCACGGAGATCCCGGTCGGCCCAAACCTCATGTCATCTCGTGACGCAAAGCGGAATTGCGGCGCCTCGAGAGAGGCACATAGCCAAGGTCCGACAGGGTTGCGCCCGTGATCCGGTCCTCACCGCGCGAGATTGCCGCAACTGCCGCCCTGGTGACTATCTCGATAACCTCGCCGATCAGCCCCTCTGACAGATCGTGGATGATCTTTGCCAAGGGTTCGCGCGACAGATCGGAGGCATTGGCTAGCGGCAGACTTACCTCAAGACTGTCCAGAAGTGTCGCGAAATCCTCGTCATACGCCCAGCGTGGAATGAGGATCGTATCGAAGCGTGAGCCCATTTCGTCCGTGTCATGCACCGCATCGTAGATCGCGATTTCGCCGACAAGGACGGGTGAGATGTCATGCACTCGTGCGATCCGCCGCAAGAACGAGAAGATGGCCTTCACATCCTCGCGCCGCCCGCGCAACGCGCTGTGGAACTCGTCGAAGATCAAAAGGCGCGGCTTCAGGCGCTCCAGAAGATGATCGACCTGATCGCCGGCGCGGGCCAGGCTGCGCCAGCCAGCGGCTTGTGGCGCGCGCAATCCGGACAGGATGCTGGCATAGAAATGCGACAGCCCTGCACCTTCCCGGGTCTGAATCACCCACACCTTTTGCTGCTCGGCAACACGCAGATGTTCGACGGCGAAGCGTTCGGCGATCATGGTCTTGCCGTTATGGTAGGGACCGGCAAGCAGCAAACCGCGTGGGCGCAGGAATGGCGGTCGCTCAAGCAGCAGTCGCATCGCGTCATGCGCCGCGCCGGCCGCCGGATGGCTGACCCAGCGCGGCGCGCGCACATGGGCGATCCGCACTGCGTCATCGGCCTGCAAGAGTGGGACGGTGGCGGACATGAGGTGGTCCGGCACCTTACCAATCCTCGATTGGGAAGACCCGCCGCGGACGATCCGGGTCGAGCTTTGCCTGGGCCGAGGCGGAAGGCGTAGCGAAGTCGGCATAAGGCTTCTTTGCCTCGGTGGCATGCCGGGCGCGGGTCATCTCCTTCAAACGGCTTTTGGGGGTTTTGGCGGCGGCAACAGTTGCGGCGATTTCGCGTCGGATCGCTGATGCCTCCTGCACAGGGCGCCGCTGGATTTCGCGCCGCCGCTGTCGATCCGCCTGGTGCTGCCAGAGCGTGATCGGCTCGGCCAGTCCGTCCCGTCGCCTGACCGGCCGCCAAGCCTGGGTGTGCGTCGTCAGATAATTTGGGACATTTGAGCGGTTTTCCGTTTGGAGGCTCTGGCTCATCCTTGATTGAGTTTAT
>NZ_MPZQ01000016.1:0-36787 GCF_002020045.1 Thioclava sp. F28-4 | reverse complement strand
CCTCGTGATGGAGGCGGGCCACAAGCGCGAGATCTCGCGCCGGGCGCCGCAACTGGGCGGGCGGGTGATGCTGTTCGTCAATGGATGGGGGGCAAAGGGATCGCCGACCCCTACCGGGAACCGATCGACGCCCATCGCAAGGCCTTCACCGAAATTTCCGCCGCGAGCGAGGCTTGGGTCTCGCGTCTCGCGCCGAAACGGTGAGCGGCGTGGAGAGTATTGCTTCCATGGGTTTGGACAAGCATTTGAGAGTTTGAGCAGGACAGATGACGCCGATTTCCAAAATAACCCAGCGATATGTCACGCAGCCCGACGTCGAGGATGACGAGATCGACCTCATGGCGCTGGCCGGCGCGCTTCTGGCGGGCTGGAAATGGATCGCGCTGGCCTTCGTCGTCGCCGTCGTTCTCGGTGCCTTCATCGCGCTGCGCAAACCGGTGATCTATCAGGCCACCGGGCTCTTGCAGCTCGAGCAGTCGCAAAATGGGCTGTCCGCACTCCCAGAATCGATGCAGACACTTCTCGGCAGCGATGGGGGCGGCAAGTCGCAGGCCGAGACCCAGATGGCGATCATGTCCTCGCGGCTCGTTCTGGGCGAGGCGGCCAACAAGCTGAATCTGCAGAACTTCGTGATCCCGCGGCGCTTGCCGGTGATCGGCCTGCTGCCCGCGAACCTGCATTTGCCCGATCCGGGCCTGTTCGACCAATACCAGTGGAGAAACGAGACGGTCCAGCTTGGGCGCCTGAAAGTGCCCGCCCAATGGCAGGGTGTTCCGATGACGCTGACGGTGACCGGAGCGGGCAGCTATCGCCTCGCGCTGCCCGACGGCACCGAGGTGACCGGAACGGTCGGTCACGACATCTCTGCGCGCGACGGAGATTTTGCGATCGCCTTGTCCCAGATGGATGCGCCGGTGGGACGCGAGTTCTATGTCGGGCGCCGCTCGCTCAGCGCGACAATTCAGGGGATGCGCGGCAAGTTCTCGGTTTCTGAGAGCCCGCGCGGCTCGAACATTCTGCATACCGCGTATCAAGACACGGATCGCCAGCGGGCCGAAGAAATCCTGAACGCGATTGCGGCGTCTTTCGTCGACCAGAATATCGAGCGCAATTCGGCCTCCGCCGAGAACAGCCTCGACTTCATCCAGAAGCAATTGCCCGAGGCGCGCAAGAACGTGTCCGAGGCGGAACAGGCGCTCAACGAATATAGGCAAAAGCAGCAATCGGTTGACGTGAATTATGAGACCCAGGCCCTGCTTGAACGTGTCACGAAGATCGAGGGAGAGCTCTCCGCGCTCGATCTGAAAGAGGCCGAGCTGAAGAACCAATACACGGTCAACCACCCCGCCTATCAGGCGCTGCTGCAGAACCGCAAAGAGCTGCAAGCGCAGCTGGAACAGGCGAAGAAGGCGACCCAAGGTCTGCCGGAGACGCAGAAGGACATCTTCAACCTGCAGCGTAATCTCGAAGTGGCGCAGCAGGTCTACACGCAGCTGCTGAACCGCTCGCAGGAATTGCAGGTCGTGCGCGCCTCTACGGTCGGCTCGGTGCGCGTGATCGACAAGGCCTATGCGAGCGCGAATCCCGTCGCGCCGCGTAAATCGCGGATCGTGGCCCTCGCGGCGATCCTCGGCCTGATCATCGGGGCCGCCATCGTGCTGATCCGTCGCGCGCTGCGCCGGGGGATCAAGGGCGCCGAAGAGATCGAGGCGCTCGGCCTCCCGGTCTTCGCAACCGTGCCCTTCGCACAGGAAGCCGCGGATCTGCGCAACCGCAAGGGGGACCTGCCAATCTTCGCGCTCGAGCATCCCGATGCGGTCGCGACCGAGGCGCTGCGCTCGCTGCGCACCTCGCTGCATTTCGGCTTGCTCGACGCCAGGACCAACTCGATTCAGCTCACTTCGGCTGCGCCGAATGTCGGCAAGAGTTTTACCGCGATAAACTTGGCAGTCGTGGCGGCGCAGGCGGGCCAGAAGGTCTGCGTAATTGATGCCGACATGCGCAAAGGCTACCTGCGCCGGTTCCTGCATTTGCCCAAGGACACACCGGGCCTGTCGGATTACCTTGGCCATGAAAAATCGCTTGAGGATGTGATCGCGTCCGGACCGATCAAGGGGATGTCGGTCATCACTTCGGGCCGCTACCCCCCGAATCCGTCGGAGCTGTTGATGCGGGCTGAGTTCGGGGCCATGCTGCGCCAGCTCGACAGCGAATTCGATCTGATCATCGTCGACGCGCCGCCCGCGCTGGCCGTGACCGATCCGGTGGTGATCGGGCGCTCCGTGGGCGCGAGCATCATCGTTGCGCGCCATCTCGAGACGATGCAAGGCGCGGTGCGTGCCGTGCAGGCGAGCTTCGAGGCGGCAGGCACGTCGATCACAGGCGCGGTTCTCAACGGCTTCAAGGCTGAGGCGACTGCGCGCTATGGCGGCCATTACCAATATTATTATAACTACCGCTACAGCTACAAATCCGGCGATTGAGCGTATCTTTGAACGTTCTGAACGGCCTCCAACCAGTGGACGGGCTTGGGAAGTGTAGGGTCCGGACTTCGGTAAAGGTTTTCCTTTCGTCAAAATGTTCTTCGCTCGTCGCGCAATGAACCCGCTGACTAGGAGCTCTCGGGCATTCCATTCTCATCTTGCTTCAGGATGAAGGTTTGTCTCCCGCGTCGGTGAGCATTGATGCTCTAAAGCACTTCTGCTCCTCTTCCTGTCCGGAGTAGTCGATAACTCCAACCTCGAACGGTCCAGATATCTGAGTGCAGAGGCCCCCGAAGCTCGATCCATCTCCCCGGTTTTCTCATAACGAATGGGCCGTTCAGGCATTCAGGGTTGTCTGGATGACTTACGTAAGGTAACGTTGTTGCGTTATATGTAGCGATTTTTCGAGTGTGCGCTCACTTACGTCAGGGCTCATGCAAGGTAATGAGTTGGCTCGGTGGGTTTGACGTGAAAGTGTTTTTCTATCTAGATCAAGCATTTTTTCCGTCGCTCATTTTCGCGGGACTGATCGTTGTTTCTCAGGAATTTCATGGGAAGCTGAGCCATGATGGCAGCGATGGTGTCCAGAAGATTCATGACGCGCCGACGCCGCGAATTGGTGGTATCGCAGTATTTCTAGGTGCATGCATCGGCGGAGCTTTCCTGCCTATTGAGGCACGTTCCCTCTGGTGGACTATCAGCCTGTGCGCGCTGCCAGCCTTTCTGTCCGGGATCGCCGAGGACATCACGAAGAAGGTTCACGCGACTTGGCGCCTTGTTGCAACTGTATTTGCGGGGCTGATCTTTTGCGTCGTGTCGGGCTATCATATTGAGCGTTCTGACATTCCAGGTCTCGACTTCTTGCTCGCGTATCCCGGTTTCGCCATCGCGCTAAGCGCCTTGGCGATCGGCGGTATCGCCAATTCCCTGAACATCATCGACGGGGTGAACGGGCTGGCCTCAGGCACCGCGATCATTGTTCTAAGCTGTTTTGCGATCCTTGCGGCGCGATCGGACGATGTTGTGCTTCTTGCGATATGCCTTCTGATGATCGGCGCGATTGCGGGTTTCTTCGTGCTGAACTTCCCTGCCGGGAAGCTCTTTTTCGGTGATGCTGGCGCTTACACGACAGGCTTCATGCTCGCGGTGATCGGGGTCGTCCTGCCGGTGCGCAATCCGGAATATTCGCCGCTAATCGCGGTCCTGGCCTTATCCTATCCGTGGATCGAGACGCTGGTATCGATCCGTCGGCGCGCGAAGCGCGAAGGGATGCACCCTGGAGAAGCTGATCGGCTGCACCTGCATAGCCTTGTCTATCGTAGCCGAGCCAAGCGTCTCGCGGAGTCCATCGGCAGACCCCGGCTGCGTAATCCGGTTACAAGTGTAATTCTTTGGCCTATCACGCTTATCGCCTGCGCTATCACTGTTATTGCGCCAGATAGTCCGTTGGTGCTTGGCTGCGGCGTAGGGGTTGTCTTCCTGACCTATCTTCTGATGTATCGCCGCGTGGCACTGCTTAGCCGCTTCCGACGCGCTCTGCAGAGGGGCGGCAGTCAACGCTCGTAATGCAGACTTTGCTGAGGACTTTGGCGATCTTCCTTTCTGGCCTCAAGGCTGGAAGGTTACGGGAGGAAGTTTTAACACCACATCCGTGGTTAGCATAAGCTACGACGCACCGCGCAGGGTGCTCCCGCCCGGGGTGATAGAGGTGGTGAACGAGATCTGGGCCGCTAAACGGTGTCCGGAGCTCTTTTCCCTGATCGCGAAGCTGCAATCGATCGACAATTATGCAATAAGCAATCGTATTGGGCGATTCGTGAATAACTCGAAAGCTGCGAACGCTCAGACCAAGCCCATACACGCAAAGATTGTGCGAGCTGTTCAATCTTTATTAAATACAACCCTAGGTGGTTGGTTTGTCCTCATGGCTAGTGAAAGTAGTGATTTTTTAAGATATATTGATAATATTCGCTATCAACAGGCGGCCGTGATCTGTATCCACGCCGAGGCCCTTTCGAGGCGACGAAAAAATTTATGGCCATGGCCGTCGGCGTTTAGACGATGTGCTAAATTACCTTAATCTTTTGTTTAAGGGGTGTTAATGAGTGATTTGAAAGAAAGTAAAGGCTTAGCACTTCGATTTTTCAGATGTGAATCTTGTTGGCACCGGATACGTTTTGGAGCCAACAGGTGTGGCGCTTGTGGTCGGAGCGCGCCACTTTTGAACCGCGCAAGCTTTTGGGTTTTTTTGCTTATGTTCGTGTTCTTTGCCGGGGTCATGCTGATTATTCGATGAGCCGCTCTTATTCACGCAAGCAGTCGCGCGTAGCTTTTGGGGCGAGTAAGCCCGTGGAAGGTTCTTCGGCCATCGGTTAGATGACTGGAATCCATGTTCCAACGTCCCGAGCTAGCGCTGCGTCCGTGTGCGAAGGACGTTTCCAAGACTGTCTTTGATTTTCGCGCGCATGTCTGGAGCTCGCTGTCACTGGGCCGTCTTCCTCATGAAGGCTTGCGCGACGCTACGCGTAATGCTGCAACGCGATATGCCTTCTCTCGGTCCAATTCCTCTTCGTCATACATGAAGCAGATCCAAGTCCCGTTCTCTTCGTCAACGCCGACTGAGAGGCCCTTATCGTAGCCGAATGCCCTCAGGGCGGCTTCCCACGCCATCACACCTCGTGTGAAACAAAGGGAAGGTCCTTCGCAATCGCCGTCGACGAAAACACCCTCGCTTTCAAGCAAGGAGGCGGCCAGGGATACGTTCTTTCTTGCAATTATGGTCATCTATCGGTCTCAAATAAAAATTCGTATATATTTTGCGACCCTGTCAGTTCGACCCTCTATTGGCTACGGCTACGATAGGTAAGCCTAGCGCGCCGATCCTGCGTTCGTCAAATAGGAGGCTGGCATGTGCCCGCAGCGGGCCCTGAAAATGACCCGATTTTATTGTCAATGACCTGCCTTTCGTTTTGCCAGACCGACGCGGCCTTCTTTTTCCGGCGGGCAGATCGGCGCGATTGTGATGTCATCGTTCCTACGGGTGTCGCCGGGCGGAGGGACCTGTAGGGCAGATTGCTCTGCCTACGTTTTTTGGACCGCCGGACGTCGGTGTTTCCGGCCTTTGTTACGACGGCGGGCTGGTTGCGCCATCGGGAAAGTGCAGTGCGCTCGGGACGTTGTATCTGATGGCACTGTGGGGTCGATCACTGTTGATCTGATCCCCAGACCTCTACCGCCCGTAGGCAGAGTTTCCGGGATCAGATCACTTGTTCTTTTCAATGATCGTCATTGCACGCGCGAGCGTTTCCGACCCGGTGCCTATCTGGGCGAAGACGACATCATCCGCTACGAAGACGTCTACATGCGCATGGCGGGCGAATAGCGGCCAAGTCGGCGGTGTGCCGCCACCACTCCGTGCAAATCTGCGACAGCTCCTTAAGAAAGCATGAATTCGCGTTTCGGAGGAGTGCGACTCTCTGCTAGGTCTCCAATTGATTGTGACCGAGCCGGATTTCTACACATATGTTGGTGCGCCCCTACCGCTCCCGTTTTCTCTTCCTCGCGATGACGAGCAGCGCACTCGCGGGGGTCGGGTTTGGCCCCGCCTGCGCGCAATCGGCCGACCGCGCCTGGGGCTATAACAGCTACGGCATCCCCGGCCTGATCGACATGCCCGTAGCTGGCAGCCGCGAGGATGCCGAGCTGGGCTTCAACGTCTTCACCTTCGCAGGACAGACCCGAGTCTCGGCTGCGTTCCAGATCACGCCGCGCCTGTCGGCAGGCTTCCGATATTCGACGATCAAGAACTACTTGGGCGGCGGCACACTCTACGACCGCAGCTTCTCGATCCAGTATCGTTTCCTCGACGAGGGCCGGATCCGGCCCGCGATGGCCTTCGGCGTCAACGACATGACCGGCACCGGTGTCTACTCCGGCGAATATGTCGTGGCGACCAAGTCGGTCACGCCAACATTGCGCGCGACGGCGGGGATCGGCTGGGGGCGGCTTGGGTCGAATGGCGGGTTCGACAATCCGCTGGGCGTGCTGGGAGATCACTTCAAGACGCGTGGCGAACGCACCGGGGCGCAGGGCGGCACTTTCCAGCCGCAGCAATGGTTTACCGGGGATGCGGCGCTGTTTGCGGGCGTCGAATGGCAGGCGACGGACCGGTTGCGGCTGATGGCGGAATATTCCTCCGACGCCTATACGCGCGAGGACGGCCCGACCTTCGATCGCAAATCCCCGATCAACATAGCGGCGCAATACAAGCTCAGCGACAACGCCTCGATCACGGCGGGCTATCTCTACGGCACCGATCTGAGCGTGCAGTTGAGCTATGCGCTGAACCCCAAGCACAACGCGCATCCGAGCGGGCTCAACGACGCGCCGCCGCCGGTCGTGCCGCGCGCGGGCGTCGAGGCGGCGGAAAGCTGGACGAATGATCCGGCCTATCTCGCAGCGAAGCTTCGTCCTGCCCTGGCGCAGCAATGCCTCGTGCTAGAAGGCGCGAAGCTCAGCGGTTCCACCCTCGCGATCCAGATCCGCAACGATCGCTACAACGCGCCGCCCGAGGCGATTGGGCGCACCGCCCGCGTGCTGAGTGCGCAAGCCCCGGCGAGCGTCGACCGCTTCGCGATCACCCTGTCGGAAAATTCGCAGCCCGTCTCGACCACGACGATCCGCCGCGACGATCTCGAGGCCTATGAATTCCACCCCGTTGGTGGCGAGCTGATGCGCGCCCATGCGCAGATCGATGGCGCGCCCGCACAGCTTCCGGTCGCACCGGGCACCTATCCGCGGTTCTCGTGGAATGTCGGGCCGTATCTGCGCCCGGGCCTGTTCGATCCCGACGATCCGATGCGCGCCGATCTGGGTGTCAGCGTCAATGCGCAATACGAGATCGCACCGGGCCTGCTGCTGTCGGGCCGCGTGAACCAGAAGGTGATCGGCAACCTTGATCAGGCGAACCGGCCCTCGGACTCGGTGCTGCCGCATGTGCGCTCGGATGCATGGCTCTATTACAAGAATTCCGGGCCCACGGTGCCCGAGCTGACGGGGGCCTATTTCTTCCGTCCCGGCCGCGACCTCTTCGGGCGTGTGACCGCGGGCTATCTGGAGCCGATGTTCGCGGGCGTCTCGACCGAGCTGCTCTGGGCGCCCGAGCACAGCCGCCTCGCGCTCGGGGCCGAGCTGAACCGGGTGCGCCAGCGCGGCTATGACCAGCGTTTCGATCTGCGCGATTACGAGGTCACGACGGGCCATCTGTCGGCCTATTACCAGTTCACCGACCAGTTCTATACGCAGCTCGATGTGGGCAGGTATTTGGCGGGCGACTGGGGTGCGACGCTGAGCTTCTCGCGCGTCTTCGACAATGGCTGGAAAGTCGGGGTCTATGCGACGAAGACCGATGTGTCTTCGGAAGATTTCGGCGAGGGCTCCTTCGACAAGGGCTTCATGATCACGATCCCGCTGCATTGGGCGACCGGGCAGCCGACGAAGCAGCGCTATTCGACGGTGATCCAGCCGATCGTGCGCGATGGCGGGGCGCGGCTGGGGGTGTCGAACCGGCTTTACGGGATGGTGCGCGAGGATCAGCCCGCCTCCTTCGACGGCAATTGGGAGCGGTTCTGGCGATGAGATCACTTGTTTTCGGTGCGGCGCTGCTGGCGCTGGGGGGCTGTGCGCAGCTCGAAAATCTCGGCGACACGATGACGCTCTCGGGCGGTGGGGCCGCGGGGCAGGGTGCGACCACGCCGACTGCCAAGGCTCCGGGCGAGGGCGTCGGCGTGAAAGTCGTGACGCAGACCGCGCCTGCGCGCGGGCTCGAAGTGGTCATCCCGTCGCGTGACGCGAATGCGACCCTGTCTCTGGCTGGGCGTAACGGCACGGTCGAGACCTGGCGCTCGGGGGACGACATCACGGTGTCGGTCGATCGGGGCGTGGTCGTTGCAACCAGAGGTTTAGGCGATGATCTGATGGCTGCGGATGCAGGGCCGACTCTCGCCGCGCTTCGCGGGACGAAGATCGGCGCCTATCGCAGGACCTACCGCTTCCTCACGGCGGACAACCACTCGGATTATGTCCTGCTTGGCTGCGAAATGACGACAGCCGGAAACGAAACCCTCGCGGGGCAGAATTTGCTGCGTCACGAGGAAAAATGCCGCAATCCGAAAATGGCCGTCACCAATATTTATTGGACCAATAAAAAGGGACGGATCCAAGCCGGGCGGCAATGGGTTTCTCCCACTGTCGGGCAGATCGCAATCGGTGTGCTCAACTAAGTTTCGACCTCATAACCAGAACAGAACTGTCGCGGCGACGGCAACAGCAGACCAGAATATCTTCGGTTTCCTAACTGAGATGATTACGTGGCAAAAGCGGGTTGCGAAATCCTTGGATCCTGGAAGGACGGTCTTACGCCTAAGGCGCGTTCTGAAGGAGCAAGACCGCGACGCTCAAGCGGCCTTTTCTCAAAGATGTTCGAGCACGGAGGCTATCTCCCGCTCGCCGCATAAGCCCAGATCCCAACCCATTCCTTGATCGCAAGATCCAGCGTGTCGAGATGGCCTGCGAGATCCCAGCCAGTATCTTCGAGAAAACCATCTGCGCGATAATCGACAGGGTAGGGGACTACCGCCTCCCATCCGGCGCGCTCAAAGCTCGCCATCGCACGTCTCATGTGGAAGGCGCTCGTGACGAGCAGCCAGGTCTCCCCCGGTGTGGGCTGGGCGAGGTTGTAGCTGAAACGGGCATTCTCGGTGGTGTTGCGCGAGCGGCTCTCGAGAAGAAGCCGCGCTTGCGGGAAACCTGTCTCGCGAAAGGCGGCGGCCATGACTTCGGCGCCGGGCATGCTTTCTCGTGCCAGATGGCGCAGGGCGCCGCTGCCTGCAGAGAGCAGGATCCTGGCATCCGGAAAGCGATGCGCCAGGGCGAGCCCTGCGGTGACGCGCTCAGCGGCGGCGTTGAGTTGGACTTGATGGTGGCGGGCGGTGCCGACCCCGTCTTCGGCGCCGCCCAGGATGATGATCCCGTCGACATGAGAAATTCGTGGGTTCGCCGGATAGGTTCGCTCCAGGGGCGCGATGAGGAGATCGCCGAGGGGAAAGATGCCCAGAGCGAGGAGGGCTACCAACGCAGAGATCAGCAGCCCGCGCGCCGCGCGTATGCGCCCCCTCAAGAGCGCGATCAGCGCGCCTGCGAGCAAAAGCGTTTCCCAGGTTTCTGCGCGCAGCAAGAAGGCTGCGAGCTTGGAGGCGATGAAGACAAGCGTGTCCATGGGGATCTTGTCGGTGCTTCTGCGCTGATCCGCAATCGCCATTGTTGCCTGGATCAAATGCGCGACATGACGCATTGAAGAAATATTTCGCCGGCCTTGGCGGATTGGCCGTTTTGACTTGGACGCAGGCCCCGAAAAGAGTAGGTGTCGTTACGTTAAACGGTGGAATTTTCCGATCGCAAGTTGTTCGCACGACGCGTCGTGACGCAGAAATCGAAGGATTTGATCAGGTGCATATTTATTTGGATACTGCCTTTGCCTCCTCCTTCCTTCTCGCAGGCCTCATCGTCGTCTCTCAGAAATTTCACGGCACGCTGACACATGACGGCAGCGATGGCGTGCAGAAGATCCATGACGCTCCAACGCCGCGGATTGGAGGGCTCGCGGTGTTGTTGGGAGCCTGTCTCGCTGCGATCATGCTGCCCGCTGAGGCGCGCAGACTTTGGTGGATGATTTGTCTCTGTGCGCTGCCCGCGTTTCTCTCCGGCGTGATCGAGGACGTCACCAAGAAAGTCTCCGCGAAATGGCGTCTGGTGGCCACGGTTCTCGCCGGGCTGATCTTCTGTTTGGTGTCTGGCTATCATATCGAGCGGGCGGATATCCCGGGGCTAGATTTCCTGCTTGGCTATCCGGCCTTTGGCATAGCGTTGAGCGTTCTGGCCATTGGCGGCATCGCCAATTCGCTGAACATCATCGATGGCGTCAACGGCCTTGCCTCGGGCTCCGCAATCATTGTTCTCAGCTGTTTTGCGATCCTTGCGGCGCGATCGGATGATGTAGCGCTTCTTGCGATTTGCCTTCTGATGATCGGCGCAATCGCAGGTTTCTTCGTGCTGAACTTCCCTGCTGGAAAGCTCTTTTTCGGTGATGCCGGGGCCTACACGACGGGGTTCGTGCTCGCGGTGATCGGGATCATGCTGCCCGCGCGCAATCCGGAATACTCGCCGCTGATCGCGGTTCTGGCCTTGTCCTATCCCTGGATCGAGACGCTTGTGTCGATCCGTCGGCGCGCCAAACGCGACGGGACAAACCCCGGAGAAGCGGATCGTCTTCATTTGCACAGCCTTGTCTATCGCAGCCGTGCCAAGCGCATCGCGGAGGCGATCGGCATGCCTCGGATGCGCAATCCGCTTACAAGTATTCTTCTCTGGCCGCTTTCGTTGATCGCCTGCACGATCGCGGTCATCGCGCCCGGCGATCCAGTGGTGCTTGGCTGCGGGGTCGGCGTGGTCTTTCTGGTCTACCTGCTGATCTATCGCCGGGTCGCGCTCTTGAGCCGCCTGCGTCGCGCGCTCATCGGACAGTTCGCTCAGCGCGCCTGATTGTCGGACGAATGCCCGCTTCTCGCGCAGACCATGTCGTGCGTCGGCTGGCTTAGGCAGATCCAGCTGGTCCGCGCCGGATGCTCCTCGCATTTCTTCTTAGAGGGACTTTCCGGCCCGAAACCCGACCCAACGAAATGGGCGTCAGGAGCGAGCCTGACGCGCCCGGATGCCAGGGGTAAGCAGGGGGCGCAAATCCTCGAAAGTTTCGCCGTCGCGAAACCGCCTGAAGGCAAGCGCCAATCGCTTCACATGTTTGGCCTCCTCGACATCGAAAAGCTCGGCGCAGTGATCGGCGGTCCGAGCGGCGAGCATTTGGGGGAATGGCCACCTGGCCGAAGGCGCGCGGCAAAACGTGACTGCCAGCGTGCGTTCGGCGGCGAAGAAGCGCCCGCGATGATCGAACTCTCCCGGAGGGTTGGTGCGCCGCTCTTTACGGTCGAGATATTCAAACGCCGCCGCGATTTCGGCACTGGTATAGGCGAGACTTGTTGCGAAGATCGCGAAGTCGTTGCGCGGGCCCGAGGTGGGGAGAATGTCGAGCATGGCGTTGTCCTTTGCTTTCTGAGTGATCTCAGTTTAGCCGAGGCGGGTGAAAATTTGGGCTTGAAAAAGCTCAAAAATCCCGCGGTTTGGTCGAATTATGTGGACAACTCGGGCAGTCACCTCGGAAAGCCTCGTAATCAACGCGAACAACAGGGTCGCACACCCCACCCTTGTTTTGTCGTCGATTTTGGTTATTTTGAATACGGGTAATGTGAGAGGTGCTGAGCCATGTCCCGAACGACTACGTTGACCGTCCGCCTCGGTGGGGCGCTGAGTGACTTTGTCTCGGCGAATGTGGGTGATGACGGGTCCTATGAGAATGTCAGCGAATACATCCGCGACTTGATCCGGCGCGACAAGGAGAGGGCGGAGCAGGAGGCCTTCAGCCTCCTGAAAGCCGAGTTGACCCATGCCTTCGCAGCCCCAGAAGACACGTATCAACCGCTGAGCGCAGCCGAGGTAATCGCACGGAACCGGAGCTGATCCGGTGGCCGAAATCCGTATTCAGGACGGGGCGTCCCACCGCCTCGATGTCATCTACCGCTACACCCGTGACAGGTGGGGAGAGGATCAGGCCGCGAACTACATCACCGGCCTGTTCGCAGCCTTCGACAAGATCGCGGCACATGGTGTCGCGTCGAAACCGATCCCAGCCGAGTTCGGTGTTGATGGGTTCTTCTTTCGATACGAGCATCATTTCGTCTACTGGCGATATCTCTCGAACGGGGACATCGGGATCGTGACGATCCTGCATGAGCGCATGCATCAGTCTGACCGTTTCCGGGATGATTTTGGCTCTGCCTGATCGGTCTCCGCCCCCCTGAGGACTGAACCGCGAACGAAGCAACGCTTCGACGATGCAGCGCCTTAGCGACACCGGAGGCTCTCAGCTTCTCTGCCGCTCGACGAACTGTCCGAGCTTGGACAAGTTCTTGCTCGCAATCGTCATCATGCCACCGACCTTGTTGCCGCAGATCGCGCGCCAGTCCTCGCCCATCTTTTCGCGGATCCGGGCGAGGTTACGATTGCTTACACCGCCCAGGCGCATCTTGTAGAGCACTTCGGGGATGGGGGCTGAGCGGCTGGTCGCTTGGGCGAAATGGCGCAGGATGAAGTGGCGATCCGGAAGCGCGTTTCGAACCCGCCGAACCGCTGATAGGCGGCGCGTCGGAGTTAGAAGGTCGAGTGCGCTGGCATCCAGCCGCGCTTGAGAGGGCTTTTTGAGAAGGCTGTTCCCACTGTTCCCACCAAAAACGAGATATATATCGTCGAGAAGTTGGGCGGCATAACGCGCTCCGGCTCGTAATTATTTCATCTTCAACATATTCTTTTTCGCACCCAAACCTGGCTTTTTTCCTCGCTGCCGACGAAAACACCGCGAATTACGAGTAGTTTTTTAGGCTTATTGAGTGGGAACAGTGGGAACGGACCGATAATTGCGGCAGTTGTCCACATTTTTCTGTGGCTTTGTAAGAATCAGGCGTTGAGATTTTCAGGCCACTGTCAAACAATAATAACACGTCGAGCCTGAACGACAGATCAGAGACGGGGCGAGCCAGCAAGCAACAACCCCGTCTCCCTCAGTTCTGTTTGATTCTTGTCTCATACAGAAACCGTGCGGACAATATTTTTTTCCGCATTCTGACAAGAAAGGATGTCACCATGGCATCTAAACCTTCGTTCCATCGGACTCAGTCCGATATTTTCGCAACGGTGAATGCGATCTTGCTCCCGCGCCTCCCAGAGCTCTGCGCGACTTGGCTTCCATCCGGGCGTGTAGAGCGTGGTGAGTATGTCGCGTTCAATCCGAACCGCATCGATAATCAGCTCGGTTCGTTCCGGATCAACCTTCGCACGGGGCGCTGGGCCGATTTCAGCAAAGGACCTAGCGGGGGCGATGCGATCAGCCTGTATGCGTTCATCCGCGGGCTTCGTCAGATCGATGCAGCGCGTGAACTCGCAAAGCAATTCGGGGTGCTGGCATGAACGAAATGAACTCGTATAAAGCCGCGGAAATCGTCAGGGACTTGGCGCCGGGCTCGACACAGATCAAGCCCTTCGAGAGCCGCGTTCACCTGCCCGATCTCACGAGGCTTCGCGATTTTGAGAATTGCTGGCCGTATAAAAGCGCGAATGGCGATGTCTGCTGCCTGATTGCGCGCTTTGACCGCAGGAATGCGGATGGAACGGTGAAGAAACGGATTGTTCCCTATACGCTTTGGCAACAGCCGGACGGGCAAATCGTTTGGACGTGTAAGCAGATGGAAGGCCCGCGCCCGCTTTTTGATCTGCCTGCTCTTTTGGAGCGGCCTGATGCCGTTGTTCTGCTCTCCGAAGGCGAGAAGTGCGCAAGCCAGGCGAGCTTCGCTTTTCCCAAAGCTGTGAGCTCGACATGGGTTGGGGGCTGCAACGCCCTCAAAAAAACTGATTTCTCCCCTCTTCATGGGCGCGATGTCATTTTGTTTCCCGACAATGACGCGCCGGGCCGAGAGGCGATGCAAAAGATCCGAGAAATCCTACGTGACGTTGGAGCGAAACGTGTCCGCCAGGTCGACATTGCGGGGTTGGCTTTGCACGTCCTCGGGAGCGCTCCAGAAAAATGCGATATCGCCGATCTCATCGATGCCGGACTCGACAGTGCGCGGTTCGCGGAGCTTCTGCAAGCACATCCCGAGTTGCTGGTGGATTGCGCGGAGTTCGCGGAGGAGAAGTCCTCGACAACTGAATCGACGTCGGTCTCGGAGCCGGAAGCGCCCGGGGAGGAGAACGACCCTCTCGAGGAACTGATGCAACATTACGGGCGCATCCCGGAATTGCCCGCAGGGTTCGTTCTCAACAGCCGGGGGCTGTTCAAAGTGAGCGCCGATCGGAAGAAGGAAACGATCCTTGCCTTCTGCGGGTCGCCGCTGGCGGTGATGGGGCGGACCCGGAATAAACGAGGAGGTAGCTGGGGGCATCTCGTCGCATTCCGGGCGCCCGACGGAGCTTGGGATCACACCGTGATTCCAGCTCGCGAACTGGCTGGCGATGGCAAGCAACTACGCGCAATGCTTGCGGATCGCGGCGTGGTGACGCCGCAAGATCGAGCTGGTCGCCAAGGGCTGGGCGAATTTGTTTCGCGGAGCCTCATGCAGGCGGGAAATGCGATTTCAGTGACGGACCATCCGGGCTGGGTCGACGATTGCTTTGTCCTGCCTGGCCGCGTTTTTGCCCCCATCGACCGTGACGCTGAGGTCGTACTTGAGTTGGAGGGGAGACCTCACCTTTTCAACGAGAATGGCGAATTCGAGAATTGGAAGCAGCTTGCGGAAGTGGCCGAAGGCAATTCGCGGGCAGTTTTTGCACTGAGTGCGGCTTTCGCTGGGCCGCTCATGACGCCGTTGGGAGAAGAGGGGGGTGGGTTCCACTTCTTCGGACCTTCCTCAAGCGGAAAGTCGACATTGCTGCAACTGGCCGGGTCGGTCTGGGGCGGCGGCGGACGCGACGGATTTTGCCGTAGTTGGCGAATGACGGATAACGGCGGCGAGGGTCTAGCCGCCGATCACAACGACACGCTGCTGGTGCTCGATGAGCTCGGGCAGGCTGATGCTGAGCGTGTCGAGGAAATCTTCTACATGCTTGCGAACGGTCGCGGGAAATCGCGTGCGACCAAGACGGGAAGTCTCCAGCAAGCTGCAGCCTGGCGGCTTATGGCTCTCTCCTCTGGGGAGGTTAGCGCGGCGTCTCAGGTCCAGGGCAGTCGACGAGGGGCCCGCAAAAGGGTTCCGGCCGGGGTCGCGATCCGAATGATCGACATTCCGATCCAACTTGATTCCGAGGACCGTCGTAGTTTCGAGACACCCGCGGATGCCACCGATGAGCGCACTTTCGTAGAGAGCTTGTCCGACATGGCGCAAAAGCACTACGGGCACGCAGGACCGAAATTTCTTCAGCATCTCGTCTCACACCGCGAGATAATGCTGCAGCAAGTGGAAGGCCTGCGATCTCAATGTCTTGCGGAACTGATCCCGGATGAGGATGATGCACAGGTCGTCCGTGTCGCGCGTCGCTTTGCGCTCGTTGCGGCGGCGGGCGAGATTGCGCGACAATGCGACGTTTTGCCTTGGTCGGAGGGCGCCGCGATCACAGCCGCAAAGGCCTGTTTCGAAGCCTGGAGATCGATTTACGGGCGAGGTGGCTCACTCGATGATCAGGATGCGATCAGCACTCTGAAGCGGTTCTTCGAACTGCACGGCGTTTCGCGGTTCGAGCCACTTGTTACAAACAGCGGTGCGGGCAATCCTGAAGCAGCTCTTCTTGGACGAGATCGACAGATGGTCCGCGATCGGTGTGGCTATCGTGCGACCATTACCGTCTGTTCTGAAGATGGTGAAGAGCAGGTGGTGGAAGTGTTCTATGTAACCCCTGAAGCATGGCGCACTGAAATCTGCGGCCTCGATCGCGACCCTCGCGCGGTGGCGAATGTCGCAAAAGCCTGCGGTGCGCTGGTTTGCGATGTTGATGGTCGTCTCAAGAAAAAGGTGCGTCTCCCCGACTATCCTGATGGAATACGGGTCTATGCGATCCGACCGGACCTTTTGCCCTGAACGTGGGTCTCAAAGTCTTCTCGGGACAATAACACGATCGCCGAGCGAGGAGCCTGCTTGCCTGAAACTACAGGCGAACTCGCTGGCAAGGGTTGAAAAGAGATGGGGACCGCTCGCTTGGCGAGCGGTCCCTTTTCACTTTGGCCCATTCGGGGAGTTGCCGTTCGGTTCGAAGTAAAAGAGCCGCAAGGTTTAAAGCAAAGATTTGAACCGCGTGTCCTTCACCAGCTTCTGAATCGCATCAGACAGCGCGCGATTGAAAGCGGTGGCGGTGTTGTTGCACGCCGAGACTGCGGAGAAGCTGGTGCTGAACCCGGTTGTCGATTGGATCGCATAGCCAGAGCTTTTTCTCGAGTAGGCCTGCAAGCCGATGGTCCAGCTGCCGTTGAACGAATCCGGTTTGAGCTCGGTCACGATGATGTTGATCGGCGTCGCGTTAACCCGGAACATCCCGCCGGCAAGCAATTCGCCTTGAATGGCTTGTTTGATGGTGTTCGCGAGATCGTCGCCGCCACCCAGATCGAGCGGCCCTGCCAAGCGGCACGTCGGCCGGGCTTCAATGCCCTCCGCCAAACGAACGTCGCCCACGGATGCGCGCGCACCGGTCGAGGCGAGCTGTTGAATGGCGATCGTGTTTTGCGGAGTCGTTTGGTATTGCTGTGCCGTGTAGGTGTCGCATGCTGCCAAAGAAATTGTGGCACATGCCATAAGTGCAAAAGCTTTAATTTTCATTCAGTCCTCATTAATCCCAAGGTGCGGATGTATTAAGACTTAACTGATCATGCGGTCAAAGTAAGAGGCTGAATTGCTCATGCAGTTTCCTGTGGCTTTCGGGTGTCGGTATTTCGTGTGCAGAAGAGAGCGCTTTCTATCGGGAGCGGGGGAGGGTTTTCCCGCTTTGAAAAACGCCTCACTGTTTTCTATACGTGCCAGATATTTTTCGAAGACAGCCTTTGGGATCCTGTATCTCCAGCCCGTATTCTCTCAGTCATCCGTCCTTTGCTTGCTATCCCAAAGGCGAAGGGTTTCGATCTGGGTCGACATGATGCGATATATCAGTAAGAACGGTGTCCGAGGAATCGCGAGCTCTCGCATGAGGCGTCCAGTTTCGGCTGGATAACCTGTCTATGCCTTTCGGGTGATAATCTTGATTTCGGCTCTGCCGAGGGCCGAGACGCGGTTTATGATTGCGATGCGAAACTGAATTTCGGCGGTCTGGCAGACGGGGCCTTGAGATATTATCCGCTCACCGAGGATTTTCAGGCGATTGTGTCCGGGCAAGAGCGCGCAGGGTAGGGGTGGCCTTGGGTGAATTGGTCAGAGGTGGTGCGAGTGACGTGTGGCCCGTGGCAGGGTCTATTCGACATGAAGGAGAAGCGCGGTCCCGCGAGTCGCGGGACCGTTTGGGCGATGTGACGAAGGGAAGGTTCCTGGGGCAGGTCGCGTGCGGCGAATGCCCGGAACGAGCCCTCGGATCGGCTAGGTGCTTGTGCGCCCTTCGACCTCGGCCAGCTCGGCGAAGATGGCATTGCGCAGCTCGGGCCGGTAGATTTCCGATTTCACCTTGAGGTGCCTGCGATAAACCGCATGCGGCACCACGCCATCCGGGAAACGCTCGATCAGGCGTTTGTGGACCTTCTTTTCCGCTCGCAGCGCAGCGCGCCCGGTGGGGAAATGGATTTCGGCGAGGATCCGATATGGCAGCACCTTCCGCACGAAGAGCTGATACTCGAAGCGCGAGTAGGTGTTCCCGGAGAAGCCGAGTTTGAGGACGGTTCTTTTGCCAAGATTGATTTCCGCGAAATAGATGGAACTCGGTTCATTCGACCAGCCCTTGCCGCAGCTCGGACACTGAAAACGCTGGGTCTTCATATTGCCGATCGAGACACGGCACGACTCGCCGCAGCCTTCCGCATGTCGGTAGAGACGATAGTCATTGTCTCCATTGGGGTCGGGGCCAACCAGCTCCCAACCGTAAGCCTGCGCCTCGCGTTTGTAGCGCTCCAAAGTGCAGCGCTCGCAGATGATTTCACCACCTTCGGTCGCAACCTTCTTGGTTCGACCGAATTGCAGTCGCTTCGTATGACCACAGGACACGATGAAGTGTCCGTAGTGCCGGTCCGCATCATCGCGCTTCACAAACGTGAGTCCGTTTGCCTCCGCGTCGGCGATCCAGCGAGCTTCCTTGCAGTTCGGGCATTGCGGTTGGAAGCCTGTCAGAACGCTGTGACGGCAGACGAACGTGCCCTGGCATTCTTTGCATTCAAGCGCGAGGTTGTCCTTGTTCTTCACACGCGCGAGCACGTGATAGCCCTTTTCTGCCGCGGCGGCGTGCCACTGCGGCTGGATCGGACCGGGCCAAATCGGGTGAGTTTCGCCGCGGATGGTCATCGTAGTATTTGAAGTTTGGGTCATCAGAGGGCCCTCCGTGAAGATGTGCTGTGTAAACGGGCGCGACAGACCGCACCCGAGCGGGTCACAATTGAGTTTCAGGTAGGCGTGCTCGGACGCGGGCCCCGAAGGGGCTCGGTGTCACTTCCACGCGGTATATGGGAAGATCAGGCTTCGGCCTGCTCGAATGCGTCGAACGAAAAGACGTCGAGCAACTGATCGAAGAGGATCAGGGTGCGCTTGAGCAAGGCGTTGATCCGCCGGTCCGCGTCGCAGGTCTCGAGAACCAGCAGCTCATGGCCGCGGTTGCGGATCAGCTTGCGAAATTGCGCGCGCTGCGCGCCGTCTTCGTCGAGAAGCGCGATCCGAAGAGCGTAGACGATGAGTTTGATCGGTTTCTCGGCGGGAAGGCTGGGTGTCTCTGCGAGGATCTCGTTTTGCAGCTCCAGCATTCTCTCCTTAGCTTCATCAGACGCCCTCTGCCAGCTGGCAAAGGCCGGGTCCCAGCTCTGCACGGCCGAAAGGTAGCTCTCATAATCGAGAAAATCGGCGAAGGCTTCGAGAAATTGTGGGAACAGCGTCAGGATCGATACTGCGGGATCGTCATTCGCGCCTTCATTCCGAATGTGGCGCATGATATTCGCGATGATAGCCATGGTTGTCTCCTATCCGAGATGGCTGTGGTCAGGGCGGGGCAGGAGCGGCAACTCTTGCCTTCGCCCGCGTATCATGCAATCGTGTAATCACAAAGTCAATCCTGTTTGTGAGGTCCTTACATGTCAGAGAAGAAAAAGATGGGTCGACCGCCCGCAGGCACAGAGCCGGTGATGGTGCGTATGACCCACGAGACGGTGGAAGCGATTGATGCGTATCGGCGCACCGCGGAGGACCTGCCGACACGGCCGGAAGTTATACGTCGCGCAGTAGAGGCTTATCTGGAAGAGCACGGCCAGAAGTGAGTTCACTCCGATTCGGGCGTTGAGGCGGGTGTCGGGATACGCGGCACCTACGCGCTTGTTGTGAGGCGCAGGTGCCGAGATTCCCTCGGCGCTTAGCTTTGATCGATTGCTTCGAACATTTGCTTAAGAGCCTTCTGGAAAAGGGCAGATCTCAAGCTGTATCCTGGTTCAATGAGCGGACGCGATGAGAAACATTCGAAAGTCCGCAACGTGAGTTCGGATTTGTCGGCAGAAGGCGATGCATCCAGCTTTGCCATCGGTTTTTCGCAATAGTCGAAGTGGGCGCGCACCGAATGATCGCTCAGGATAGCGACCTTGGATACCTCCCAAAGTTCCGAGGAGTCGGGGTCTCCTTTGAGGACGCACTCCTCAGGGCGGCCGGAAACCTCGGAAAGAACTTTTCGAAGCGAAGTGATGTCGCCCTCGTTCGAATGCCAAAAACGATCAGCGACGAGATAGGCGGCAACAGTTTCATCCGCCCCGAATTTCGAGACTTCTTCGATGTCACTTTCGTCGAAGCCGAATTCATACCCTTCCTGAAGCTGCCAAGTAATGTAGCTGGCGGGAAGGTATGCCAGTGCAGTGCCCATTGCGCCGAGGATTTGCTCGTGAGGTTCTTGGATCCCCCTCAAGATCAGGCGCCACTGGATTTCTGACAGAATTGGAAATCCCGCGCGCACCATCGCAGTGAAATTCCCGAGGAGATCAAAAAGACGGTCGCGATCAACTTTGGCGTGCTCGCTCGTAGTATCATTCGAGAGGTTCAGTGCCGACGCAATTTCGGACGGGATGTCGATGTCGGTTTTTTGGGTGGCGAGGGCGGAAGTGGTCATGAAGCACCTTTCTGGCTATGAGTTCATCAAATCTATTACAAAGTATGTAGAAGGTTTGATAGCAGATGTCAAGCTGCCTTGCTCGTCTTGCGGAAGGCTCGACCTGAAGCTAGTTGTTTAAAGGCATCCGCGATCTGGAGGGTTCAGCTTTCTTCTTTTTCTTTTCGCCTTGGGAAACCGCTGGATACGATGATCCGATGTTTCGCGCGTTCTGCGAGGCATGTGCTGACGCACGACGGCAGCATCCGAACATCACCGTGGCAACCTGCTATACTTTCCTATCGATCGTTGCGGGTATGACCGCGGACGGGATCACCAACGAAGAAATCGTTGATCTGACCGGACTGGAATACAATCAGGTTGCGCCTCAAGTCGAAGCGCTTTCATCCGGGAGGTGGAAGAAAGAGGGGTTGGGGTTTCTCGAACGAAGAGATGTCGAGAATTGTCGCTCGCGCAAAATCTTCGTCACTAAAGCGGGCGAAGAATTCGCTCGGATATTCGCGCGCCCCGCAGGTGCCGATGCGCCGCATGGTGATATGGTCAAGCACCTACTGAGGAGTCCATTGCCGGCGCTCAGAGCTGTGCGATCACGCTTTCCCACGCTCAGGTTGGGGACCCTGACTGTCTTTTTGTTCCTAGGTGCCCGTCAACGCGAGTTCGGCTTCAATGGGACGCCAGCACATGCGCTGGCGGATGAACTGGGAATTCCGAACTTCCCTCGACACATCGCGGTGCTGGGAGAGGGGCCAAAAGGCGGAAAAGGACTGGGCCTCATTGAGTTGAGGGTCAGCCGCGAAGATAGGCGCGTTAAGTTACCGGAAGTTACGGAGAAAGGGCACCGTTTCTTGACGGAGATTGCATCTGCCGTTGTGGGCAGGGAGATCGAGCTTCCGAGAAAAGTTGAACCGCAGAAGCTAGAAGATCTGGATAGCCCTGATGATATATCTGGGTTGGATGACGAAGACTTCATCTGGTTGCCGCCCGATGAAGACTGAATGACGCCGGTAAGAGAAATTGTGTCCTTCAGCGCGAGATCCAGCGTGTCGAGATGGCCCGCGAGATCCCAGCCGATGTCATCGAGAAACCCATCTTCGCGATAATCGACAGGGTAGGGGACTACCTCCTCCCATCCGGCCCGCTCAAAGCTCGCCATCGCGCGTCTCATGTGGAAGGCGCTCGTGACGAGCAGCCAGGTCTCATCTGGTTTGGGTCGTGCCAGATCGCGCAGGGCGCCGCTGCCCGCGGCCGCTGACAGCTTGACGCGGGGCCAGGGGAACCATGCTTTCCTACACAAAGTAATATAATGTGTAGGAAGATTTGGTGGAGCATCTCCCGGTCCCGATCCAGACTGCCTTTCATGAGCTGATGCAGAGGTTCCGGGCCCGGCCACCTCTCTCCGTCCCTAGGTCCATCATGCGGATCGAGAAGTCCGGTCGGGGCTATTGGGTGTCGAGGCGCCGCATCGGGGACCGGGTCGTGGAGAAAACGATTGGCCCTGAAACGCCGGAGGTCCTAGCGACGTTCGCGGCCGCGCGCGCCGAGCGGGAGGTCTACGACGGTTGGCGAAAGAAGAACGCGACCCTGGTGTCGATGCTGAGGGGCGCCGGACTCCTCTCGCTCGACGTTAACACCGGGAAGGTCCTCTCCTCCTTGTCTCGGGTCGGATTCTTCGAGATCGGCGGGATACCCGGGGGGGACGAACGCGTTCCGCCTCTACCCCGCCCTTCTTGGGGTCGCCGCCCCCGCGCGGGAGATGGTCTTCACCGGTTACGTAGACATGCTCGCGCCCTCGCATATCCGCCTCGCCGGTCCGAGAGAGCCGCTTACGAGCCGCCTTCGGAGCGCCGGACTCGAGTTCGAGACGCGGTTTCCGATGGATCCGGCCGACCCCCCGAAGCACGTCGTTCACGACAACATCGAGATCGAGATCCTCGGGCCGGTCGCTCGCGGCGGCGAGAGAAGCTACTTCCATGAGGGCATTCAGGAGCCGGTCGCAGCGCTGAGATTTCTGGAGTTCTCCCTGCGGGACCCGGTGAGGGTCGTGGCCCTCTACCGGGAAGGGGTGGAAGTGACGGTCCCTGCCCCGGAACGGTTTGCCCTGCACAAGCTGATCGTGGCACAGCTCGGGACGGGGAGCTTCAAGAGCAAGCGGAACAAGGACCTCCGACAGGCCTCTTGGCTTCTGAAGGTCCTGGCGGAGGCCCGGCCAAATGAGACGATGAACGCCTTGCGCGACATCCGCGGCCGGGGCCTGACCTGGCGAAAACACCTCTCGGCGTCCCTGAGAGAGGCGCCGGACGCCGCGAAGGCCCTGAGGCGGATCGAGGCCGAGACGGACGACCATGACGAGGAGAGGTATGACCCCTCAACAGGATGAACCTCCCCCACCAATTCCGTAGGTTGGAAGAGGCTTGTGGTGGGGCCTTTTGGTGACGCAGCTCGAACGCGCCGCCGTGGCGGGAACTCTGTCGATCATGGATGGCAAGGACGGCGGCAAACGGAACCCAGATCGGTTCCGTCATGCGAGTGCCTGCAGGAGATCACGGTTCTCATCCATGACGATCTCCGCCGCCGCCAGTGCAGCTACCACAGCGGGATCATGAGGGGTGATTTTCAGGCTGCCATCATCGCCACGCAGGACGAAAAGCGTGTCGCCTTCTTTGGCGTCGAGGATCGTCAGCATTTCGGTCGTCAGCGTCATGACCGCGGAGTTGCCAACTTTTCGGACCTTCGTTTTGATCATTACATGGCTCCTTGCGTATATTGAAGTATATACGCGCCGCGCCACGAGCGGAAAGCTGTTCAATACTCACCCGGAGGGTCTGGGTTGGCGCGATGCCTGTTCCGTGAAAGGCGGCGGCCGTGACTTCAGCGCCGAGCATACTCTCTCTTTCCAGATCGCGCAAAGCGCCGCTGCCGCCAGAGAGCAGGATCCTGGCGTCTGGAAAGCGATGCGCCTCAGTCAAGGAAACAACGTGAAAAAAAACTTCAGGAAGCGGTTCGGTTTCCGAGCCGCCTGGTGTGAAAAGTTCCTCTTCTAAAAGGTTATCCCTAGTAGGTCAGCCACTCCAAACATTCTCCGACATTGAGCATGGAATTTTCCTGAAATTTTCAGACCGGAATTTTCAGGTTGGCGAGGGACAATTGGTCTCATGAAAGACCTTGCAAATCCTCCCGCCGATCTAGCGCGCTCCAATCCTCGGGCTGCGTCGACCCATATACAAACCTGCACCCTCTCAAAGGCGAAGAGTCAGCGCATGCATGACTATCGGTTGGGGCGCATTCCCGCCTATGTCGACCAGACGAAGCTGCGCGACAACCGCGTGCTGATCCGTTTGCGTCCGCTTACACAGGTGCGCGCCGAGAATGCGCGGCTTCGCGAACAGGCCGGTCGGCAGCGCAAGATGAAATCGAACGCGGCCGTGGTCATGATAGGAGTGATCACTTTCGGCGTGCTTGCCGCACGAGATTTCATGAAGCTTTCGCCGAAGCGTCAGAACAGGGCATTTAGAAAGCTCGCCCGGAGCCTCGCCAAGAAGTTCGCCACAAAGGTGGAGTCACTGGTCGTTCATCTCGATGAAACGACGATCCACGCGCATTTCATGCTGCGCGCCTACGACCATTCCGGCCACGCGCTCAGCGACAAAATCAAGCGCGATGCCACCACCTCGATCCAGGATCTCACGCACCGCGTGCTCGCGTGCTTCTGCCCGGGAATACAGCGTGGGCATCGCAAGCTCGATCGCCTTGCCGCAGGAGCGAATTATGTCGAGACACTTCACCGGAGTGTTCGGGCCCTCCACCAAGACCTGCCGCGGGAGATCGAAGAGCGGGAAGCAGAACTCACTGCAATGGAGATCGCGAAGGCAGAGCTCCAGGCCGAGATCGAGGAGGGGCGCAAAGATCTCGATCGTCTGAGCGAGGAGCAACGCACCGAGCGCCTTGCCCTGGCGTCACAGAAAACGCAAATGGAGGCCCGTGCGCGGGATCTCGATGCGCGGGATGCGGATGTTCGGGCGCGAGAGGACAAGCAGCAAGAGCGCGAGGATGGGCTCGACCGGCGGAAGGTGAATATCGACAAAAACGCAGCAGATCTCGGCCAAGCGCAAGACAGGCACGCGCTCATGGCAGACCAACTTGTCAAGCGAGAGGAGGAGGTCAAGGCGGCGCGCGCGGAGGCCAATAAAACCCAGTCGACCTACAGGGGCGCGCTTGCTGCAATGGAGGGTGCCCTTGCGGAAATTTCAGATGGAACCCTGCGGCGCGACCCGGCCACGGGTAAGCTCATGATGAAGGATGCATCTCTTCTACGGGCGCTCCCGGAGGAGTTGCGAATGGGGCTCTTGCGACCCATGCGTGGGCTCGTGGATATCCGGTCTCGGGTAAATCAACGATCCAGGGAACTCGATAGAAGGGGCCGGGACTTCGAGGAGAAGCAGGCCGCCGTTAGCGAGGTCATCGCAGCACTTGCCGAAGGCCGTGCTGAAATCTCGGGTGGCGACATCGTGATGGAAGATATGCCTGCCTCCCTCAAGGCGCTCGGTGAGACTGCGGAGGACTGGATGATCCAGGCTGTTCTCGATCTCATCGTGCGGGCTGGGGAGGCTGGGGTGATGCGGGCGTCGCAGGATGACGAGATTGAGGGGCCTGGTTTGGGATGAGCGGTCGATGCGTTTTCGCATGCCAGCGGGCTCGCCTTGGCGCAGTGACGGTCGGTCGAGGGGGGGCTCGTTTTTCGCACGGGAGTTCGAAGAGTGCAGGGCAGTCCCAACGAGGCCGTTTCCTAGATGCCGGCAGGGTCTAGCGCACAAATTCTTCTTGCGGCAGGGCGCGCCCGGTTTCCTTGAAAACGGCCCAGTATCTCTGGATCTCAGGCACGGTGCAGTTATCGAGACTTTGCTCGACCATCGGGAGTTGAGCGAGATATCGGTCAGGCAATCCACGCCCTGACATGAGAATCGCTCGGATTTCGTGAGCAGGTGGTAGCGCGAGCCCGGCAAAGCCCGGGTAGGTCATGGCAAGGTGGAGGCCTGCGGGATCCGGGTCGGGCAAGACATGAATCGGTTTCCCAAGGTTCGAGCTGAATTTACGTGCGGCGTCGATCGTGTAGCCGTGGGGTTGGCCCCGGTAGAGGACGAGCGTCCCATGGAGCTCGATGGGAAGATCGTAAGAAAGACGATGGAGGCGCTCGAAGGCTTCCCAGTTTTCGACCAAAAGGATGCGGTCATAGTCATCGAAGTGACGTGCATCTTCCGCGGAGATATCGAGGTTGATCCCATCGGGCAGGGCGATCTCGGATCCGCGAAGTTTCAGGCCCCGTCCCGGCGCGGCTTTCACCGCCACGCGCGCGGCGCGCACGCTTTGACGGGTGATCTTCTCATTGGTGGTCACCGAGAGCGCCTCACCTCGGCTCAGCCCCTCGAGATCAGCGAGCCGGGTGCCGGGCGGGACGGCGAAATCTCGTTCCAGTATCTCGATCAACGCCTGGCGCGCCTTGGGCCCAAGGATTACCTGGCTTGTGCTGGCCAGCGGAAATGCATTGTCTGCCAGGTAGTGACGAAGCTCTTGTGAAGGTTTGAACTTGCCTTTGGCCTCAAGCGCCCGGAGGGCGGATTTGATCAGACGATCCGACACAGTTCGATATCTCCAATCGTGACATTGGCCGCGGCGGCAAAAGCGCGATCGTCGGTGATCAGGTTCTCCTCGTATTCGTCGGAGGCCTCCATCGTCGTCCAGCTCAGCAGGTGTTCGAGGAACCGCGGGACATCGACGCTCTCCTGACCTTCGGCCCATTGCCGCGCAGACAGGAAATCATCATGGCCATCCACGACAGACAGAAAGACAGACAGGGCCTGCTGTTCGACAGAGGTGTCGTCTTCCACTTCTTCGGGCATGGCCTCTTTGCGGCGTGCGCCAACTGCGCGCATGGTGACGTCCTTGGGTTTGCTGGCCTTAAGTGAGGATGCAACGCTGGCCAGCCGTTCCCGGGCGCCCTCATCAACGAGATTGAGCATCAAGGGGGAACTGTCCCCTGTGACCCGAAGCATTCTAGCCGACGGGGCTTCCAGGGCTTCCTCGAGACGAGCCGTCCCGTGCTTCTTGAGATATTGCCGAAAGGCACGCATCCGGGCAGTCGCTTCCGCGATGTGGCGGAACTTGAACATATACTCGGTGAACACACGTGAGATCGCCAGCTGTGCCGCGGACCACTTGCTGATCTGCTGCACGATCGCCAGATTGTAGGTGAGGCCCGCTCCTCCCAAGGTTCTATTGGAAAACCGCTCATGCAGGCTTTCCCGGTTCAGCTCCTCGAGGACCGATTTCAGACGGTCGGCCCGCTTCAGATAATAGTCGTTCTGTCTACGCTTCTCCTCATTGGACTTCACATTCGAAAAGCGCGTGTGCATCACTTGCTCGAACTGGAGGAGTTCCTGTTCAATCATCTCGCGGATGTCGAACAGGCTCATCTCCAGATCATCGATTGCAAGATCGAGCTCGTTGATCCGTCCGGCGTTGGCTGCCTCCTCGAGCGAAGCAAGCAGCTGTTCCATCCGCTCGACCTCGTCAGTCAGGTTGCCGCCGATCGCGAAACGCTGCTGGCGTTGCGTGTGCTCGTCGAAGAACTCTCGGATCCGGCGGGTGAGGCGATATTGGCCGTTGCGATGGGGCGCCATGATGCGCGCATCGTGAAGCGAACGCAGCGCCGCCAGGTTCTCGTCGGTTTGACTGATCGCGCCGCTGAAATAGGCGTCTTCCAGCAGGTCGGCATTTCGATGCAGTTGGTTGATCAACCCGCGAATGTCGGATTTCGGGTTCACAGAAGCAGGCCTTCCTGCTCGACCTCTTGCACGAATTCCTCCGCGCCGGGCGCGTTTTCGATGAAAAAGGCGACATGATCTTGGAAAACATCGATCATCCCGGTGACGCGGTAGATCTGACGCTCGGCATTCTCCAGCTTGAGATACCCCCATTGCTCCATGCGGGACAGAACGACTTCAAGCCGCTCGCGATCGGTCTCGCCAGATTTCCCCCTCAGTTGTGTGACGATCTCGCGCAGGTCCGAGCGCAGCTTGCTGTCATTGTCGATTTCCTTGCCGATCTCGATCGCCTGGACCGCATCGCCTGCGCTCAGCATGTCGTCACGGTGCATCGCTTGCATGCAGAGTTCCAGAAAGTCGAGCACGGGCCGGGTTTCGGTCATGATCCGGGTGTGCAGCGTCTTCATCTCGGGGCGCTTGACCGCATTGGGATCGGTATAGACCAGATAGAACGCCCCGCCATTGGCGGGCGAGATGATCCGCCGGCCGATCCGCGCGAGAAACTCGTTGGCGTCCTCGAGGCCGTTGCCGTTCGCGAGATAGTCGTAGCTCCGCGCATCGGTCACCGGGCAGACAACTGCGCCTTCAAGCAGCTTGTTGATCACGGTCTCAAACATCGATCACACCTCTTGGCGCTTGGAAACAGGGCAGGGCAGAAGCCTCTGCGATTTGCGTCCGGCTCCGCGGACATCGGCGAGCTGGCCATTGTTGAGCAGCTTAACCCGGTAATCGAAGAGCGCGTTGACATTGCCCATGGCTGAAGGCGTCGCCGCGATCATGTTGATCTGGTTGCGATCGAGCATCTCGAGGAGCTTTCGGGTGTTACCCTCATCGATATTGCTCAGCTCATCGAGCGCCCAGATGAAGCGCACCGGGGACCGGCCGCGCACGATATTGACGAAAGCCACCATGATCGTCGTCATGATCAGGTAGGAGACTCCGTTCGACGACAGGTTCTTCATGTCAGTGCGGGCATTGAACTTCTTCTGGTTACCCTTTTCGATGATGTGGCCTTCGATCCGGATCTGGTCGCGCAGGTTCGCCGAGATCCCGTTGCGGGCATTCCAGAACCGCAGGAGATCGGTCATTGCCTCGGAATAACCCTCCGGCGGGTCGGTGTCGTGGGGCTGTGAGATCCAGGCTTCGTGCAAGTCGCGCAGGCGCTTCATTGCCGGCATGAATTCGAGTTCTCGGATTGTGGATTTGATGGAGACCCGCAGGTCTTCGACCACGGTCATGAAATTGTTGTCGTTCAAATGCGATTGAAGCGTGCGGTTCTCGGCCTGGATCTGCTGCTCCAGCGACATCAATCGCTGATAGCCGCTCTTGATCGAGTTTCCGACGATGCTGGCGTCGTGGAGAAGCTGTGCGCGCTGCTGGGTGTGCAGCTCGTCATACCATTCGATGAAGGCCGGAACCCATTCAGGCCCCTCATATGTCGAGGAGAACCCTTCCTTCGCGGTTGCGAGGTGCTGCGCGGCCGGGCTGTGCGGCTCGCGCTGGAAGACCCGAGAGATCTGCAGAACGCCTTGGCGGAGTTTCTCGGAGAGCTTGCCAACGGCCCGATCGGCGTCGTTGAGATCGTTGATCAGCTCGTCGAGCTTGCGCACGGTCGTCTCTGCCGGCGCGATCATTGCAATCTCGTTTGGATCGATGGCCCCGAGACGCTGCGCGATCCGCTTCTTGTCTTTCTCGCATTGCGTGAGCTTCGCCTGGAGCGCGGTAATCTGGTCGGTCAGCTCATCATGACGCTTTTGCCAGTTATCGACGATGGCGCGCCGGACAGCCTCCAGTCGTTCGCATTCCCGGGCCTGCAGTTCTCGGCGCGATCTGAGTTCGGGCAGAAGCGGAAGCTTCTCGCGGGTGACGTATTTCCATTCGGCGACGAGGTCTTCGTTCGCGCGGATTTCGGCAAGATCACTGGTCGCTGCGGAGATCTGGACCTGAATTTCTTCAAGCAGTCTGGTGTCGATCCCCTTTGCAGCCAGCGCGGCCTTGAGTTCTTTCTCGAGCTCGTCTTTTCGATCAGCAATCTCGTCGCGGATGTCGCGGCGCTTGCGCTCATTCTTCTCGACGTCCTGGTCCCGCAGGGCTGTGATTTGCCCGAGTTCTTCGCGGTGGCGCGTCCGCATCGCGGCGACGGCGCCATCCTTTTCCTTGATGAGCTCGGAACGCTTCGTGCGTGCAGTCTCGAGTGTTGTCTGGGCGACCTTGATCCGCTCCTCGGCATCGCGCTTTGCGGTGAGGCGCGCCTTGGCGACATCCGCTTTTCGCGCGTCATGGGTTTCGGTCGCGGCGGTGCGTCGGCGCTTCAGGGCCTCGATTTCGGTTTCCTTGAGCGTAACCGCGTGTTCCGCATCGGTCAGCGCCCGCCCCAGGTTTCGCAACTCCGCTTCCAGCGATGTCTGCTCATTTACTTCTTCTTCGAGCTCCGCGCGCACCTCGTCGATCGCGGCATCGATATTGGACAGGTCCGCCTGATCGCAGGGGACAAGCCGGTCGAGATCGACTTGAAGGCCAAAGAGCGAAGAGGTGTCATCGATCATTTCCGGAGACAGATCGACATTGGACAGAAGCTCGGGGTTGATCACCTTGCCGATCGTATCGCCCCAGTCCTCACGATGCTCGCGCAAGAAAGCCAGGAGGCTGCCGGGAGCAGGTTTGCGGGAGGCCTTCAGGTGGTCGAGCTTGTCCGAAAGAGTCTTGATGCGGCTCACGAGGTTCCCGAGGCGCTGGTTCGCCTTCTGCCGACTGTCCTTTGCGCTCTGCGCACTCTTCTCGAGACGCTTCAGCTCGTCCGCCTCGGCAAAGAGAAGGGAGTTGACCTCTGCGACCGCAGCTGCGGCCTCGTCTTGTTGATCGAGGACGTCCTGAGAGGGGGACGGGTTGCGCCCGGCTTCACGGGCGGCGCCCAGATCGCCGTTGGCCTTGTCGACTTGCGCATCTGCTTCGAGAATAGAGGGCTCGAAGGAGGAGGTAAGCTCGCGCTCTTGCTCGATGTGGCGCGCCTCAGCCTCCTTGGTTTTGCCCTGAGCGACTTTGCGCAGCGCTTCATCAGCGTCATAAAGGCGCTGGATACGCAGCTCACCGCTCTTGTCAGCCTCTCCCTTGAGTTGGTCGTAGTGCGCGGTGAGAGCACGCTGTTCTCCCGCGAGAGCATTATAACGGCTCTCTGCTTCGCGCAGATCGTCTTCGATTTCTTCTTTCCGCTCGGCCAGCCTTGCCTTGCCTTCGGCATCCTTCTTTACAAGCTGGGCGTGGCGTTTCTCGATCTCGTCGATCTTGTCATTGGTTGACTGAAGCTGGCTATTCGCTTCTTCGCGCGCCCGTTGGGCGTTACGCGCTTCCTCGGTGAAGGTGGACTGCTCTGCCTCGTATTTCGCGGCGGCGGCACTTTTCTGTTTTTCTGTCTCTCGTTCGGTTTCCGACAGTCCGCGTTCGAGATGCGTCAACTCGCGGATCGCCGCGATGCGCCGGGCCTTCTCCCCAATCAATTCCTTGCTTTGGCGCTGGAGTTCGCGGGCCTTGGGCTCATACTCCATCACCTCGCGATAGGAGCGATATTGCATCGGCCAGTTTTCTATATTGGACCGGTCGCCTTCGACCTGGAGATCGGGATCGCCTGCAAGAAGCTTGTCGGCCAACATGCTCTCGATCGCCTTGAGGCTGACATCGCGGGTCAACATCGCGTGGATCACCTGATCGGCGTTGCGCAGCGGCTTGTTGAGCTGGGAGATCGTGTATTCAGTGATCATCTGCGCGAGGAATTTGCGGCGTTTGGGGTCGCCGTGATCGACCTTCAGTCCAAGGATGATCGTGCGGTAATCGAGGATCGTGTCGACCTGCTGGGAGGCCACGTTGTAGCCGCGATTGCGCAGGTGTGAGGCCAGGTTGTCGCTGCTGACGAAATCGCCGTTCTCGGTGACGAACATGTCCTCATAGAGCGCCGAGCGCACGAAGCGGAAGACGAGCTTGTCGTCACTCAACGCCGAATGGATGATCACGGAACGCGGATAGCCGTCGCGGTGCTGGTATTCGAAAGCGATGTAGGAGGACGCACGCGGGACGTAGTAGCGATAGAAGTCCTTGCCCTGCGTCTTGTCGGAGATCTTCGACGGCGGCACGCCGAGAAACAGCGGCATGAGCTGGATGACGGAAGTCTTGCCGGCGGCGTTCTGGCCTGTGATCAGGGTGTTTCCATCGAGCGGGATTTCAGCGATCGCCCCTGTGAAGGGTGTGGTGTCGATCATCAGCATTCGGGTTGGGCCCGGGATCGACCTCTGGTCGACAAATTTTTTTGGAGCTGTATCACCAACGCTCTGCGCCAATGTCCTGCTCGTGGCACCTGATTGGGAAGCGGGGGCAGTGTTTATAGCTTCGTTTTTCATCTACGTGTCGCTGTGCTTAGGCATTTCTGCCGTCAAATTTTACTCAACCCTAGGTCTAGAGATCCGACGCTTCGACCCGGATTTGCCGGGAGAAGGCTTGTGACAAACGATTTCGAATAAATTGTGCAATTACGACTTGAAAAACAATCCCAACAAGAGGACGCAGCCGCGAAACTAAGGCGGCATCAGAAGTCGCGTGCGGAGATCGCAATCGTAAGTAGCATGGGTCGGAACAGGTCGGCGTAGGGTCGAGCGTGGCCAACCGTAGACGTCATCCAGTCTCGTTCTGCGCCGATCGCTGCTTAGGCCAATCGGCGCAGGTTGGAACAATTGCTTGGTGCGCAAAGGCTCTGTTGCACAAATCCCGTGAAGGGATTCATGTTGTGAATCCAGCGTGGTAGCTGGCCAGCATGAGCAGACCGACGCCCCCGACCTACAAGACCAGGAACTGGCCATCCTACAATGAAGCGCTCAAGCGCGTCGCGTCGCGACCTCACTGACGATCTGGTTCGACTCCGAGATGAGCTGGGAGGCCGCGCCGACCGGCAGGCGCGGTCGCCAGCAGAGCTATAGCGACGCCGCGATTCAGACCTGCCTTTCGATGAAGGTGTTGTTCGGTATGGCTCTGCGACAGACGACTGGGTTCGTCGAGAGCTTGTTGCGCTTGGTCGGCCTTGAATGGGCGGTGCCCGACTTCAGCACGCTGTCTCGTCGCCAGAAGACGCTTGCCGTGAACATTCCGTATCGCGGCTCCAAGGGGCCGTTACACCTTCTTGTCGACAGCACAGGGATCAAGGTTGAGGGTGAAGGCGAATGGCACGCGCGCAAACATCGCGGCCCAAAGCGGAGTGTCTGGCGTAAGCTCCATCTCGGGGTCGACGAGCAAACATTGGAGGTTCGTGCCGTCGAGATCACGGGAAGCAACATCGGAGATGCTCCGGTTCTGCTCGACCAAATCCCCGAGGATGAAGAGATCGGCAGCGTCACGGCAGACGGTGCCTACAACCCGGGGCTTCGCCCGTTCAGGGCTGAATTGATCCACTGGATCAATTCCGGGACGCCCTTCACCCCGCAAATGCCATGACGTCATCGCCGAGCGTGGCGCTCATGCCGTCATCCCGCCTCGCCGGAATGCGAAGCCTTGGAAGACCGCCACCGCTGGCGCTATCGCACGCAACGAAACTCTGCGGGCATCTAAGTATCTGGGCCGCGCCCTGTGGCGACGATGGAGCGGATACCACCGCCGGAGCCGCGTCGAAACCAAGATGCACTGCGTGAAACTTCTGGGTCAGCGCCTCATGGCGCGGGACTTCGATCGCCAGATCGCGGAACTTCAGGTCCGCATCGCCATCATGAACGGTTACACCGCGCTCGGCATACCCGTCACGGAAGCTGTGGGATAAGTCCGTCCGGGGAAAGGGGAACCTCGGCCATCAAACGATTTGTGCAACAGAGCCTCTCAGTCCTGAAACCGGACTGCCCCAAGCTGCAACTTTCGAGGATCAGCTCGCCTTGCTCAGGGTGACGAGTTGGTTGCTCCGCTCAGCAAACGGGGCGGGCCATCTCTATGCGTTTCGCATCTCGCATATGCATTCCGGGTTTCATGTGTCGTTTATCGAGCACCATGGCGTTTGCCCTGCTCCTCCGAAGATCAACGTGCCTTCTTACTCTTCGCGCTCGGGTCGCCTTTCGTATCTGCTCTGGCGAGGAGCTCGTATCTTTGCCTTGTCCCTGCAGTCCAGAAAACGAACGCAGCCGAGAAAGACACTGTAACGGCGCCTGCGTTCGGTGAGCCAGCCTTCACTGCAATTGGGGCAGGCTGGTTGCTCCTGATAGGGCACTGTTTGCCGCTAAACGGTTTTGGCGATCGACAGCATGCCCTGGGGCTACGTGCCTAATCCAGAAGGATCGTCGCGTGCGCACTTCTCGCAAAAATTGCCAAGTCCTATACCAAAAATAATTATCATAATTACCAAATATTGCGATTATGGCATAGTCCAAAGTAATCAGATCAGCCAGATTAAGGACATCCAGAGGGAGATGTTCGATGCGCGATACGATTTCAGAACTGCATGTCACGAAGCATGCCACTCTACGTTGCCAGCAACGGGGCATTCGCCGAGAGGATCTCGCGGCATTGATATTTTATGCGGATATCGAGGTTCCGGCGGGCGATCGCGCGATCCTGATCCAGGTAAGCAAGGCGCGAGCTAGGCAACTCAACCTCGGCGACGGGCTGGCTCGCATGGGCGCAATCCTGTCCGATGACGGCGCAATCGTTACCGTTGCGCGCATTCACAATAACCGACGCGGCAGAGCTTGGCGTCGGGGCCGCAACTGAGCGGGGGCTACAATGAACGAAGAAGCTAGAAATCATCACAACGAGGCGCGCCGCAAGGTCCGTGCTCGTGTCGAAACGCTGCTCTCGGGCGGGGCACCCAAACGGCTGACGCCAAGGGCTCGTTTGGAAGCTGCAGCCTATATAAGCGCCTTGGTCACGAAGATACGAGCGAAGGAAGATGGTCCCAGCGTGACGAGCCTTTGCGCTATGCTAGGAGAGCGAATGTCGGACAGCCTAGAGCGATCGTCTCGCGAGCCTTTCAGGCTACACCGTTGGATGCTTAAGGCTGGGGTCACCGAAGTCACCAAGGATGTTGCGGCAAGTTATGCGCATCGCGCGGAACCTTTGCGCACAACGGCCACCTACCTGCTTTTGGTGGAGCATCTGGCACCGCTTGCGGGTCTAGACGTGCTGGATACCCAGTCTGACTTGTTAACAAGGCTCAACATCGCCGATGGTCCCCGGGGCGCCAAGACGGATGAACCAGAAGCCGCGCAGAAACTGGCCCAGAAATTGCACCAACACGCCGCAGCCATGGCGCGAAACCTAGATCTTGCCCGCCTTTTCCAGCGCGCCGAGCAGCTGCAGATCGGATGGGATCCCAAAGTAGGAGCGGATGCGAGAACGGATCTCGTGTTGCACGACAGCGCGTATTTCAGAGCAAAGGAGCCGGTTGCGTCTCGCTGGTGGTTGGAAGTTGCGGCACCACCGCTGCCCTCCGTCAAGGTGGCACGGTTGGCCTTCGGTCGGCTAACCGGTGTATTTCGGTTGACCGACGAAGATAGCAACGTGCAGGAGCTTGAAGGTGAAGCGACTGCTTACTGGGATTTGCATGTCGCGCTTGGCCCGGCGGGGCCGTTGACTGTCGGTCCTTTGTTTCTGCGCAGCACCAGCGTCGATCTTAGGTTTCTGGAACGCTCGTTCTGCCTGCCTGAACTTCAGGATGATGTATACCAGTTCGTCAGCGGCTACCCATCCATGCCCTGCATTGAGTGGGAAGCGCGCACCTGGAAGGTCTCTTGTGACGCAGAACCACAGTATAAGGCACAGCCGGGAGCGTCAGACGTCGAGCCGCCTTCGGCAACAGTGCCGAATATTCGGTTAGAACCGGTGACGCCCTCAACCATTACCGCTTGGCTATTGTCTACGCAGGCGCCGGAGGACATCGACCTTTTACCCATGCCACCAGGAACGCCCACGGGATGGATCCGCGTGGAAAGTTTTGCACGCAGCGTAGAGGCCGCAATCCGAGATGGGCGCATGGACGCGCTATATAGCGACTGGGTCCTGCGTTTCACCCGCGGCCTCGACGATTTTGAACTCGAATGGCGCCGCGACTGCGCTGAAGGCGATGCAGCATTGCGTGTGCGCTACCAAGAAGCTGAACTGAAAGGGGATCAGGCGTGATTTTGAGTGATTGGCACGACCGTCTCGAGCAGACCGAACGCGAACTCGGATTGGATGACGGCTTCCGCTTTGTTTATGGTCCCGCTCCCACGCTTGAAAAAGGGAAAATGGCCTTCCTTTCTCTGAATCCAGGCCGTGCGCCATCAGGCACCATTGCGCGGCAGGTGGCTGACTCTCGGGGTAATTCTTATGAGATGGAAAAAAGCACGACACGCTCTCCCCTTACTGACCAGGCATTGCGGTGCTTCTCCTTTTTCGGCTTCAAACCGCAGAACGTTATGACAGGTGTAGTCTGCCCATTTCGGACACCGATCTGGTCTGATCTCTCGAATTCTCAGCGCCGACGCGCCCTTGCCCTTGGTCAAGAGTTCTGGGCCGCCCCTTTGAACAGAGAGGATCTAGATCTGATCGTTTGTTGCTCTAATGAGGCCGCGCGCTGCGTTACTACGTGGACGGCTGCTAAACTTGAGGCTGAAGCTTCAGCGGGATGGGGCGAAATCAAGATCAGCCGGTATCGAACCCAACGGGGTGTGCCCATTCTGACATTGCCCCATCTCTCGCGCTTCAAGCTCTTTGGTCGCCCTGCCTCTGAGGCTGCGATCCGAGTCCTCATGGGGCTCTAGGCCTAGCCTGAAGCCATGCTTGGTATGCGTGATCAAAGCGACCGCAATGGAATGAGGCGAGCTCTTTTGTTACTTTTGCGAGCCTTTGTAGTCCCGCCGCTATGCGTCGACTGGCACCGGTCTTCCGCCGTTCCCGGCTTCATGGTTGGCTTTGAGCTGAGCCGGGGCGGCGCGACGCCCGTTTTATGAACGGCGACAACCATATCTTTGGCGCGGGATGTGCCCTCACGCTCTCGTCCCAGCAGGTCGGGAAATCCATTTGCCAAGGCAAGTCGGATCACCCTTCCAAATGCGAGCCTTCAAACAGGGGGTGCTCGTTTTGCTGTATTTGTTCAACGCCGCTTTCGAAAGATTTCAGTGGCTTACGAGGTGGTAGGGGTGTAAGCGGCGGCTGCATCCCACCCCAGGTTCAGCTTGACGGCTTGAAGTTCCACGGGAGAAGTTCGTCGATGCGGCCTTGCGGATGGCCGGCGGCGATGGCCTCGAGGAGGGCTTTGAGATAGGCGAAGGGCTCGACGCCGTTGATCTTTGCGGTCTCGATGAGCGACGCGATGCGTCCCCAAGCGCGCCCGCCTTCGTCATGTCCGGCGAACAATGCGTTCTTCCTGTTCAGAGCGATGGGCCGGATCAAGTTCTCCACGCTGTTGGAGTCGATCTCCACCCGCCCATCGTGCAGGAAGGTCTGGAGCCCGTCCCAGTGCCGGTGGATGTAAGCGAGCTTCTCGCCCAGACGCGACTTGGCGGAGACACGCAGACGTTGCTGTTTTAGCCATTCACCGAACTCGACCACGAGGGGCGCTGTGCGCGCCTGCCG
>NZ_MPZQ01000015.1:0-42114 GCF_002020045.1 Thioclava sp. F28-4 | reverse complement strand
TTCGGAATTGGCACTGACGCTCACGTCTGGGGAAAATTCAAACGGCGGTTTCGGGGAGATTACGTCCGGCGGTTACAGTCACATCCGCGAACAGAGCGTACGGGGCCTTTCCTCTGCCTCTTCGACGACGAAGCGGATTAGTGGTCGCCAGATGACCTTGTCAGCAATACAACCATTCCCTGGGCGTCCAACTGGCTGAGCTGCTACGAAAGCTGGCTCGCTTCGGGAAAATGGTTTGGGACCGGCAAACACATCAGAAGTCAGTCAGGCGGGCGATCCAGGTTGGCGGTACTTATGGAGAGATTTCATGGCACAACCTCAATCCCGTCGCTCACAGGGCACCATCTTTCACCGTCGAGATCAACTCGAATGGCCCGCAGATGACCTTCGCATAATGTCCATTGATGGCGGCGGCATAAAAGGCATTCTGCCTGCGGCGGTCCTGGCGGAATGCGAGCGTCGTTTCTTGAAGGGCGGTTCGGCAGCCAGCTACTTCGACATGATCGCAGGCACTTCAACCGGAGGAATAATCGCGCTCGGCATGGCAGCAGGGATGCGCGCCGAGGAAGTTCTGGAAATCTATATGCGCCACGGGTCGGAAATATTTCCCCGGCCTTGGACTCCCCCAACTCGATTTGGTCGCGCGATGCGATCCACTTACCAGTTTGCCCGCGATCTTGCCGTTTATCGATACAACCGCGACCCCTTGGAACGAGCGCTTCGAGATCGCTTTGGCAACAGGACACTGGGCTCGGTCAATGTGCGTTTGAACATTCCCGCCTTCGATGGGTTCAACGAGGTCAACGTCCTCAAGACCCCACACCACCCTGACTTCCGCCTCGACTGGCAGGAAGAACTGGTCACGGTAGCATTGGCGACGTCAGCCGCGCCGACATTCTTCTCGACCTACCGGAGCGGCACCCGGCACTTTGCCGATGGCGGTGTTTGGGCGAACAACCCCGTCATGGTGGCGCTGGTAGATGCCATGAGTTGTTTTAACATCGACAGACACAAAATCGAAATCCTGAGCCTTGGCTGTGGCGATCAAGACCTTCGTATGACTGACGGTCAGATTAGGCGCGGCGGCATGTTCCACTGGCGAACAATCATCGAGAGCGCGATGCACCTGCAAAGCCAGAACGCCCTCGGACAGGCCGGACTTTTGATCGGGCGAGACCGCATGCTTCGTCTGACATCCGCTCCAACTCTCGAACCAATCGGCTTAGATGATTTTGTGCGGGCGAGTAGTGAGCTGCCAGCGCAAGCGAAGAGGTTAGTTGAAGAAAACGCTGAACGCCTTGAAGCGTTTTTCGATGCTAAGCGGCTTCAAGCGACTTTCTATCATGGCGAGCGGAAATAGTAGTACTCGCGGCGTAGATTTTGGCATCATTTTACTGCCTATAGCTGCGTGAGGCGAAGGGGAGCCGGTGCCACCCCCCTCGCGGTCTACCAATTGCTACTTTTGGCCTGGAAGCCAGGCCATTCATCGCTATCACAGAGAAACCACCTTTCCGCCCTTCCGGCAAGACATCTCACACCTGGGGCACAGATCGAGCAGCCGCAGCGAACAGCAGGAAGGTCCGCTTAGCGGATCAACACGATTTGCGCCCAACGCCGAATTTCTCCCTACATGATTTCATTCAGCGTTGTCGCACTGGGCTGTGAGGCGCATTAACGCGCACTCTTTTCGTTGCCTTGCGACTGTCTTCGAGAGAATATCCGAGCTGGTCAATTGACGGATCGAACGGCATGTCTTCGAACGCTTCGAACATGAGACCAAGCCCTGTCGCGATTCCGCGCAGTGTTTCTGTCTCCTGCTTCGTCGCTTCATCAAGAAAGCCACGCTTTGTAGCGAACCTCCTGATCGCCTTCCAGAGATCATTCATGTCGCGTTCGCGCTTGTCGATACGAGCTTTCGCACGGCGGAATTCGGCGCGCTCTGCTTCGAATTCTTCGCGCTCGATGTCGAGATCGTCACGCTCCTTCTTGACTGCCTGACGCTCTCCAGCAAGCTTCTCTGCATGCTCTTTCTCAGCGCGCATGAAGAACTCGCGCGTGCGCTCTTTCTTCTTAGACAGAGCAGCATTAAAGTTCTCTTTCTCAGAGCGAATTTTGTCTCGTGTCGCCCGCTCTTGCTCGCTCGCCGCACGTGCCTTCCCGACGGCCGACTCGATGTATTTCTCAGCGTTCTGGAGGATGTCATGAACAGTTCCATGCTGCTCTTCAAACGTATTGAGAAGTACAGCCCTGGCGCGCCGCGTTGTCGCTTCATGACGCTTGCCTGGCTCGAGCAAACCTGCATGCTCGAGCAGCTCGAGCGCAAGCAACTGCGCCGGGTCGAGGCGTATCCGATTGATGCCACCTTTCTCATCTGCAGCGGCTGCGATACGACGCTTCAACTCACGCATAGCCAGTCCGATTTTCGAGCCAGAAATGCCGTCATCGCGTCCGTCTTCTGATACTTCTTTGAAGACTTCGTCGAGCTCTTTCGCATACTCGCGACGCTTCGCTGCACGACGCTCGCCGCGAACGATGTTCAGCTCAGCGAACCGCTCTTGCTCGAACCATTCTCCTACAGCGTCTTGCGCGAGTTCGTAACCCTTTGCCTTTCCGTCGCCGCCGATGAACGTGTGATGCGATGTGCGCAAAAGTGTCCGTCCATCAGCGAAGCGGACGGAGGGTTTCTCGTCCACATAGTCGAGAAGCAAGAAGTGAAAATGCACGCTCTGTTCGTCGAGGTCGACGCGCATGTATTGCATCATGTCGCCGAAATTTTTCTCGAGAAACTCGCGGCCAGCCGCAATGAATTTGTCTGCTTTCCGCATATCCCATATCATGACTTCTCCGGCGTCATCGATGAACTCGAGGCGGCGCTCTGACGGACAATCTTCATCAGCTCTGAAAGCGTCGCGATGCACAGTGAGGATTCCTTCGCGAAGCGGCCCGCGACTTTTTTTCTGAGCTGACCACGGCTCCTGCTCGCCGGCCAATTTCGCTGTGCGATAGTCTTTCGGACGCGACTTTTTGAGACCCGCGAGATTCGACGCGAGGTTCTTCTTTCTTGCCGCTCGATAGAACGACATGACTTCTTCTGCGATTGTTCTCGGATTGCCGCGGAGCTTGCGATTGAGATGTGATCTGGCTTTGTCGACATGCTCTTCTTCCCCAGCTTCGCGCTCTGCATGTGCGATCATTTTGGATACGTCGCTGGGATGCATGCTCGCGAAGCGAAGAACAACCGGGTACTTCCCGTCCGCCCGCAGTTTCTCTGCGTGCGTGAGTGTCTTGAGACGCGCTTTGTAGTCGAAATCCGACATGCTGAAATTCCTTCTTTTGGTAAGAGGGAAGTCCGGTTCGCTCGTGAGTCTCGCTACACTTTTTCTGACTGTTTCTGACAGTCACATACTTACTATGTCTCTGTCAGAGCTCTACGCGCCCGCGCTCCGCTCTTCTGACAGTCTCATGCAAGCAAGGGGAGTTATGTGCTGCACACCTTCCCCCTTGACCCCCAACACCGAAAAATCTGGCTAAAAAACTGAGCGAAGCAAGGCTCTGGGACCCGTTTCCAGGTCAGACGCTTACAAGGAATTCTTCAAATGACCTAACGCGGGTCTTTCATCCAGTCACGACCGACGTCCCACACGGTGCTCCCCGGTGACCTCGGTGCAGCATCCGCGTCAGTGTAAATGGGGGCATTTTTGGATGCCGATTACCCCGCAACAGGGTCAAATTTTCATGCCTGTTCACAGATCAGAGGCAAGCCGCCAAAGATCGCGATCTACAAACCTACGCCTGTTCCGATCAGATACCGTTCGATCCTTGCGACCCGGAGCCACCAGTCGATGAGCTTTGTGAGAAAGTTGTCGAAGTGTCGTTTTAGCATTCTCGAGCGGGTCTTTCGTCTAAGAGACGCTTTCCACACGTGTGACGCTGACCATGTGAGGAGGATGGCCGCGAACGAAGAGATGGGCGCTGCACTCGAAGCGCCAAATCCATCTCAGCCGGCTGATGAAAAGTACGGCAAAGTCCACCCCTCCAGAGCCGTCCACGAGGTCCTGCATGGCGTGCACGTCTTGAAGACTGGGGCTCACACTGAAGCTCGGGTGGCTGTGCCATTCGCCCAGATAGTTAAAACGACCGTATTCGGCACCCGTTCTTTCAAAGAAAGCCGAAAGGGCCTCATCGTGATGATCGGCGTCGCGCAAAAACTGCGCGCGCGTTCCGCGGGATGTGTCTACGCTGAAGTCGACGATCTGAAACATTTGGTCGCCGATCTCTTCGCCCATCAAGATACCGCCGATCTCACGTGACCCTGACCTGAACAGATGGCGACGCATGCGCCGCAGAACATCAGTCGGCAACTGCAACTGCATCCGCGTCCTCCTTTGGAGGCAAATGGGCCTTGAGGATCTCAACCAAGGCGTCCGCGTCAAGCGGTTCAACTGTTTCACCCCATTCCCCAGCAGGGATCAAATCGATTGGCCGCGTATCAAAGGGTTGGTCAAAAAGCCATTCCGATGAAAGGCCGATCAAGTAAGCAGAGAAAGGAAAGATGCTGCCGTCCGGGCGGGCCAGGAGATCGATCACGAAGCGGCTGACATGCGAGGCAATGACACCGACATCTGCATCGTCTGCAAGCATTGGTGTCCCATCAGCGCTCTGACCGGCATAGCGCTGCGGATCGTCCGGCTTGATCCATTCGACGCCTTGATCCTCACACCAAGTGTCGATTTGCACCCGTGCCATGAGAGGGATTGGATCAATATTGGGCCGCGCTCTGGCTATAAGGCCACCAATTCCTCCGGCAAACACTTGGGCCCAGACCATTGGCTTACTCTTGCGCGTTGCCATTGACGCGATCATGTTGAAAGCGGTCGGATCCCCTGTGGCGTCGATCAGCACATCGCACTCGCCAAGCGCCTCAAGCGCGCCAGCCATAGAGGCCGCGCTTTCTTGGCCGCCAAGCGTCATGCGCAACGCACTGACACTCACACCAGGATTTAGATTTTCCAGCCGTTCGCGCAGGCTGAACGCTTTGTGCGCACCCGTGACGCTCAAGTCCAACTCGTTGCGCACTGCATTTCCGGGAAAAAAAATGTCGTCATCAATTAAGAGAAACTTGCCCACGCCCGTCCTGCAAAGACTGGCTGCAACCTTCGATCCAACGGAGCCACACCCGACGATCCCGATAGCTTTGTCAGCCAACACTTTGAATTCATCCGGCACACGCTTTTGCCCGGCCGGAACGATGACTGTAGTGTAAGGGAAGACCTTCCGCTCGTCTTGCTTACCAAAGATCGAAAAAAGCTCCCATTTTTCTCCGTAGCCCAATAGAAGATGTGTGAATGCATCGGTTTCGAACACCCGGCCGCGCAGTTCACGAAGGCCTACGCGGTCAAGAAAAGCACCCAGTGCTTCGGCGGTAACAAAGCCAAAGCTCCCTGCCCCCGGCACGCGAACAACCGTTCCCGTTTCTTTCCCAAACCCATCGGGCAAGACCAGATCGCTCACCCAAGACGGATCATCCTTTGGCCCTATGCGTGTTAGTGAAGCAAGATAGGTGGTTGCCGCCTTCCGCTCTGACAGAGCGAACTCTCTGTCCTCAAGCTCCGGCAGCCCGTTGACTGCTGCAAGATCATTCTCGCTCAATAAGAAACGATAAGACTCTGATCGAAGGTCTCGTCCGAGCGATGCAGTGTGCGCGGATCGCGCATGTACGTTTTCACCAGTCTCGGGCTGCTCTTCGGCGATTAGACGCTGGCAGCTCGCCACCATATCCGCGCCTGTGATCGCGGGACTCCAGTTATCTGGTCGGTGTTCGAGGCAGAGTTCCCCGCTGGCCCCATATTGATGGTTTGAAATCCGCGAGCCGTCTTCGGTGAAAATCATTGGCGGCGCATCCGGAAAAACACTTGGATAACGCATTCGAAACACAAAACGTTTTTCGCCATGCGTGATGGTGAAGGCGACGCACATCTCAAGTTCGCTGTTGGCCTGCCATTTTTCGACAGAGAGCCAATCCACGCTGCCCTCAAGTTCCGCAAGGGCTGCCTTTTCCATGCCCAGTCTTGAATTCTGCAGGAGCCACCAAGTCATGCGAAACCGTCAGGTTTTTTTGGCGTACGAGGTGCGTCTCCGAAGGAAACACTGGGGACTGAGGTCGCCGAGGCTACCCCTGCAGCTTTCACGAGACTGGACGAGCTTGGCCGCGATGCATGCAATACTCCATCGTCAACCCGATCGGTAAGATCACGCCCCATACGGTTCGCCAGAATAGTTGCTATGCGCCGGTGTTCGACCAGACGGCCGGCGGCGGAAAAATCCTCTCGCGCTTGCTTCAGCCATTCAAAAAACGCATCGGCACGCTCCGGATTGTCCTCCCATTTATCAGCGAAGTTCTCGAGCGCGTCAGTCGGGTTCTTGATGATGTACTTTGTACCGTCATGCTCGATTGCGTCCTCCATCCGGCTCAGAATCGACAGCAGTGCATAGCCAATCGTTTCCTCGCCCTGATAAGCGTGCGCAGCAAGCGAGGAAATTATGATCGAAATCGGTTTGTCCGTGGGGTCATCCGCGAACATTGAGTCACGGTGCCGTTTCAAAATCATGATGGCGGACTGCAGCGGTGTGCGCACCCGATATGTCGGGATGTCTTCGACACTCGCGGTCACACCCTCCGCGCGCATTTCGTTCAAGATCTGCTGACGTCTTCGGACGAAGACATCGCCCATGCGCGATTTGAACCACTCAGCGTATCCCCGCGGATTGGAGCGTGGCCAATCGTCCGTGATGGCGTCGTAGGCCAGTTCCTCATTGTCCGTGATGGCGATGGCCGTGTCGGCAAACTGTGCATCGAGTTCGCGCGCCTCAAGCAGCAGACGCTGATCTTCGGCGTTTGGAATACAGGGTACGATGTCCATATGGAACTGGGCGCCATCGGCGTATTCAAGGCGCCAACACCGTCGGCCTTCGTGTACCGGTTTCTTGATGCCCTTGCTTTCACGGTAGAGCTTGATCTCTTGACCCAGCATGTTCTTCAGATCGTGCTGCGACAGATCCGACTTGCTCAGACGTGTGAGCGAGCAGGCACAGTCCACATCATACTCTTCATCGTCAGACATCGGCCTGATGACCGTGCCGAGCCGGAAGGAACCCTGCACAAAGATGTCCGGATCATGATCCCGCACAATGGACGCATCTCGCTGCAGCCATTCGCCGAGTGATTTATAGCTCTTTTCAGCCTGTTCGTAGCGCGACGACGGAATCTCGAGCCCCGCTGCCAAAGCCTCAAGATACGCTTCGGCCTGCTTTGTGATCGTGACAGCCATGCTCAACTTTCCCCCTTCGATCTCCCGCAATATGAATGGCTGGTAGGCAGATTACAACGCTCTGGACGTCCGTTGCTGCTAATCCGACGATGTTCCATCGCATTCGCAGAGAACGACCACTTGCCGGTCGGCATGCCAATTCTCTCGCGCCTGCGGCGAACTTCCGGCAACCGTCTTTCCTGCTATGGCGCAGTGAACGGCCCAGTGTCGTTCTTGGGCCTCAGCCAGGAGGCCGCATCGCCCCATCACCGTAGCCGCCATTCCAGCAGACCATAGAATTATCGAAGATCAGAGGTAGGTAAAGTACTGAAACGTGAGCGGATCAGTCGACGAACCTACCGAACACGCGAAGAAGCCGGGGAGGATGTGTTCGACTACATCGAGATTTTCTACAACCCTAAGCACAAGTACGCCCGACACGGAATACTGTCGCCCGTCGACTTCAAGCGGCGGCAGCAAATGAGACACGAAGGCGCCAAAGAAGCGCGGGGCTATTTAGAGCCGCCGCGAACCCCGTCGCCCTCTACGATGTGGACACCGCGCCGGTCCGGATCCTGGAAACAGATCGCTATCTATACATCCAGACATTGACCCGGCTCTACGTACTCGAGGGCGACCGCCTTGTGGGGTCGCAGGACTGCACGACCAAATGCTACCTGATGGTCGACGAGGACTTGGTATTGTTGGTCGAGAACAAGGGCGTGCGGCTTCTCACGGAGGCGGGTCGACCACTGGGCGTCGCCCTGACCAAGGCGCCGATCCGTCGAGCCGGAATCGAGGACGGCGTCCTCGTCGTCGAAACGCGAACTCATCGCGGACTATTCAGTGGCCTTAGGACGTAGCACGCTCCCTCCCTGGCCCAGAGAGAGTAGCCGCAAACTCCGACCTCAAACGGCCCAGTTTTTCAGAGAACAGAGCAGTCCCTTTTTGGTAGGATGCAGAGGTGTTTTCTCACATACTCCGCAGGATCGCAGCCCAATGCATGGACCCAGGTACAAAATTCGATAATGTCGAGACGACGTTCACAGATTTCGACTTTTGCAACGTAAGAGCGGTTACGTTCCAGTAGATTTGCCAAGTCTGTCTGCGACAATCCTCGCTCAGCGCGTAACTCAACTAAAGCTTTCACGACCGCCCGATACTCTTTTGTGTGCAGTGTGCCCGCCATGTTGTTCCTCTGGCTATAGACACACCCGCGTACCCCATGCTAACGCCTGCTCCCAAAATAGGAGCAGATCATGCATGATGGAGATTTCGTTTATCTTGATGTTCGCTGGGCTGAGCCCGGCTGGCACGAAGCCATGAGGTTTCGTTTGGCAGGCCGGCTACCAGAACAGCTCGTAGCCACAGGCGTCGAAAAAGGCGTCCTTGAGGCGCATCAACAAACTAACGGACAGCTCGTTGCTTTGACCACTCAAGGTATTTCTCTGACTGAGCCCGGGCCACATAGCCTCACCCAAGAGAACTGCCAGCAGCTGGCTGAAGTACTACGGATGGAAAGCGGCAATGACGAATGGTTTCAGGATCTTAGCGAAGAATCTACTTCATTCCCTGATGGTTTGGGCACCAACTACAGAAGGCTTCTGATCGAAACTCTCCATCGCAAGAAAACATAGGCAAATGTCATACGATACGCGTCGTACGGCAGCCGTAGCGTACGCGCCCGATTGATGCCGCCTCGCTGATGGAGGCGGAGCGAGATGAGGCACGTGAATAACGACGTTGTTGCCGACGTGTCGTATCGGGAAGCGCCATGTTGGGAGAAGTTCCGGATGTCGAACGGCGCCGTCGGTGGAGCGACGAGGAGAAACTCAAAGTCTTCCTGGAGGTGGGTATTGGCGGCGCTTTGGTTACGCGAGTTATCCAGCGACACGAGCTCACGCGGCGGTCAGTCTTAGTTCATTGAGAGATACATCGCTCGCAGGACACTTGGGGCATGAGCAAGCAGAGCAAATTCTTGTCGAAGGTACTGCGACACGATCCCGCACTGATCGGGGTCGAGCTCGATCGCGAAGGCTGGGTTCGCGTTGATATTCTCCTGCGCTCTATGATGCGGCACGGGCGCAGGATGACGCACGACGAACTGACGTCGATCGCGGGCTCAGATGACAAGAAGCGCTTCACTCTGAGAAACGGCCGGATTCGAGCTGCGTATGGTCACTCTGTAGAAGTTGACCTCGGTCTGCCGCCTGTTGCACCGCCGGCACTGTTATTTCACGGAACCGCATCGCAGCATCTCGATCAGATTTTCGATCACGGAATTTTGCCTGGGCGCCGCCGCTTCGTCCATCTCACCGAAGATATGGAAACTGCAGCTCGCGTCGGCAGGCGACACGGAAAACCGGTCGTGCTTCATGTCGACGCCGCCGGCCTGCATGCATACGGGCATGACTTCTTTCAGTCTGACAACGGAGTATGGCTCGTCGATGAAGTGCAGACGGGGTACTTCTCTCTGTAACTGTCACCTTGGCCCGCGCTTTCATGCACGCGGGCCCAGGCGCCAGCTTTCGAGAGAAGCTCTGGATGGGCTTTTGTCGTGAGTTGGTGGCTACATCTATCGCCCCTGCACTGCATCTATTTTGCATCTACACTGAGCGATACTTGCCGAAAATCAGCGATAATTCACGACACTTTCATGATATTGAACGCAGCCCTCAATCCTTTAAGTCATTGTTTTTACTTTATTATCCGATCCGGTAATTCGGGCTCTCGCGGGTGATCGCGACGTCGTGGACGTGGCTTTCCTTGAGGCCCGCGCCGGTGATGCGGACGAAATTGCAGTTCGTGCGCATCTCAGCGACCGTGGCGGAGCCGGTATAGCCCATCGCCGCGCGCAGACCGCCCACGAGCTGGTGGATCACCGCGCCTGCGGGACCTTTGTAGGGCACCTGCCCCTCGATGCCTTCCGGCACGAGCTTGTCGTTCGCCGCATCCTTCTGGAAGTAGCGATCGGCCGAGCCGCGCGCCATGGCGCCGAGCGAGCCCATGCCGCGATAGGATTTGAACGAGCGGCCCTGATAGAGGATCACTTCGCCGGGGCTTTCATCGGTGCCCGCGATCATCGAGCCGACCATGGCGCAGCTTGCGCCTGCCGCGATGGCTTTCGCGAAATCGCCCGAGAACTTGATGCCGCCATCGGCGATGATCGGCACGTCGCCCGCCGCGCTTACGCAATCCATGATCGCGGTCAGCTGCGGCACGCCCACGCCCGCGACCATCCGCGTCGTGCAGATCGAGCCCGGGCCGATGCCGCATTTCACCGCGTCGGCGCCCACGTCGATCAGCGCTTTGGTGGCGTCGGCCGTGGCCACGTTGCCCGCGATCACCTGTACGTGGCTCGACAGTTGCTTGATGCGTTTCACCGCGTCGATCACGCCTTGGCTGTGACCGTGTGCCGTGTCGACCACCACGATATCGCAGCCCGCGTCGATCAGCGCCTCGGAACGCTCGAAGCCCGCGTCGCCCACGGAGGTCGCGGCGGCCACGCGCAGGCGGCCCAGATCGTCCTTGCAGGCGGTCGGGTTGAGGACGGCCTGCTCGGTGTCGCGCAGCGTCAGGAGGCCCGTCAACTTGCCTTCGTCATCGGTCACCAGCAGCTTCTCGATCCGGCGCTCGCGCATCATCGCGATGGCTTGGGCGCGGTCGGCAGGCTCTTGCAGGATCGCGAGACGGTCGGTGGTCATCATCACCGAGACCGGGGTCTCGTCCTTCTGGGCAAACCGCATGTCGCGGTTGGTCACGATGCCAACGACGCGGCGGTTTTCATCGACGACCGGGAAGCCGGAGAAACCGTAGCGCTCGGTCAGCGCCTTCGCGTCTGCGAGCGTCTGATCGGGGCGCAGCGTGATCGGGTTGTAGACGATGCCGCTCTCGAAGCGCTTCACGCGGCGGACCTCGTCGGCCTGCTGCTCGACGGTGAGGTTCTTGTGGATCACGCCCACGCCGCCCGCCTGCGCCATCGCGATCGCCATGCGCGCCTCGGTGACGGTGTCCATTGCGGAGGACAGAAGCGGGATGTTGAGCCGGATTTTCTTCGTCACCTGGGTCGAGACATCTGCGGTTGCAGGAAGCACCGAAGAGGCTGCGGGAAGAAGAAGAACGTCGTCGAAGGTGAGCGCCTCGCGAATCTGCATGGGGGGTCTCCAGTGTCCAGATGCGTTTGGCAGTTTGCTGTTTCACGCAATGGACGCGAAGGCAACCCCTCACGGACGCGGTGCGCAGCGGGTGTGCGGAAGCGAGGGATATAGCGCCATCGTCTCAGCCTCCTACGGTGGCGCGGGGCGACCAGCCCCGGGCCGCGCCCGACCCTCCCCACGGGAGGGCGCATTGGCGATGTCAGCGCAGGCACATCCGACATGCGGGCTAGAAAGATAAAGCGCCCGGCCCCCTTGCCTGAAAGCGCCCACCCGAAGCTCGGGCGCCGCCCTCCGCGCTCAGGCAATCGCGGCGTTGGTCTTCATCGCAAGCTGGCCCTTCGCCCAAAGCTGCAGCACCTTCAGCGCAATCGGCACCACGATCAGCGTCGCCGCCGTCAGCATCAGCGCGCCGGGCAACTCCCAGACTCCGCCAAGCGCGAGCCAGCACCCCGCCGTCGCCGCTGCCGGGAATGTGAACGCCCCCCAGAGCGGCGAGAAGCCTCCTGCGAGCAGCCAGCGTATCGACACGACCAGCGCCAGAAGGAAGGCCGCCGCCAGGATCGCCATCGCCTGCGCGATCCCCATCGCGCCGAACGCGCTCGCCACCGTGCCGATCAGCGCGGCCGGCGCGAGGTGAATGGCCAAGAGCGGGCGCAGCGGTGCAGGCACGCGCTCGCGGGAGAATTGCTGCAGCGAGATCATCCAGATCACGACCGCCGACAGCATCGCGACCCAGAACATCACCAGCGCCACCGTATCGAGCCCGAGGATCACCCCTGCCACCGCGCCGACGATCCAGCCCGAGAAGGTCAGCTGCCATGTCGGATTGACGCGGCGCTGCTCGGCCGGGCCGGTGGCGAGCGTGTAGATAACCGCCGCGATCAGCCCCAGATGCACCGCGACGCCCAGCCAGAAGATGACGGTGGCGAGCCCCCCATAGGGCGCAAGCGAGGCCGCGATCAGATAGATCGTCAGCGTTCCCGCGGCGAGCCCCGCACGCCCCGGCAGCACGCGCAGATCCTCGAACACCACGCCCGGGCGCCGCACGACCTTCGCGCCGTATGCCACCAGCGTGAACAGCGCGAGCAGCGTCACCGCGCCCAGAAACAGCTCCGCCAGATCGGGCGGCAGCGCGAATTGCCCGACACCGCGCCGCCATGCGATCCCGAGGCCCATCAACCCCAGCACGGGCGGGAACATCGCGGGCGGGGTGCGGCGAAACAGGCCCTTGGGCGTCATCTTGGGCGGGGCGAAGGACATGTTCTTACCTCGGGCCATCGGCAAATCATTTCGGTCGCGCGGAAGCTTGCAATATTTCGCGCGCGGCGAAAAGCTGTCCGAGGTGCGACAGGGTGTCAGGAGGCAAGATGGCGGGACATGGGTATGAATCGGGGCGGCTGAACCTGCCCTTCGTGGGGATTTCCACTTTCGGCAAGCGCGCATACGTAGCCGATTGGGACGCGATCGAGGCGGATGTGGCCGTGATGGGCGCGCCCTTCGATTTCGGCACGCAATTCCGCCCCGGCGCACGGTTCGGGCCGCGGGCGGTGCGCGAGGCCTCGACCCTGTTCTCCTTCGGTCATGCCGGGGCTTACGATCACGAGGACGACGCGACCTATCTCGGACCGGAGGTCACCATCGTGGATATCGGCGATGCCGACATCGTCCATACCGACACGGTGAAGAGCCATGCCAATATCGAGACCGGCGTGCGCGCGATGCTGAAGGCGGGCGCGCTGCCGGTGGTGATCGGCGGCGATCACTCGATCAATATCCCCTGCATTCGCGCCTTCGAGGCCGATTGCGCCGAGAAGGGCCCGATCCATATCCTGCAAATCGACGCCCATCTCGATTTCGTGGACGAACGGCACGGCGTGACCGAGGGCCACGGCAACCCGATGCGCCGCGCCGCCGAGAAGGGGTACGTCTCGGGGATCACCGCGCTCGGCATTCGCAACGTGTCCTCGACCTCGAAAGAGGGCTATGACGCCGCCCGTGCGATGGGCGACGATTTCCTGAGTGTGCGGCAGGTGCGCAAGCTGGGGGCCGAGGGCGTGCTGGCCCGCATCCCGGAGGGCGCGCGGATCTATGTCACGATCGATATCGACGGGTTCGACCCCTCGATCGCGCCCGGCACCGGGACGCCGAGCCATGGCGGGTTTCTCTATTACGAGGTGCTGGAGATCCTGCAGGGCGTGGCGAAGCGGCACGAGGTGGTGGGCATCGATCTGGTCGAGGTCGCCCCCGATTACGACCCCACCGGCTCCACCCCGATCCTCGCCGCGCAAGTGCTTCTGAATTTCCTCGGCTTCATCTTTCATGCGCGACAGTCCGGCGGTGCGCCTGCGGCAGGTTGAGGGAGCCTCCGGCGGGGATATTTTCCTCAAGGAGAAGGGTTAACCGGGCAGCACCCAAAGGGTCGCTCCGAGGCTATGCGGCTGCGCGCCGGTGCCCAGCTTGAAGCGCATCCGCCCTGCCCCGTCCTCGCTATCCACCGCGCCGAGATCGAGCTGCCGGATCCCACGCGCCTTCAGCCGCAGCGCCGCGTGCCAGAGCATCAGGTTGTGCGCGCCCGACCCGCGCCCCTCCGGCCCGGTCCAGCCGACATGATAGCTCGCCCCCTCGCCATGGAGTAGGAAGATGCCGCCCGCGAGGCGCTGTCCCTTGGAATCCTCGATGCGCAGCGCGAGAAGACCCGCCGGGTTGTGATCCGCCCAGGCGCGCGTGAAGCCGGGCGGCAATGCGCGGTAGCCACGCGCCCGTTGCTGCGCGGCATCGGCGGCGAGAAGCCAGTCGATCTCGGGCTCCAACCTCACCCGCAGCCCCACGCGCTCCGCCGCCGCCAAGCGATTGCGCCATTTTCCGGCCAGCCCGGCGCGCAGCGCCTCGGTCTCGGGCTGCAAGGACCAAAGCGCATGGTGGCGGGGCGTGATCAGCGGGACCAACCCAACCCCGGCCATCGGCGCGTCCGGCGTCGCGAGGATGATCCCCCATCGGCGCGCGATCCGGCGCAGCACCGCGATTTGGAGAGAGCGATCAAGGCCCGGAGCGAAGACCGGCCCGCGCGACAGAAGCCACAGCCCGCCGCGCCCGATCATCTGGGCCAGTGCGATCCGCCTGCCCTCATGTGTGATCTCGAGCCGCAGGACGCGCCGCCCCCGCGCGGCAGCAAGCGTCCCATAGAGCGCCGCTTGCTGAAAGGCTGGCGGGCGCCCCGGCGCAAGCGCGCGCAACGCCCGATCCCAGCCCGCATCGGGGCCTGACAATTGCGTGAGACGGACAGGTTTCATCGCCGCCATTAAGGCTTGCTTTACCTAAGCTGGGGTTAATGACGGCGTGAAACATGACAACCCTGAGGCGAAATGGCCCGCGCTCCTGAAAATCAATCGCGCGCAAAGCGCAGACAGCCCCCGCCTGCCGGAACGTCGTTGCAGGCGCGCAAGACCGACGGGCCGCCACATCTGCCAGCTCCACGTGCCACGCTTTGGAGTGCGGTTTTGGTCGCGCTCTTCGGCGCGGCTCTCTGGCTCGGCCTTCTTGCGATTCTCAAGTTTTCCAACGGCTTCTAAACGCTTCAGTTCAGAACTTGACGTGAACGTCACCTTCGAGTGGCCGCAAAGACACATTTTTCCGTGCATGCGGGCAACAGAACGTGACGTCATCGTGAAGCGCAGATTGATTTACACCTTCCGGCTGGTAGCGTCACCGAAAGGAATTCCTTCGAGACGTTAGGATCTCCTTCGGGACACGTTAGGGAAGAGGAACATTATGAAACGTGTGATGACTTCGATGGCCGCACTCGCGATTGGCGCAGGCGCGGCCCATGCGGGCGGGGTGGAGCGCTCGACGCAATCGGTCGGCATCCTGTTCGAACAGGGCAATTACGGCGAAGTGAGCTTCGGCGCGTTCAATCCGGACGTGTCGGGTTCGGTGAGCTACGGACCCTTTGGCAACCCCTCTTCGGGCGACATGGCGCCCGGCTATGGCACGGTGAGCCTTGGTTACAAGCAGCATCTGAGCGATCAATGGGACCTCGCGGTTATCTTCGATCAGCCGATCGGTGCAAAAGTGAACTATCCCGCTCAGCCCGCTCCGCCGGCAGGCTATCCGCTCGGTGGTTCTCAGGCATCGATCAAGTCCGCGGCTATTACGGCACTGCTGCGCTACAAGATGCCGAACAACGTATCGTTCTACGGCGGTGTTCGTAGCGAGAGCGCGTCGGGCAAGGTTTCGCTTCCGTTCCTGAACTACAAGATGAAGACTTCGGACGAGACCGATTTCGGTTATGTCGTCGGGGTGGCTTGGGAAAAGCCGGAAATCGCGGCCCGCGTGGCTCTGACCTACAACTCCAAGATCACGCATGATTTCAGCGCAACCGAAGAAACCGTCGCCGGTACCTTCAATTCGAACTTCGAAACCACCGTACCGGAATCGGTCAACCTCGAATTCCAGACCGGGATCATGAAGGATACTCTGCTGATGGGCTCGGTTCGCTGGGTGCACTGGACCCAGTTCGATATCTCGCCCAACGCATACACGCAGAGCCCTCTGAATGGCGGCGTCTATGGTCAAGGTGCGCTCGTCGAATACACGGACAACACGATCACCTACAATCTCGGCGTTGGCCGTCGCTTCAACGACCAGTGGTCGGGTGCGATCATGTTCGGCTATGAGAAGCACACCGGCAAACCGACCGGGAACCTCGGTCCGACCGATGGCTTCAAGTCGGTCTCGCTGGCGGCAAGCTATCAGGCGACCCAGAACATCAAGGTGACCGGCGGCGTTCGCTATGTCGATATCGGCGACGCGACCACCAATGGCATCAACGGCGACTTCACCGGCAATGACGGTTGGGGCGCGGGTCTGCGCGTCGGGATCAACTTCTGATCGCAAGTCACTGAAAAATTAGGAATAGCCCCGCCTCGTGCGGGGCTTTTTCTTTGGACATCGGCAATGCCGCAAGTTCCGGGTGGTGCGTGTCGCTGCCGCCCGCTAGATCGAAGCGATGAAACACGCACCCGCCCCTTTATCCCTCACCCCGCTCGCCTGGGCGCTGCTCGCGGCGCTGGCGCTGATCTGGGGCTCGTCCTTCCTGTCGAACCGCGCGGCCCTAGAGGGTGCGGGCGTCTTTACCGTGGTCTTCCTGCGCGTGGCCTCGGGCGCGGTGCTGATCTGGGCCTATGTCGCGCTGCGCCGCCTGCCGGTACCGCGCCACCCGATCTATCTCGGGCATTTCCTGATCATGGGGCTGCTGAACAACGCCATTCCCTTCTCGCTCATCGTCTGGGGGCAGAAGCATATCGATAGCGGGCTGGCCTCGATCCTGAACGCCTCGACCGCGATCTTCGGGGCGCTGATTGCGGCCGTTGTCTTCACCGACGAGCGGCTGAGCGCGCGCAAGGCCACCGGCATCGCGGTCGGCTTCGCGGGCGTCGTGGTGGCGATCGGACCGGATGCCCTGAAAGGGTTCGATCTGACCTCTGCGGGCCAAGTTGCCGTGCTCGGCGCGGCGCTGAGCTACGGCTTCGCCGGAGCCTATGCGCGCTTTGCAATCAGGGGGTTACGACCCGAAGTTGCAGCGGCTGGGATGCTCACAGGTGGCGCGATCTGGACGCTGCCGATCCTGCTTGTCACCGAAGGCGTGCCGAGCTTCGACTACGCGCCCTCGGTCTGGATCGCGATGCTCTGGCTCGGCTTCGGCTGTTCGGCGCTGGCCTACCTTCTCTATTACCGCATTCTCGCAATCGCAGGCGCTGCCAACCTCGCCCTCGTCACCCTCCTGATCCCGCCCGTCGCGATCCTCGCGGGTTGGGCGGTCTATGACGAACGTCTGGGTTGGGCGGAGGCCTTGGGCTTCGCGATCCTCGCCCTTGGCCTGCTGATCCTGAACCGCCGTCCCAAAACCCCGTGACGCGCGCGCCTTGCCGGGCTACACCGGGGCGAAAGACCAATGGGGACGACATGATCTATTCCAATCGCGCCGAATGGCTGGCCGCCAAATCGAGGAAGGTTGCTCTGTTCGGCATGTCCGGCCTCGGCAAGACCTGGGCTGCGAGCCTGCTGCGCGACGAGGGCTGGTTTCACTACTCCGTCGATTACCGGATCGGCACGCGCTACATGGGCGAATATATCGCCGACAACTTCAAGCGCGAGGCGATGAAGAACCCGTTTCTGGCGGAGCTTCTGCTGTCGGACTCGGTCTATATCGCGTCGAACATCACCTTCGAGAACCTTGCGCCGCTCTCGACCTACCTCGGCAAGCCTGGCGATCCTGCCAAGGGCGGGCTGCCCTTCGAGGAATATCTGGAACGGCAGAGCCAGCACCGCACGGCGGAGATGGCGGCGCTTCTGGATACGGCGCATTTCATCGACCGCGCGAAGCAGATCTACGGGATCGAGAATTTCCTGTGCGATTCCGGCGGCTCGATCTGCGAGGTCGTGGACCCCGACGATCCCGAGGATCCGATCCTGACCTCGCTGTCGCAGAACCTGCTGATGGTCTGGATCGAAGGCTCCGAGGCCCATACCGAAGAGCTGATCAAACGCTTCTCGCGTGCGCCGAAGCCGATGTATTACCAGCCCGAGTTTCTGGCCGCGAAATGGGCCGAATATCGCGCGCTGAAAGGCGTGGCGGAGACGGAGGTCGACCCCGACGATTTCGTCCGCTGGACCTATGCGCAGGCGCTGGCGCATCGTCAGCCGCGCTATGCGGCGATGGCGAAAAACTGGGGCGTGACGATCCGCGCCGAAGATCTCTACCTTGTCCGCGATGCAAAAGATTTTACATCGCTGATCGCTGATGCTTTGCCCGCGTGAGCCAAGACGCTTCACGCATTACTTTAACTTCACCCTGTAAGAGACTGAAAACCAATGCCGATCAAGTTGCCTGAAAACCTCCCCGCCTTCGACATCCTGTCGCGGGAAGGCGTGATGGTGATGTCGCCCGAACGGGCATCCCGGCAGGAAATCCGCCCCATTCGGATTGGCCTTCTCAATCTCATGCCGAAGAAAATCCAGACCGAGAACCAGTTCGCCCGGCTGATCGGTGCGACGCCGCTGCAGATCGACTTCCAGCTGATCCGCATGAGCGAGCACCAGACGAAGAACACCGCCGCCGCGCATATGGAGGAGTTCTACCGTCCGTTCGAGGAGGTAGAAGCCACCGGCGAGAAGTTCGACGGGCTGATCATCACCGGCGCCCCGATCGAACATTTGCCTTTCGAGGAAGTGACTTACTGGGAAGAGCTCAAGCGGATCTTCGACTGGACCCAGACCCATGTCTTCTCGACCTTCGGCGTGTGCTGGGGCGGCATGGCGATGGCCTATTACTTCCACGGCGTGAACAAGCATATGCTCGATCACAAAGCGTTCGGCTGCTTCCGGCATCGCAATTGCGCGCCCGCCTCGCCCTATCTGCGGGGCTTCTCGGACGATCTGCTGATCCCGGTCAGCCGCTGGACCGAGATGCGGCGCGACGAGCTGGAAGCGGCGGGTATGACCACGCTGATCCATTCCGATGAAACCGGGCCCTGTCTGGTCGAAGATCGCGCCCATCGCGCGCTCTATATCTTCAATCATCTCGAATATGACAGCGGCACGTTGAAGGAAGAATACGATCGTGACGTCGCGTCGGGGAAACCAATCAACGTCCCCGCGAATTATTATCCTGAGGACGACCCGAGCCGGGTGCCGACCAACAGGTGGAAAAGCCACGCCCACCTGCTTTACGGCAACTGGATAAACGAGATTTATCAGGAAACGCCGTATGATCTGGCCGAGATTGGTAACTAGCCTTGTCGTGCTGCTGCTCATCCTGAGCGGCGCGACATGGGGGCTGGAGAGTTGGCGGGCCCGCATGGCGGAGCAGCGCTACCCGCCCAACGGCACATTCGTCGATGTCGGCGATCAGCGCGTTCATATGGTCATCAAGGGTGATCACGGCCCGGCGGTGGTGTTGATCCATGGCGCGTCGGGTTCGGCCCGCGATCTGACCTTCGATCTCGCCCCGGAACTGGCGAAACGCTATCGCGTCTTCGTGCCCGACCGTCCGGGCTTCGGCTATTCCGACCCGTTGCCCGCGGATCAGGACACGATCGAGAACCAGGCCAAGCTGCTGCAGAAAGCGACCAAGATGGCGGGCGCGGAAGATCCTATCGTGCTCGGCCATTCCTATGGGGGGGCGGTGGCGATTGCCTGGGCGGTATATCAGCCCGGCACGCTCTCGGGTCTGGTGCCGGTCTCCGCGCCTTCGCATAGCTGGGATACCGGGCTGCCGCTGCTCTATGAGATCACCTCGCCGCCGCTGGGTCAGGCGGTTGTCGTGCCGCTGATCTCGGCCTGGACCCCGCCTGCGATCATCCGCTCCGAGGTGGAGAGCGTTTTCACGCCGCAGGAAATGCCCATTGGCTATCTGCACTGGTTCGGCCCCGGCATGACGCTGCGGGTACAGACGATGCGGGTGAATGCCCGCCAGCGCGCCAGCCTGAAGTCGCAGATTCAGCAGATGATCCCGCATTACCCCGATCTCGACCTGCCTGTGGTCTCGGTCCATGGCACGGCCGACACCATCGTGGGCGAGCAGATTCACGCGGTGCCGTTCACGAACGAGGTGCCGGGAGCGGAACTGATCTCGCTCGACGGGATCGGCCATATGGTTCCACATGTCGCGTTGCAGCAGACGGTCGCCGCGGTGGATCGTGTGGCCGAGCGCGCGGGCTATTCGATCCCGATGCGCCCGGCGGCGGAATGAGGGCCGCCTGAGCGCCCGCCCCTCCGGCTTTGCACCCAGATCACAGACGCGCTGTCGCCACCCCTTGCGGATGCGGCGCCGCTTGCACCGCCCCGGCCCGCGCAGCATACTGCCGTGAAACGACAAAAGGCAGATCATGGCCAAGGACAAGAGCGACCCGCCGTTCGACATCCCCTTCGTGGGCGACATCACCAGCTACCTCGAGGACGAAGCGCCCGATGCCGTGCGCGAGGCGATCGAGGAGGCGGGCAAGGATGACATGCTCTCGCCCTCCTACCCCTATAACGAAGAGATGAAGCGCAAGAAATACGACCGCCAGATGGATGCGCTTCAGGTCGAGCTGGTCAAGATGTTCTGGGACGCCAAGGAAACCGGCAAACGCATCGCGGTGATCTTCGAGGGGCGCGACGCGGCGGGCAAAGGCGGCACGATCGGGCGGATGCGGCAGAACCTGAACCCGCGCTCGGCCTATGTCGTGGCGCTGCCCAAACCCACAGAGACCGAAGCCACGCAATGGTATTTCCAGCGCTATATCGACTGGTTGCCCGCGGCGGGCCAGATCGCGATGTTCGACCGGAGCTGGTACAACCGGGGCGTGGTCGAGCATGTCTTCGATTTCTGCACGCCCCAGCAGCGCGAGCACTTCTTCTACCAGCTTCCCGATTTCGAGAAGATGCTGGTCGATGACGGGGTCATCCTCGTGAAGCTCTGGCTGAACGTGGACCGTGCAGAGCAGCTGCGCCGCTTCCTCAAGCGCGAGAAGGATCCGCTCAAGCAGTGGAAGCTGAGCTGGATCGACGTCGAGGGGCTCAAGCGCTGGGACGCCTATTCCGAGGCGATTCAGGAGACGCTCGAGCGTTCCGACACCGATCATGCGCCCTGGACCGTGATCCGCTCGGACGACAAGAAACGCGCCCGGATCGCCGCGATCCAGACGGTGCTGAACGCGGTCGATTACGCGCATAAGGACCCTGAGGCGATTGGCGAAATCGACGGTAAAATCTGCGGCGGCATCGACGTTCTGAATGTCTAAGCAAGGCTATCATCACGGCAATCTGCGTCAGGCGCTCGTCGCCTCCGCGCTGGAGCTGATCGAGGAGAAGGGCCCGACCGGGTTCACGCTCTCGGAGGCGGCGAAACGCGCGGGCGTGACCCCGGCTGCGGTCTATCGCCATTTCGAGGGGCGCGAGGACCTGATCGCGGAATGCGCGCGTCAGGGCTATATGATTTTCGGCGATCTTCTGGATCATGCGTGGAACGGTGGGAAGCCTTCGGCGCTGGCGGCGTTTTCTGCCGTGGGCCGCGCCTATCTGGCTTTCGCCCGGAAATATCCGGGTCACTACATGGCGATGTTCGAAAGCGGCATCTCGCCCAACCGCTCGCCTGATCTTGCAGCGGTGGCGAGCAAATCCAGCACCGCGATGGAACGCGCGACGCGCGCCTTGATGGAACATGTGCCAGTGGAAAAACGCCCGCCCGTCGCGATGGTCTCAGCCCATGTCTGGGCGATGAGCCACGGTGTGGTGGAGCTTTACGCGCGTGAGGGAAATCGCTCGCCCTACGCCCCCGAGGATCTGCTGGAAAGCGGCATCGGCGTCTATCTGCGCGGCCTCGGCCTGATCGCCCCGGATTGAGCCGCCCTGCCCCAATTTTGCCGCGCCGCGGCATTGCCCGCACATAGAAAACGGGCGGAGGTTTCCCCCCGCCCGCGTAGATCAGACGGTCCGCCTGAGATCAGAACTTGTAGGACGCGGTGAGGTTCAGCGTCGTGGTGTTCAGATCGTTGGTGGTGCCGTCGAAGTTGTTGCCGTCGCGGTAGTCGAGCTCGGTCCCGACGGTCCACTTCGGGTTGATGGCATATTTCATGCCGATACCAACCAGCGGAACGGTGTCGGAATAGCCGTTGCCCGCACCGTCTTCGGCGTCGACATAGGACGCACCGAGCGTGCCGTAGAACAGCATGTTGTTGTAAGGCGCACCGGCGATCATCTTGAGATCGGTCATCGACTTGACCTTCGCACCGGAGTTGCTGTCGTCGATGTTCGCAGCGTTGTAGGCCAGTTCGCCACCGAGGACATAGTTGCCGAAGTCATAGAGGTAGCCAGCGTGGGCACCGCCGACGACGCCGTCGCCGTCGATCGACTCGTTGGCTTTGCCGTAGCCGAGTTGAACACCGGCGTAGAAGCCGTCCCAGCTGAACTGTGCGGGCGCCACTGCGACCGGAGCCGGGGTGACCTCGGGGGCCGGTGCCGGAGTGGTGTAACCGCCCGCCATTGCGGCGGAGCCAGCGAGTGCCAGAATGCTCGACGTAACGATGATACGTTTCATGTTTCTCTCTCTCCTGTCTTGGGGGTTCATCCCCCGTTGAGACGTTTTGGATCAGATCCGTTGCCCGGACCTATGCCCCCTGAATGCGAAATCAATCCGGTTGGTTCCAAGCATAAGCGGCGCTTTGCCGAACGTGTCACAAGACGTGATCGAAGCGACGAATGCTGCAGGCGCAAAATGCATTGGCAAGACTGGACAAAGCGGGGGTTCCTTTGGTTAATGAACACACGTTCATTTCCAGGGAGGATCACATGGAGTTGAGTGAAATTCGTGCCGTCATCACCGGCGGCGCCTCGGGTCTGGGGGCTGCGACCGCCCGGCACTTCGTTGAGTCGGGGGCGCAGGTGACGCTCTTCGACCGCGACCGCGCCGGCGGCGAGGCCTATGCCGCCGAGATCGGCGCGACCTTCGCCGAGGTCGACGTGACCTCCGAAGACAGTGTCGCCGCCGGGATCGCCGCCGCGGTGAGCGCAATGGGCGGCATCGACGTCGCCGTCAATTGCGCGGGCATCGCCACCGGAGAGCGCGTCGTGGGCCGCGAGGGTCCGCACCGGCTCGAGAGCTTCGCGCGCACGATCGACATCAACCTCGTGGGCAGCTTCAACGTCGCCCGCCTCGCCGCAGCCGAAATGGCGCGCAACCCCGGCCCCGAGCGCGGCGTGATCGTCAACACCGCCTCCATCGCCGCCTTCGACGGGCAAAAGGGCCAGGCAGCCTATGCGGCCTCAAAGGGCGGTATCGTCGCGATGACTCTGCCGCTGGCCCGCGATCTCGCGAGTCAGGGCATCCGCTGCTGCGCCATCGCGCCGGGCATTTTCGCGACGCCGATGATGAAGGGCCTGCCGCAGGAGGTGCAAGACAGCCTCGCCGCGGAAGTGACCTTCCCGAAACGGCTCGGCGATCCGTCGGAATACGCGAAACTCGCCGGTTTCATCGTCCAGAGCGGCTATCTGAACGGCGAAGTCATCCGCCTCGACGGGGCGCTGCGGATGCGTTGACGCAGCGATTATGACGGGTTTGCGAAAGATCTGAAAATTTCGTCGAAAAACGGGTTGCAAGGGCGCGCGAGGGCGGCTAAATCCCGCCCTACAAGACGACCCCTGATGCGGAGAGGTGGCAGAGTGGTCGAATGCGGCGGTCTCGAAAACCGTTGTCGGTGAGAGCCGACCCAGGGTTCGAATCCCTGTCTCTCCGCCACTTTCCTTTGTTGATCGACACATCAACACTCTGAAAGTGCGCAATCCCTGAAAATGCGACTGCAATCAGACCCTCGGGTCGCCCTGCGCGGCTTACGCTCCTGCGTGCTTCGCCGTGCACCCTTCTGCACCGCGCGCGTCCCTGCGCCATGCCGCGACTGTCAGGCCTGCGCGGGGAACTCGATGCACACGCGCAGCCCATCCGTGCCATCCACGGTCAGGGTCGCGTCGTGCTGGAAGGTCAGCGTCCGGATCAATCGCCAACCGAGAGAATTCGAGCGCTCCGGCCGTTCGGCATCCGAGGGCAAGCCGATGCCGTTGTCGGACACCACCAAGGCGATACCGCTCTGCACATCGCCGGAGACTTCGACGCGGATGGTCCCGCTATCCCTGCCGACGAAGGCATATTTGAACGCGTTGGTGATGAGCTCGCCGATGATGAGCCCGATGTCGATGGCAAGCTTACTGTCGAGTTGCAGCTCTGCGCAGCTCACCTCGATATTGGCGTCGAGGCTTCCGCCGCTGAAGGCGCGCTCCGACGTCCTTGCGACTTCAGCTGCCATCTCGGCCAGATCGACCTTACCGGTGTCGGTTCCGCGTTGCATCAGCTCGTGGGCCTTGGAGAGCGCCCCGACGCGGACTTCGAGCTCGGTCAGAACCTGATGGGTTTCGTCCTGTTTGGCCCGCGACTTGCTCATGCGAATGAGCGCGGCGATGAGCGCCAGATTGTTGCCCGTGCGGTGGTGAAGCTCCTGCATCAGCAGGTCGCGTTCCGTGATCTCCTCGCTCAGCTCGCGGTTCTGCTCGTTAAGGGCCGCCGTCGGATCCTTGGCGCTGAGGGCGTCGAGCGCCTCGGTCGCCTGCTCGACGAGTTGGGCGCCCGCCGGCAGAACGGCTGAGGACAGGAAAACCGCATCGATGCGCGTGCCCTCATGGCCGGTCTGGACATCGAAACGCGTGGCGATCCGCTGCACGCCGCGAAGGCCGAGGCCCATCCCCGTCGCCGAGGACGGTGCGCCATCGGGCTGAAGGTTCTCCTTCGGGATGCCCCGCCCCTGATCGGTCACGAGAAGCCCAAGCGCCGGTTTGCCGCTCGCCTCGGTGAGCGAGAAGGTCGCGCGGCCCTTTTGGCCATGCTCGATCGCGTTGCGGCCGAGTTCGACGACGGCTGTGACGGTCCTTGTGCGCTCGAAGGAGCTGAACTGCAGCACGCTGGTCAAAGTCATTGCGACATCGCGCAACCGGGCGACGTCGGTGCTTTTCTCGAGGGTCACGGTGGTGAGCTTCGTCGTCTTCACTGCTCGCGCTCCCGGTTGCTACGCAAGACGACGATGCTGGCATCATCGCGTCCGCGGAAGGCCCGATCCAGCAGAAATCCGGCAATCAAGAGCGGGCTCTTCTTCAGCAGTCCGGGCGGGAAATGCGCCTCCCGCAGGGTTTTCAAACCGTCGCTATGCAGGATCACCATGTCCCCCGCCTCCAGTTGCACGACTTCCTCGTAGCCATGGGTGGCCGCGCCACCGATGCGACCGTCCCGCACCGCCATCCGGCGAATGCCATTCGCGCCGACCAGCAAGGAGGAGATATTGCCAAGCGCGGCGTAGCGCAGCTCCATCTGCGGCTGCGCGATATGCATCAGCGCTGCCACCGCGCCGCGCCGCCCGACCAGCCGCTCGGTGATCTGGCGCATCAGCTTGCCCGGTTCGGACGAGAGCCCGCCCGCAGCGCCAGCGGCCTCGATGACTTCGCTGGCGGCTTCGGCGGCGGCAGGACCATGCCCGAGACCATCGCAAAGCAACACATCGGTCGCCCGCGGTGTCTGCCGGATCTGAAAGTCGTCGCCGCAGGTGTCTTCGTTCGGGTGGCAGACGCGCAGCCCCACCGCGTCAACGCCGCAATCAGCCCCGGCGCTTTTCCCGCCGAAGGTACATACGATCGTCGTTCCGGTGTCGGGCGAACTGAAGATATCGAACGTATCCGACAGGCGCACGATCGCCCCGAGCCCGAGCCCTGCGGAATCGGTGGAGCTTTCGCCGTCTTGGAACATCCGGTCGATATCCGCGATCCCCGGCCCGCGATCGGTGAAGATCATGTTGATGACATCGGCGCCGGGCTGGCGCACGAGTTCGATCAGGGCCCGCCCGCGCTCTGCGTAGCGCAGGATGTTCGTCGCGGCCTCCGTGGCCACGATCGCGAGCTCGCCGACGCGGGTCTCGGGCAGACCGATCTCGACGCCATGGCGCCGCGCAAGCCGCCGCACGACGGCCACGGCGCTACGATCATCAATTTCGACCCACTGGTTCATAGCTTCACGCTCATGGAAACGGTTGTTCCTTTCCCGGGCGCTGAGTGGACCTCGAACCCATGTGAGAGGCGTTTGGCCCCGCCAAGACCTTTGCCGAGCCCGCCCGCGGTCGTATAGCCCTCGGACATGGCCAGCATCACATTTTCGATCCCCGGCCCCTCGTCCCGGCATTCGACGCGCAGATACTCGTTACGACCGTCGAGATAAATTGAAATCTTGCCGCCGCCACCGTGGACGATGGCGTTGCGGGTGATTTCGCTCACAGCCGTCGCGAACCGGGTGATCCGCACCGCCGACAGCCCGCGTTCCTTGAGAATTCGGGCGACCGCCTGGCGCGCAGCGACGACATCGCGACTGGTCGCGAGCGTTATCTCCGCAACCGCGGGTCTGCTGGATGTTTCGTTTGGATCAGGCACGCCGCAACTGAGTGAGTGCATGGGTCAGGCTGAGCGCCGTACGGGTCTCGGGCAGGTACATCCCCAGCTCCACCAAGGTCACCGCAACCGCGGGCCGCATCCCCACAACGTAGGTTTCAGCGGCCAGCAGCTTGGAAATGCCAGCGAGCTGGGCAATGACACGCCCGACGAAGGTATCGACGATCTCCAGCGAACTGATATCGAGGATCACGCCTTTGACGTTTTCCTTGGCGATCCGGTTCGACAACGTGTCCTGCAGCTCCACGATTTCCGTATCGGTGACGTCGTCCTGAATGGAGACGAGAAGCGCGTTCTCGACCAGGTTTATGGACGTCACACCCGACACGTCAGGAAACCTCACTGGTTTTGATGACGTAGCCGACCTTCTGCAATGCATCGGCCAGAGCCGTGCGGATGCTGGACCGGGTGGACACCGTGCCCACGTCGATGCCGAGCTGCACCATGGTCTGCGCGATCATCGGGCTGATGCCGCTGATGATGCATTCCGCGCCCATCAGGCGCACGGCGGCCGCGGCGCGCAAAAGGTGCTGCGCCACCTGCGTGTCAACCGTGCCGACACCGGTGATGTCCATGATCACCACCTCGGCCTGCCGCTCGAGGATGGTCTCCAGCAGGTTCTCCATGACCTCCTGCGCGCGGGCGGAATCCAGCGTGCCGATCAGCGGTAGCGTGAGGACGCGGTCCCAAAGCTCGACGACCGGCGTCGAGAGTTCAAGCATTTCCTGGCGCTGGCGCTCTATGATCTGGTCGCGCTCGCCGATGAAGATCTCGTTGGTGTAGATCGCGAAGGCATCGACGAGACGCGTCACCATCAGCACGTCGCTGATGAGCTTGCCGCTTTCGATATCCGTCATCGCCTCGAGCCGTGTGAACAGCGGGGCTTTGAGGGCCAGAACGAAAGTCGCCATTTCGGTCGGCGTCACACCACGCCCGACGCGTTCCTTGCTCACATCTGCAAGGACGGCGCGCAGGTCTTCCCATTCGTCGTCGTCCAGGCTGAACTCTTCATTCACGACGCCCGCGCGGACACCCTTGGTGAAGGCTTTCAGAAGTTCCTGGTTCTGCGCACGGCTCTCGGAGTCGGAGAACAGGTCAGAGCGTTTCACGCCCTCTTTCACCTGAGTGCCAAGCCACTCCTCCACGACGCCGGAGAAATCGGATTCGAGGATGTTCAGGATATTTGCCGTCGCTGTTTGCGGCATGTGCGGGCACTCCAGTTCTTTTCAATACTGCAGGTAAGCCAATTAGCCGCGGTAAAGTCAACGGCTTGGACGGGTCGGTTGCCGCAACGGAGATTGATCCGGAGAAGTATCGCTCAAGATCCGAAAGTTGCCGGCAGACTTTCGCAGACGGTGATTTTCCTGCGTGAGGATACCCCGGGGCGCCCTACCGAGGCTGACGGCAGGAACCTGAACCGACAGACAAAAAAAGCCCCGCGCACTGCGCGGGGCTTCTCATTTCTTCCGGTCCGGGTGCGAGCGATCAACCGTAGACCAGTTTCGGCAGCCAGATGATGATCTCCGGGAAGAACATGCATAGCAACAAGCCCACCACCTGAAGCGCCAGGAACGGCAGCGCCGAGCGGAAGATATCGCCCATCGGGATTTCCGGCGGCGCCACTCCGCGCAGATAGAACAGCGCATAGCCGAAAGGCGGCGACAGGAAGCTCATCTGCATGTTCACGAGGTAGAGCACCCCGAACCACAGCACCAGATCGTCGGGATCGCTCAACCCGAAGGCCTCGGCGCCGAGCGCCTTCACGATCGGCACGAAGATCGGCACGCAGAGCAGCAGAATGCCGACCCAGTCGAGAAACATCCCGAGAATGATCAGCACGAGCTGCATGATGATCAGGATGCCCCACGGCCCGAGCCCGGTCGCCTGCAACGCGTTCTGCACGAATTGCTGACCGCCTTCGAGCACGTAGAGCCCGACAAAGATCGTCGCGCCGAACATGATCCAGATGACCATCGCCGAGGCCTTGAGCGTCGTGACTGCGGCCTCACGGATCGTCTGCCAGTCGAGCTTGCGGTGGATCGCCGCCACGATGATCGCGCCGAACGTGCCGATGCCAGCCGCTTCCACCGGGGTCGCAACACCGGTGAAGATCACGCCCAGCACGATCACGATCAGCGAGATCGGTGCTGACATATTGCTCATCAGGCGGATCTTCTCGCGTCCCGAGATGCGCTCTTCCGGCGGGATCGGCGGGCCCATCTCGGGGTTGATCGCGCAGCGGATCAGCACATAGGCCACATACATGCCCGACAGAAGCAGGCCGGGAATGACCGCGCCGATGAACAGCTCGCCCACCGATTGCTCGGCCACGACCGCATAGATGATCGCGAGGATCGACGGCGGGATCAGGATGCCGAGCGTGCCGCCCGCCATGATGGACCCCATCGCGATCTTCGCGTTATATCCGCGATCGAGCATCGCCGGCAGCGCGATGATCCCCATCGTCACCACCGCAGCCCCGATCACGCCCACCATTGCAGCCAGCACGGTCGAAGCGATGATCGTGGCCGCGGCCAGACCGCCGCGCACCCCGCCCAACACCTTGTAGATGACGTCGAACATCTCGTTGATGATCCCTGCCCTCTCCAGCATTGACGCCATGAAGATGAACAGGGGGATCGCCGAGAGCTGGTAGTTCGTCATCAGCGGGAAGATGCGGCTCGGCACGATGTTGAGCGCGCGTTCGTCGCCCAGCACGAACAGGAAGACACAGGCCAGACCGCCCGTGACGAAGGCCAGTGGAAGCCCTGCCATCAGCAGGACGACCAGCGAGCCGAACATGATGAGTGTCAGCCACTCAATTCCAATTTCAAGTCCCATGTATCAGCCCCTGCCCATTACGATCCGCAGATCTTGTGCGAATTTCGAAATGCCCTGCAAAACAAGCAGCAGAGCGCCGATCACCATGACCCATTTCATCGGCCACAGAGGCACCTCCCATTCGTTGAAGCTGATCTCGCCCCAGCGGACATTCGCATCGGTCCATTGTCCGAGATTCCAGTTCGCCAGCATCTCGCCGGTCGGAATTTCGCCGCGCGCCCATTGCGAGATGAGCCCGTTGCCCGTGGGCACGGCGATCGCGTCCATCGCGAAGATCCACGACGTCACCAGCAATGTGCCCGCGAAGATGAAGAAGAAGACCGAGGTCAGCAGATCGACCCACGCCTTGCGCGGTTTCGACAGCGGCGCGTAGAAGATGTCGACGCGCACATGGCTCTCGGTCAGCATCGCATAGGCGCCCGAGATCAGGTATTGCATCCCGAACATCAGATACATCGCCTCATGCGCCCAGTTGGTCGGGCTGTTGAAGACGTAGCGGCTGATCACCTCGAAATAATAGACGAAGACCGCGATGATCGCCCAGTAGCTGACGAATTCGCCCGCCTTGAGGGAGAGCCGGTCGATCCAGCCGGTCCAGCCCGACGAGATATGGCGGGAGTCGTCTTTCATCTCCTCGTCTTCGAGCGCCTCAAGACGCCGCTCGACCTCGCTTTCCTCCTCATGCTCGGGCAGCGCGGCATTCGCGCGCCGCACCAGCATCGGAAGCAGGAGCGCGTCGATGACGATCCCTGCGAGCAGCACCCAGAAGGCATATTTCGAGATGCTGCGCCATTTCGCGAGGACGGCTGCGGCCGCGTCCCTCTTCGGGCGCGCCTCGACGAGATCGGCCTGCGCCTGTTCGATCACCGCCTCGCCATCCGTGACCCGCTTCTCGGCGCGATCGACGTTACGCTGCGCGCGCTTCTGCGCGAAGCTGCCTTCCTCGGCGGCGGCGAGTTCCTCGCGCAGCTTGGGCAGATCGGCCTTCGCCGTGTCGACGCGTTCCTGTTCGCGCTCCAGCGAGCGCTCGGCCATGCGCACCACGTTCGACATGTCCGAGACCGTGCCGCGCGCGTCGTGACCTTGCGCATTCGCATAGAGAATGGCGATGAAGACCGGGATGAAGAGAAAGCCCAGCAGGCTTTTCACGTAGAAGCGATGCAGTCCCAGCATCCCCCCGGTTACGAGAATGAAATAGCCCAAGGAGAGCGAATAACGCCGCTCCGTCTTGCGTGGCCGGTTGGCCAGCGTTGCCGCAATGATCGGGAAGAGGATCAACCCCGCCCAATAGGCCCAATGCGGTAGAGTAAAGTCGATACTGGGCATTGCCCACCCCCTGTTGCCGGGTCATGCCCGGCCATCAGTTGAACCGGGCCCGCGCCAAAGGGCGGGCCCGTCACACTGTCTGTCGGATCAAATCAGAGCTTCAGTTCCAGCCCGTCGACCAGATCGGGCGTCACATAGCCCAGCGAGCCGGACATCATGTAGTCGAGCTGGGTCTTGAAGATCCGCGCGCTGTCCTTGTCGCGATTGGCGTATTTGAACCAGATCGGAACGGCGACTTCGGTCATCAGCTCCACATCGTCCTGGCTGAGGCGCGTAACCTCGGTGCCGTCGGCCTCGAACTTGGCCCAGGCCTCCTGGTCGGCCTTCTGGATCGCGGCGTGATGCATGTCGGAATAGACGTGGGTCTCCATCTCGACGAACTGCTTCATCTCGGGGCTGAGCTTGTTCCACGCATCCATGCCGACGGTGATGTCCATGATGTCCACCGGCTGGTAGAGCGACATCATGCCGGGCGGGCCCATCGAGATGTAGCTGGTCACCTGGCTGAAGCCGAGCGCGTAGTTCACCGCCGGGCCCACATAGTCGGCCACGTCGATCGTGCCCTTCTCCAGCGCCGGGAAGATCTCCGAGCCGGGAAGCACGGTGGTCTCCGCGCCGATCTCGCCGAAGACATCGGCGACCATGCCGCCCGGAAGGCGCATCTTGCGGCCGCGGAAGTCGTCGATCGAGCGGATCGGCACTTTCGAGTGGATGATGTTCGGGCCGTGATGAATGGGGCCCACGAAATACATACCCTGCGCCGCATAAAGCTCGCGCGCCATCTCCAGCCCGCCGAGGCCGTAATAGAACACGTCGAATTCATGCGGGTTGCGCAGCCCGAGCGGATAGGACGTCAGGAACACCCCCGCCGGGATGATGCCCTGCACATAGATGGTGAACGGGTTGACCGCGTCGAGCACGCCGTTCTTCACCGCGTCGTAAAGCTGGAAGTCGCCCACGACGTCATTCGCGCCGAACGGCTGGAAGGCGAGTTCGCCGCCGGTCTTTTCCTGAATCGTGGCGCACCAGTCCTTGAAGGTCTGGAGACCGACGCCGCCCGGCCACGAGGTCTGGATCTTCCAGGTCGTGCCATTGGCTTGGGCCGAGGCGATATGCGGCGCAGCAAGGCTGGCAGCCCCCGCCGCGGCAAGAGTGCGTAACGCATGTCTGCGAGTGGTCAGATTTTTCATGGTTCCTCCCCGTTTGGTTGCGACCCCGACAGATGCGGGACCGAAGTGAGAGAGAGGTCGAAAACACGCGACAGCACTCCTCCAAGCGAATCGCGGTTTCGTGAGTCGGCGTGAACGCCAAGCTTCCGACTTCTCCTCAAAAGCGGAAACTCTCTTTCCTCCCCCTGTGTGTGCGAGGTTTGCACGGGTTATGTCATTTCGCAAGTATTCACGAATTTGCGTGCGTCCGTGATATCCGGCTGGCGAACGTCCTGTCTCGACCCGGAGCTTCTGCGATGGAGCGGGGAGCGATTTGAAACTGCGGTCGCCATCAGGACACTGGTGACCCTCAATTCGAACCAGCCACTTCAGACGATCCATGAGGTTCCGAGGCGCGCGATTCTCACTGCAGCGTGAGACCAATCCGCGTTCACATGACGCTTTTGTGCGCAAATTTTATGCAACTCACCCCGAAAATCCCGCTCAGCCTCCCGATCCCAGCGCGGTTTCGCAATTTGCGCTTGTCGGCTGACGGGCGCGCTGCAAACCTTAACGCACATCGGAATAACCCGAACGGCATTCGCGCCTCGCTTTGACACCGCACATCCGCGGCAAGTCAGCGGGGCGTTTTGCGTTTTGGCTCAAAGGGTCTGCAAGAGTGGAAATGAAGAAACGGATTGAACTTGGCCTGCTGTATTCCCGCTCGGGAAGCTATTCGCTGATCTCCGAAGCCTGCCGGACCGGGGCGCTCAGCGCGATTGCCGAGATCAATTCGATGCCCGATCTCCCGATCACGTTCGCCCCGATCGAGCGCGACCCGCAGGGCAATATCGACGCCTACGGCCCGCTCTGCGAGGAGATCCTGCGCGACAGCGATGCGCGCCATGTCGTCGGCTGCGTCACCTCGTGGAGCCGCAAGGAGGTGATCCCGACGCTGGAGAAGGCGGGCGGGACGCTTTGGTATGCGGTGCCCTATGAGGGGTTCGAGGCCTCCGATCATGTCGTCTACACCCATGCCTGCCCGAACCAGCATCTGCTGCCGCTGCTTGGCTGGGCCTTTGCGCGGCTGGGGCGGAGGGGCTTCCTGACTGGCTCGAATTACATCTGGGGCTGGGAGATGAACCGGCTTGCGCGGGACGTGATCCTCAGCGCCAGCGGCGAGGTTCTGGGCGAACGTTACCTGCCGCTCGGTTCGCTGGATGTCGAGCGGATGATCAATGAGATCCGCGCGACCCGGCCCGATTTCATCCTCAACAACCTGATCGGCCCGTCGCAATACGCCTTCCTCGAAGCCTATCACAAGCTCGGGCAGGAAGACGCGCATTTCCGCCCCGAGACCTGCCCGATCCTGTCGTGCAATCTGACCGAATGCGAACTGCCCGCGATCCACCCCGCCGCGATCGAGGGGCTGGTCGCCGCAGGGCCCTATTTCCGGGGCGCGACCGGCTGGCCGCAGGCGCAGCGCAATTTCGGCTCCTCGCACGAAGCGGCCGCATGGTCGTCGGTCTATCGCCTCGCGATTTTGCTCTCGGGGCATGAGGACGCTGCCGAGCAGAGCCTCGCACAGCTGTTGCATGATGCGCCGCAGGGCTCGGAAGGGATCGACCTGTCGACCCATCACACCGCCCTGCCCGTCCTGATCGCGCAGGTCGAGAACGGCGCCTTCGCGGTCCGCGAGCGGTTCGAGGCCGTCGCGGGCGATCCCTATCTCGCACGCGGCCGCAATCCGATCGCGCCCGGAGCCCCCCGGCTGAAGGTGGTCTCATGAAGCGCAAGATCCGCATCCCCGATCTCGGCGGCGCGCGCGCCTATATCCTGCATCGCCCCCACGCGACCGTGCAGGCGCTCGAGCGGCAATTGCGCGCGATCGGCCTGACAGTCGTGCATTGCTGGCCCGAACTGCCCGCCGAGGCCCTGTCGGGGGATTTCGTCTTCTTCGATGCCGATCAGGGCTATGACGAGCAATTTCCGTGGAAGACGGGCGAAAGCCCGATGCCGATGATCGCCTTGATCGGCACCGAAGCGCCCGGCCGGATCGAATGGTCGCTGGAGGCCGGCGCGCATGCGCAGATCCTCAAACCCGTCGGCGATGGCGGGGTCTATTCGGCGCTGCTGATCGCGCAGCTCGCCTTCGAGGCGCGAGCGCAGCTCTCCGGCGAGATCGCGGATCTGCGTCGCAGGCTCGATGAACGCCAGACGGTGGTGCGGGCGGTTACGCTGCTGGCCGCGCGCGGCAAGAGCGAGGCCGAGGCCTACGACCAGCTGCGCCAGATGGCGATGGCTTGGCGCGTGACGTTCGAAGATGCCGCGCGCCGCATCGTCGCCAACCATGACGAACAAAGGAAGAGTGATGACCGACGCGACCTTGGCTGAGGGACCGGCCCGACCGCAAAGCGCCCTGCGCCGCCTGATGCGCCGCAAGCTCGCGCTTCTGGGCTTTGCGATCATCGCGATCGTGACGCTCGGGGCGATCTTCGCGCCGTGGATCGCGCCATTCGAGCCGCAGGAGCAGATGTTCGACGGGCTGACGCTGGAAGGCTCGCCCATGCCGCCGGGCGAGAAGTTCTGGCTGGGCACCGACCTGCTGGGCCGCGACCTGTTCTCGCGCATCCTGTACGGCGCGCGGACCTCGTTGATCATCGGTGTGGTCGCGAACGGTCTGGCGCTGATCATCGGCACGCTGATCGGTGTCACCGCGGGCTATTTCCGCGGCTGGATCGGTGCGGTACTGATGCGCTTCACCGATCTGATGATGGCGTTTCCGGCGCTTCTGCTGGCGATCTGTCTGGCCGCGATCTTCACGCCGTCGCTGTGGATCGTCGCGATGGTGATCGCGCTGGTGAACTGGGTGCAGACCGCCCGCGTGGTCTTCACCGAGACCTCGGCGCTGGCCGAGCGCGAATTCGTCGCGGCCGAGCGCACGCTTGGCGCAGGTACGCTGCGCATCCTGTTCCGCCACATCCTGCCGCATCTTGTGCCGATGATCATCGTCTGGGGCACGCTGGGGATTTCGACCACGGTGCTGCTGGAGGCGACGCTGTCCTACCTCGGCGTGGGCGTTCAGCCGCCGACGCCAAGCTGGGGCAACATCATCTTCGAGAACCAGACCTATTTCCAGGCGGCCCCGTGGCTCGTCTTCATCCCGGGCGCCGCGATCTTGCTGCTGGCGCTGTCCTTCAACCTCGTGGGCGACGCGCTGCGCGACGTGCTCGACCCGACGCAGAGAGGGCGTGAGTGATGCTGGCCTATCTGATCCGCCGCCTGATCCAGGCCGCCCTGATCCTGCTGGGCGTGTCCTTCATCACCTTCTTCCTGCTCTTCGTGCTGCCCGCCGACCCGGTGCGCCAGATTGCGGGCCGCTCGGCCACGCCCGAGACGGTTGCCAATATCCGTCACCAGCTGGGCCTCGATCAGCCCTTCATCGTGCAATACTGGCACTATCTGACCGGGCTGGTCCAAGGCGATATGGGCCGCAGCTACCTGCAGAAGACCGAAGTCGCGACCCTGATTGCCGCGCGTCTTCCCGCGACGCTTCTTCTGATGCTGGGCGCGATCGTGGCCGAGCTGATCATGGGGCTCACGCTGGGGATCGTGGCCGCGATCCGGCGCGGAGGCGCGCTCGATCAGTCGCTGATGATCACCTCTTTCGTCGCGGTTTCTGCCCCGCAATTCGTGGTCGGTCTGCTCCTGCTCTATGTCTTCGCGGTCAAGCTGAGCTGGTTCCCGATTGGCGGCTACGGCAGCTTCTCGAACCTCGTGCTGCCTGCGCTGACGCTCGGGATCATGGGCTCGGGCTGGTATAGCCGGATGATGCGCTCGAGCATGATCGACGTGCTGCGCTCGGATTATATCCGCACCGCGCGCGCCAAGGGGCTGCGCCGCTTCCGGGTGCTGGCGCTGCACGCGATGCCCAACGCCATCCTGCCGATCATCGCGATGATCGGGATCGATATCGGCATCTTCATGTCCGGCATCGTCGTGGTGGAAAGCGTCTTCGGCTGGCCGGGCATCGGGCAACTCGCCTGGCAGGCGATCCAGCGCGTCGACATTCCGATCATCATGGGCGTCACGCTGGTATCCGCCTGCGCCATCGTGCTGGGCAACCTGCTGGCCGACCTGATCACACCTTTCATCGATCCGCGCATCAAGCTGCGCTGATCGCAATCAGATACCCCGGGCCAACCGGGGAGCGAACCAAAAGAAAAGTCCAACTGACGGAGAACACCTCAAATGAGCCTGATGAAAAACATCCTTGCCACCAGCGCGCTGTCGCTCTCGCTGGGCCTTGCCAGCTTCGCCTCGGCGCAGGACTACCAGCCCGATCCGAACGCCAAGCCCGGCGGCAATATCATCGTGACCTACAAGGACGATGTGGCCACGCTCGACCCGGCGATCGGCTATGACTGGCAGAACTGGTCGATGATCAAATCCGTCTTCGACGGTCTGATGGATTACGTCCCCGGCACCACCGAGCTGCGCCCCGGTCTTGCCGAGAGCTACGAGATTTCCGACGACGGCACGACCTTCACCTTCAAGCTGCGCGAGGGCGTGAAATTCCACAACGGTCGTGAGATGACGGCCGAGGACGTGAAATACTCGCTCGACCGCGTCACCACCCCCGCGACCCAATCGCCGGGCGCTGGCTTCTTCGGCTCGATCAAGGGCTATGACGCGATGGCGGATGGCTCTGCCACCAGCCTCGAAGGCGTGACCGTTGTCGATCCCTACACCGTCAAGATCGAGCTCTCGCGCCCCGACGCGACCTTCCTGCACGTGATGGCGCTGAACTTCGCCTCGGTCGTGCCGAAGGAAGCGGTCGACGAATACGGCACCGATTTCGGCAAGCACCCGGTCGGCACCGGCGCGTTCAAGCTGTCTGACTGGACCATCGGTCAGCAGCTCGTGTTCGAGAAGAACGCCGATTACTGGCGCTCGGGCGTGCCTTATCTCGATAGCATTACTTTTGAGGTCGGTCAGGAGCCGATCGTGGCGCTGCTGCGGCTGCAGCAGGGTGAGGTGGACGTGCCCGGCGACGGCATCCCTCCGGCGAAGTTCAACGAGGTGATGGACAATCCCGACGAGGCCAAGCGGGTCGTCGTGGGTGGCCAGCTGCATACCGGCTACATCACGCTCAACGTCCAGATGGAGCCCTTCGACAAGGTCGAGGTGCGGCAGGCGATGAACATGGCGATCAACAAGGACCGCATCGTTCAGATGATCAACGGCCGCGCCACGCCCGCGAACCAGCCGCTGCCGCCGTCGATGCCGGGCTATACCAAGGATTACGAAGGCTATCCCTTCGATCAGGAAAAGGCCAAGCAGATGCTCGCGGATGCGGGCTATCCCGACGGGTTCGAGACCGAGCTCTACGTGATGAACACCGACCCGAACCCGCGCATCGCTCAGGCGATCCAGCAGGACCTGTCGCAGATCGGCGTGAAGGTCGACATCAAGGCGCTGGCGCAGGCCAATGTCATCGAGGCGGGCGGCACGCCGAAGACCGCGCCGATGATCTGGTCGGGCGGCATGGCGTGGATCGCCGACTTCCCCGATCCGTCCAACTTCTACGGTCCGATCCTCGGTTGTGCCGGAGCGGTTGAAGGCGGCTGGAACTGGTCGTGGTATTGCAACGAGGAACTCGACGCGATGGCGACCGAAGCGGACTCGATCACCGATCCGGCCAAGCAGGACGAGCGCCTGCAGAAATGGTCCGACGTCTACATGAAGGTCATGGAAGACGCGCCCTGGGTCCCGGTGTTCAACGAGAACCGCTACACCATGAAGTCGGGCCGTATGGGTGGCGCGGATGCGCTCTATGTCGACCCGGTCTCGATCCCGGTCAACTACGACTACGTGTACGTGACGGAGTAAGCGCGCATGTGCAAAGCCTGTGACTATACGATCCATGGCGCACAGCACCATTTCGGCTGGGACAACTCGTTTGTCCCGGCCGAGACGGTGGCCCCGGGATCGACCATCGAATTCCACTGCCACGACAGCTCGGCCGGACAGCTCGGGCCGTCCTCGACGGTGGAAGACGTGAAGACCCTCGATTTCGGCAAGATCAACCCGGTCTCCGGCCCGATCTATGTCGAAGGGGCGAAACCCGGTGACGTGCTCAAGGTCACCATCGACAGCTTCACACCGCGCGAGCAGGAAGGCTCCGCCTGGGGCTGGACTGCGAATATCCCGGGCTTCGGCCTGCTGGCGGATCAGTTCGAAGATCCGGCACTGACGATCTGGAAATACGACGCGGCCTCGCCCGACAAGGCGCTTTGGGGCAGCGAGGGCAAGGTCGGCCTCAAGCCGTTCTGCGGCACTATCGGCGTCGCCCCGGCCGAAAAAGGCCTGCATTCCATCGTGCCCCCGCGCCGCGTGGGCGGCAATCTCGACATTCGCGATCTGGCGGCGGGCACCACGCTCTATCTGCCGGTCGAGGTCGACGGCGCGCTGTTCTCCGTGGGCGACACCCATGCCGCCCAAGGCGATGGCGAGGTCTGCGGCACCGCGATCGAGAGCCCGATGAACTGCGTGCTCAGCTTCGATCTGATCAAGAACGAGACGCTGAAATTCCCGCGCTTCACCACGCCGGGGCCGGTCACGCGCCACCTCGACACGGCGGGCTACGAGGTCACGACGGGCATCGGCCCGGACCTGATGTCGGGCGCGCGCGATGCGGTCTCGGGCATGATCGACCTGCTGTGCGCGCAGCGCGGCATGTCGGCGGTCGACGCCTATATGCTTGTCTCGACCTGTGGCGATCTGCGCATTTCCGAGATCGTCGATATGCCCAACTGGGTCGTCAGCTTCTATTTCCCGAGAAACGTGTTCGAATGATCGAAATGCAACAAACGCAAGCCGGGGCCGTCATGGCCCCGGAGCCCGCCCAGCCGGTGCTGTCCGTCGAAGGTCTCACGATCTCGGTGCGCTCCGAAGGGCGCGAGCGGGCGCTGGTGAGCGATCTGAGCTTCACGCTTGCGCGCGGCGAGACCATCGCCATCGCGGGCGAGAGCGGCTCGGGCAAATCGCTGACCTCTCTGGCGATCATGGGGCTGTTGCCGCCCCCTGCCCTGCGGGTCAGCTCCGGCGCGATCCGCTTCCATGACGAAGACCTCACGCGCCTGCCCGAAAGCCGGATGCGCGCCATGCGCGGCAACCGCATCGCGATGATCTTTCAGGAGCCGATGACGTCGCTCAACCCGGTGCTGAGCATCGGCCTGCAACTCTCCGAGGCGATCCGCGCGCATGAGCCGGTCTCGAAACGCGAGGCCCGCGCCCGCGCGCTCGAGGCGCTGCGCCGCGTGCGTATCTCCGAACCCGAGCGTCGGATGACCCAATATCCGCACGAGCTGTCCGGCGGTATGCGGCAGCGCGTGATGATCGCGATGGCGCTGGCGCTGCGCCCCGACGTGCTGATCGCCGACGAGCCGACCACCGCGCTTGATGTGACGGTCCAACGCGAGGTGCTCGACCTGCTGCGCGATCTACAAAGCGAGATGGGCACCGCAATCATCCTGATCACCCATGACATGGGCGTGGTGGCCGAGATGGCTGAGCGGGTCATCGTCATGAAACAGGGTCAGGCGGTCGAGACGGGCGCTGTCTCGCAGATTTTCACCGCCCCGCGCGAGGCCTATACGCAGGATCTTCTGGCTGCCGTTCCGCGCATGGGCGACGGCAGCGGCGCTGCGGGCGCGTCCCCGGATGCGAAACCCGTGGCGCGGCTGCGCGATGTGAAGGTGCATTTCGACATTCGCGGCGGGATCCTGTCGCAGGTCACCCATCGCGTCCACGCGGTCGAGGGTGTCAGCTTCGACATCATGGAGGGCGAGACTTTCTCGCTCGTCGGCGAAAGCGGCTGCGGCAAATCCACCATCGCGAAGGCGCTGACCGGGCTCGTGCCGCATCAGGGCCGCATTGAGGTCGCAGGCCACACGATGGGCGGGCTGAGCGGCGCGAAGATGAAAGAGATGCGCCGCGACGTCCAGATCGTGTTCCAGGACCCGATGGCCGCGCTCGATCCGCGGATGCGCGTGGGCGATCTGGTGGCCGAGCCGCTGGTGATCCACGGCATCGGCACGCCCGAGGAGCAACGCGAGAAAGTCGCGGGCCTGTTCGAGCGCGTCGGCCTCACCCGCGATCAGCTCGACCGCTATCCGCATGAGTTCTCGGGCGGTCAGCGTCAGCGGATCTGCATCGCCCGCGCGCTGGCGCTGCAACCCAAGCTGATCATCGCGGATGAGAGCGTCTCGGCGCTGGATGTGTCGGTGCAGGCGCGGGTGCTGGACCTGCTCGAGGCGCTGAAACGCGAGTTCGGCATCGCCTATCTGTTCATCAGCCACGACATGGCGGTCGTCGAGAATATCTCGGACCGGATCGCGGTGATGTATATGGGCCAGATCGTGGAGATGGGCACGCGCGCGCAGATTTTCGGCGCGCCGCAGCATCCCTACACGAAACGCCTGATGGCCGCCGTGCCGATCCCCGACCCCGACAAGGTCCGCGAACCCACCCCGCGCCTGTCCGGCGAGGTGCCGAGCCCGGTCTACAAGCTGGGCACGGGTCCGCAGCGCCTTCTGTTGCGCAATGTTGGAGACGGGCATCTCGTGGCGGATAGCGACCTGCCCGCGATGCCGACCGAGACGGCGGCGGAATAACACGAAACCGCGCACAGGGCGGGCGAAATTCTCCGCGCCGCCCTGTGCTTTCAAGGCCGTTTTCGGGCTGCAAACCGCAGCCCCTTCTCAAGGCCATTCATAGGCGGCAAGACAAAAGCGACATCCACCCCGTCTCTTTTCCGCAACACCCCGAACAGCCCACCAAATCATTGATACAAATCAAAGAAAGCTTCCGGGCGGAAGCTTAGCGCGGTGACTGAAGTCCGTGCGAGGGAACTTCTGAAACGCGCCGAGGCAAACGCACGGACAGGTTGTCAGTTCAATTGTGTAAAGAGTGGCTTGATTGACGTACGATTTCTTGTCGTAGCGTTTGCCTTGGGGAATGGGGACAAAGAATGTCGAATACACTACTTACCAATTTGAAACGCACCGTAGCGCCCGCCGCTTTGCTGCTGTGCCTCGGGAATCCGGCCTGGTCGGGCACATTCGATGACGCGCCCGTCATCAGCGTGACCGGCGACGGGCTTATCTTCTCCGATCCGGCGGAAGGCGTTGAACCGCCCGGCCTCAAGGCCGTGACGGGGGAGGTCAACGCCGACTTTGGCAACACGAACAACCCGCAAGGTATCACCAACTGTCTGATGGCGAATACGCCGGACTTTACCTGCACGGCCCCTCCCGGCTCGGGCAAACGGGTGAAGACGCAACTGACCGGCCCGACGCCGATGGATATCATGCTCTCGACGCAATCGAGCAGCGGCATCACCGAATACTACACCTACGGCAAGACCTCGAACCTCACCGGCGCCCGCATTATCGCCTTCAAGGTGCAGCTCGGCACCGGCTCGGGTGAAAGCTTCACCCCTTTCGATACGGCCGATCCCCAGTACGCGGCACTCTTCGATCCCGATTACAACTCGAAGTTCAACCTGCCCGACGGGCTCTTCGGGGATGGCGGTCAGGAAGAGGCAGGCATCGGCTTCTTCGACAGCACCTCCGCCGAGATGACCATTGCGAACAACGCCAACACGCTCGACGCGACGAACCTGTCGAATAGCGTTTTGGCCACCTATTTCGGCAACTCGCTGATCGACAACAGCATGCTGCCGAAAGCGATCTTCTGGGACGCGACCGGTACGCCCGTCGCCTCGGACGAGGCCCAGCTCATCGCGTGGTACAACCTGAGCGCCGGCCAGTGGCAATACGGCAATCTGGGCGTCGACAGCTCGACCTATCTGAATGACAAGCTGCAGGCGATGGCCGACTCGCTGGGCGTGACGGTCGCGGATCTCGGCTATACTGGCGGCGGCGCGGTGCCTGCCGATATCGTCGCGGCGATGCAGGCCAATGGCCTCTACACGCAGGACGTGGTCGAGGATCTTCGCAACCTGAACCTGAACTACATCATCGATCTCGGCGATGTCGCAGGCAGCAACGTCACGATGCGCATCGCGCCGATCTTCGCGCCGATCGTCGAGCAGACCGCGACCCGCTACCAGTTCGCAACCGCCGGTCGCCTCGATGCGGCAGCCAACATCCCCTATCTCGATATCGGGAACGCGGGGACCTATCAGACCGCGATCAGCGACATCATGGCGATCACGGATCCGGTCGCGCGCAACGACATGCTCGAGACAACGGGCTACAGCTTCCTGCCCGCCTTCGGCGCTGTCGGCTTCGAGTT
>NZ_MPZQ01000014.1:0-44296 GCF_002020045.1 Thioclava sp. F28-4 | reverse complement strand
GGCCCGACGGGTTCACTTGAGATGTATCACCTCTCGGTGGACGGCTTCGACGAAACCGGCGCGGGCGCGTGGAACCTGTCCGTCGGGGATCAATCCGGGACCGTGACCGTCGCCTCCGCCGGGATGCGTGGCCAATATGCGCTGTCTTCCAGCGCACAGGCCCCGACCCTGTCCGGTGCGATCAAGTACAACAAGGTCAGCGGCGACGATCAGCTCGTTCAGACCGCTTTCGTCGGGCTGCCCTCCAGCGCAACCCCGGTCGACGGCTTCGACATGAACTGGGTGACGGCGGATGTCGGGATCGACGTGCCGCTCAGCCAGACCGGAACGTTCTCCTCCAGCGTGCATGCCGGGATCTCGGGGACCTTCTCGAGCGACTATGAGAGCCACGCGCTGCAGGTTTCCTTCAACGCGAAGTTCTGAGCGCGAAGTTCTGAGCGCTCACAGGCCTAAACGAAGACACCGCGGCGCTTTTCGGCGCCGCGGTGCATCTATATTCGCAGGTCGATAACGGTTTTCCCCGGCCGATCGGGCGTTACCCCTCCATCCCGATCCGTTCCAGGCGCAGCGTCGCCGCTCCGGATTTCGCATGGCTGGCGATCTCTTCCATCGGCGCGAACCAGACGTCGCCCGCCTCCACGGCGCGCTCCAGCAGACGCTCCATCTCGCGCCAGCGCGCCAGACGGCCCGTCAGGAACGGGTGCAGAACCGGCATCCAGAACCCGCCCGCCTCGTGCATCGCGTCGAATTCCTCGGCGAAGGCACGGATGCCGTCCGAGGGCGCGCGGATCGGCATCAGGTAGTCGATCTCGCCGAAATGCGCGAAGGGCGGCCAATCGTCAGTACCCCAATGCGGCGGGACCTCGATCAGGCTGCCTTTCGGCGTCTCGACCAGATAGGGCAACTCGTCGGCCATCATCGAGCTGTCATAGAGAAACTCGTGCTCGATCAGCCGGTTGAGCATCGCAGGCGTGAAGGAATAGACCGGGGCGCGATAGCCGCGCGGCTTGCGGCCCGTCATCGCGACATGGACCTCCAGCGCGCGTTCGAACAGCTCCGCCTCGCGTTCGTCGGAATGCTCCATCGGGTCTTCGTGCATCCACGAATGATGCCCGATCTCGTGCCCCGCTTTCAGGATCGCCTCGACCGTCTCGGGGTAGTTCTGCATCACCCAGGCGGGCATGAAGAAGGTCTGGGTCAGGCCCAGACGACGATAGGTCTCGAGGATGCGCGGCACGGCGACCGTCGGCCCGTAACGGCCCATCGAGATCGGCTGCAGGCGCAGCTCGGCGTCCTCGGGACGGGCGGTGCGGATCAGCGAATCCGCGTCGATATCGAAGGTCACGCAGGCGGCGCTGCGCTTGCCCTCGGGCCAGGTGATCGGGTTGAGAAACATGTCACTCTCCGCTCAGGAAGGATCGGCAGGCACCGGGAGCGTCACCGAGAACAGCGCCACGAGATCGTTGCGCAGCCAGGTCTCGATCTCGTCCCGGCGCGCGGCGTCGGTGGAAATGAACTGGATGAAACGGGCGTTTTGCAGCTGGAACAGCGCCCGGCCCAGATGGAGCGGGTTCAGATCGGCGCTGAGCCGCCCGTCCCGCTGCATCGCCTCGATCCGGCGCACCAGCACCGAGGCAAGCTGTTCGTCGAGCTTGAAATAGGCCTTGGAAAGCTGCGTCCCCGCCTCGATCGTCACCGCCGCGATGACCTGACGCCAGATGTCTTTCTCCAGCGTCTGCATCGCGTGAACCATGATCTCGTGCGCGAAGGCCACCGTCAGCTCGACGAGCTCGGCCTCCGGTCCGGGCAGCGTCGAATCGAGCCGTTCCAGCAGCTGTTTGTCGCTTTCGATCACCAGCGCGAGCAGCACCCCGGCCTTGGTTCCGTAGTAGTTATGGACCGTCACGCCCGAGACGCCGGCCGCCACCGCGATCGCCTCAATCGTCGTCTTGTCATAGCCCTTCTCGCGAAAAAGCTCTTTGGCCGATGTGACGATGCGATTGCGACGGTCTTGTTTTTGTTGGGCGCGCAGGTTGCTCACTAAGTCCTCCTAGGGTTGCGAACAGTTTTCGGCAATTGCTCATCTTTGGTCAAGACAATTTTTTATTGCATAAAAGTTTTTATCGAATAAAGTTTTTGTACAAGATCAAGAATCCATACCAACAGCGAGGTCCGCTTATGCGCTCCGTACTCAAACTCGCCGCCGCCTCCGCGGTCGCCCTCTCCGCGGGCAGCCTCTCCGCTGCCGCCGCTGAAACCGTCAATGTCGGGGTCTGCGTCTCCTGGCCGGGCTATGCCATGCTCGAAGTCGCCAAGGAAAAGAACCTGATCCCCGATTACGACCTGAACATCACGATCTTCGAGGATCCGCTGGGCGGTCATGCCGCCCTCGCTGCGGGTCAGCTCGACGTTTATGGCTGCACCGCCGATTACACGCCGCTGGTCGTGGATCGCGGCACCGATGTGGTGAACGTGGCCCAGCTCAACCCCTCCTACGGGGTCGATCACGTCATCCTCGCGCCCGAGACCGAGCCCGCCGACCTGCCCGGCGAGAAGGTCTCGGCCCCGCAGGCCTATATCGGTCAGCTGCTGATGGGGATCTGGCTCGATTCCGAGGGCATCACCCCCGATCAGGTCGAGTGGGTGAACCTGAATGCCGATGAAGCCGTCGGTCCGATGATGTCGGGCGATCTGTCGGCTGCCTACATGTACGAGCCGTGGATCTCCAAGGTCTTGGAGGCAAAGCCCGGCGCGCGGTCCATCGTGAACACCGCCGATCCGGAGATGCTGAAGACCGGGATCTTCATGGATGCTCTGTATATGAACAAGAACTTCATCGCCAATGACCGCGAGGCGGCGCTGGCTGTGCTGAAAGCGCGTTGGGAAGGGCTGGCCTACTGGAACCAGCACACCGAAGAGACCAACAAGATGCTCGCATCGTTCCTGCAATGGCCCGAGGAAGATATCGGCTACGTCATCGGGACCAACGGCAAGTCCTTCGAGGGCGGCATCTACATGATGGATTTCGACGAATCCGCCCGCCTGTGCGGCGTACTCGACGGCGAAGGCCCGCTCGGGATGGCCAACGGTTCGATGGTCGACTCGATCGCGATGACCAATGACTGGTGGATCAAGCTCGGTCTGATGGAAAACAAGATCGACGCGTCGAAAGGCATCGACTGCTCGCTGATGGGCGATCTGGTCGAAGCCGGTTACCGCCAGAGCCTGACCGCACACTGACCCCCCTCGGGAAGCGCCGATCCCCGGCGCTTCCCTTCCCCCAAGCCGGAGCATCTACCTTGAGCGCCCGACCCACTCCCTTTCTCCAGCTGCGCAAGCCCGTGAGCCGCCGTCAGAAGCTGCTTTCCGCGCTCGCCATCTGGGTGCTGTTCTTCGGCATCTGGATCGTCGCCTCGGCCAGCGGCTTGGTGAACCCGCTTCTCGTACCCGCCCCGCAGCAGGTCTTCGCGACCACTTTCGATCTGTTCTTCAGCCGCGGGTTCGGCAGCGACGTCCTGATCTCCATCAGCCGCGTGCTGATCGCCTTCGCGCTGGCAAGTGCCGTGGCGGTGCCGCTGGGCGTGATGATGGGCTCCTTCCCCGCGATCGAGGCTTTCTTCGCCCCCTTCGTCTCGGCTTGGCGCTACCTCCCCGCGCCGTCCTTCATCCCGATCCTGCTGATGTGGTTCGGGACCGGCGAGGCGCCGAAACTGGCGCTGCTGTTCCTCGGCGTGATCTTCTTCCTGATCACCCTGATCATGGACCACACCAAGAATGTGCGCGAGGAACTGGTCGAGACCGCCCTGACGCTGGGCGCACCGCGCCACAAGGTCGTGGCCCGGGTGATCTTCCCCGCCGTGCTGCCCGATATCGTCACCGCGATGCGCCAGATGCTGGCGATGACGTGGACCTATCTGGTGATCGCCGAGATCGTCGCCTCCACCACCGGTATCGGCGCGATGATGATGCGCGCGCGACGCTTCCTGAACACCGATGAAATCCTGTCGGGGATCGTCGTGATCGGCGTGCTGGGGCTGCTCTTCGACCTCACTTTCTCCGCCCTGCACCGCTGGGCCTTCCCCTATCTGAGAAAGGCGAGACCATGAGTGCCGAAACCGCATTGGAAATCCGCGAGATCTCGAAGGAATTCGAGCTCTCGGGCGGGCGTAAGCTGGTCGCCGTCGAGGGCGCGGGCTTCACAGTCGAACGCAACTCGATCTGTGTCCTGCTCGGCCCGTCGGGCTGTGGGAAATCGACTATCCTGCGCATGATCGCAGGGCTTGAGACCCCGAGCGGCGGCGAGATCGTCATCGGCGGTCGCCGCGTCGAGGGACCGGGCCGCGACCGGGGCATGGTCTTTCAGGCCTATACCTCCTTCGACTGGCTGACGGTGCGCAAGAATGTCGAGTTCGGGATGCAGATCAACGGCGTCCCGGCCGCCGAGCGCCGCGAACGCGCGGAACGCTTCATCAATCTCGTAGGGCTCGGGAAATTCGCCGAGGCCTACCCGTCGCAGCTCTCGGGCGGGATGCGCCAGCGCGTGGCGATCGCGCGCACGCTGGCCAACGACCCGGAAGTGCTGCTGATGGACGAGCCCTTCGGCGCGCTCGATGCCGAGACCCGCTGGCTTATGCAGGAGCTGATGATCGACGTCGCCGAGAAGACCAACACGACGATGGTGATCGTCACCCACGATCTGGAGGAGGCGATCTTCCTCGCCGACAAGATCGTTTTTCTCTCGAGCCATCCGGGCCGCGTGAAAGAGGTGATCGTGCCGGAATTCAAGAAAGGCACCCGCATCGCCGACAAGGAAAGGGCCGTGAAACTCGACGGCTACTCCGATCTGGAGGCCCATCTGATGCGGCTGATGCGAGAGGAAGGACGCGGCAAGGAATGAGCGTGACATTCGACTTCACCGGCAAGACCGTTCTGCTCACCGGCGCTTCGAGCGGGATCGGCTATGGCATTGCCGAAGGCTTCGCGCGCGCCGGCGCCGATCTGATCATCCTGTCCGAGACCGAGACTATCTATGACGCCGCCGAAAGCCTGCCCGGCAAGGTCCGCGCGATCCGCTGCGACATCGCAGACGCCGCGATGGTGACCGAGGTGCTGGCCGATATCGAACGCGTCGATGTGCTGGTGAACAATGCAGGCCTCGAACGCCCCACCCCGCTCAACGGTGCGAACCCGTTGGGCAACGCGACCTTCGAGCGGATCGTGGCGATCAACATCACCGGCACGCAGAACGTGACCGACGCGCTGATCTCGCGCATCCCCGAGGGCGGGCGCATCCTGAACACCGCCTCGATCTGGGCGCGCACCGCCGTGCCGGGCTTCTCGGCCTATGTCGCGAGCAAACACGCGCTTCTGGGCCTGACCCGGACATGGGCGCAGGAACTGGGCCCCCGCGGCATCCGCGTCAACGCGATCTGCCCCGGCTGGGTGAAAACCGGCCCGGCGGCAAATTCGCTGCGGGAACTGGCGGAATCCAGCGGGCGCAGCGAGGCCGAGGTCGAAGCCGAGATCATGGCCGCGCAGGCGATCGACGGGCTGATGGTGCCCGCCGATATGGCCGATCCTTACATGTTTCTCGCGTCCGACGCGGGCGCGAACATCACCGGTCAGGCGCTCAACGTCGACCGCGGCGAGGTAATGTCATGAGCCTTCAGGGAAAAGTCGCGCTGGTCACCGGCGGCTCGCGCGGGATCGGGCGCGCCATAGCGCTCGCGCTGGCCGAACAGGGCGCGAAAGTCGCCTTTTGTCATCCCGACGACGCGCAGGCGCACGACACGCTGGCCGAGCTTCAAAAGCTGACCGAGGCGGAATCCCTGCCCGCCGATGTCGCCGACGAGGCGCAGGTCGAGGGGATGTTCGACGCCGTCATGTCCCGCTTCGGGCGGATCGACATCCTCGTGAACAACGCGGGCATCCTGCGCGAAAGCCCGATTTCCGAGACGAAGATCGACGAATTCGACCGGGTGATCGCGGTGAACCTGCGCGGCACTTTCCTTGCGTCGCGCGCCTTCGTGCGCCGTACCGAGGACGGCCGGATCATCAATATCGCGAGCGATCTGGGCTTTCTGGGTCGCGAGGAAATGTCCGCCTATACCGCCTCGAAAGGCGCGATCATCGCGCTGACCCGGACGCTGGCGCGCGAGCTGGCGCCGAAGATCCTCGTCAACGCCATCGCGCCGGGCTCGATCGAGACCGATATGACGAGCCCCGCCTCGATGAGCCCCGAACAGCTGGCAATCGACATGGCGACGCCGCTCGCCCGGTTCGGTCAGCCCGAAGATATCGCCGCGATGGCCTGCTATCTCGCAGGCCCGCAGAGCAATTTCATCACCGGTCAATGCTTCGGCGTGAACGGTGGCAGTGTCATGACCTGACAGGAGCGACCCCATGTCCAGCGATTCCTATTTCCACCCGGTTTCCGGCTTCGATCTGCCGCGCTTTGCGGGCGTGCCGACCTTCATGCGCCTGCCGCATGTCGAACTCGACAATCCGCGCCTGAAGGATGTGCAGGTCGGGTTCATCGGCAGCCCCTGGGATTCCGGCACCACCAACCGTCCCGGCCCGCGCCACGGGCCGCGCCAGCTGCGCGATCTCTCGACGATGATCCGGGCGCAGAACGGCGCGACCGGCGTGCGCCCCTTCGAGATGGTCAACTGCGCCGACCTCGGCGACGTGGCCCCGAACCCCGCCGACATTCAGGATGCGATGGACCGGATCACCCGGTTCTTCGAGACCGTCCGCGCCCATGGCATCCGCCCGATCACGGCAGGCGGCGACCACCTCAACTCGCTGCCGATCCTGCGCGCGCTGGGCACGCCCGAGCCGCTCGGCCTGGTGCATTTCGACAGCCATACCGACCTGTTCCACAGCTATTTCGGCGGCAACATGTACACCCACGGCACGCCGTTCCGCCGCGCCATCGAAGAGGGTCTCCTGGACCCGAAACGCGTGGTGCAGATCGGCATTCGCGGCTCGACCTATGACAGCGAGGACCGCGATTTCGCCGATAGCGTCGGCGTGCGCGTGATCCCGATCGAGGAATTCCATGCCCGCGGCGTCGAGGATGTGATGGCGGAAGCGCGCGAGATCGTCGGCACCAAGCCCACCTATCTCTCCTACGATATCGACTTCATCGACCCGGCCTTCGCCCCCGGCACCGGCACACCCGAAGTCGGCGGCCCCAATTCCTATCAGGCGCTGCAGGTGATCCGCCTGCTCGACGGGGTCAACATCGTCGGCGCCGATCTGGTCGAGGTCTCCCCGCCCTTCGACCCGTCCGGCGCGACCGCTTTCCTCGGCGTCTCGGTGATGTTCGAGATCCTCTGCCAGATGGCGGTGCGCATGACCCGCGGGTGATCGCCGCGCCGCCCGCTCAGCCCACGCGGCGCATATCTTTCGCGTGGGTGCGATAGACCGGGGTCATGTTGTTGTCGAGGCTTGCGCCGAGGTCGAGATCCGACTCTTGCAGCCGGGCGACCTCCTGCAGGGCGAGGCCGAGATAGCGCGCGATTTCCTGCGTCGAGAGCCCGAGATCGCTCAGCGCCGAGACTTCCAGCGCGCGATCCGGTCCCGTTTCCTCAGCGCGCGCGCCCGACAAAGGCCAGGGAATGGTCTTCGTCGCGCGGCTGTCCTGCCGTGGCTTACGCGGCAGCGGTAGAAGGTCAGGGCTGTTTTCTGGGGTGATCCAACGAAACATCCGCACACTCCTTCGAGCTTGGCTATGAGGCCCGTTCAGCTAAACCGCATCGTGCCCGCCGCGCCATTGACCGCCGTCAATGCGAACCGCGCAGACCCGGTTCGGTGCGCTCTCTGGGCGGGGTTTTGCCAATCCACGCAGGGCGCCCGGAGGGGCAACACGTCTTTTCACTGTTCCGGCACTGGATTGGGTCGGAGCGCGGACCGAAACCCGAGCGCTGATGCGCAACCTGCGACAAGGGCCGCAGCCTGCGCGGTCATGGCTGCGATTGACGCCCAATAATGCCACGCGCGCCGCGCGGGCGTATACTTGGATATTCGCGGAGGGTTGGGGCTACCTCACCCGTTCGAGTCTGCTCGAAGAGCCTTTCGCGAAACCCGCCGGCCACCGCGCGTCTGTCCCCAAGGCTCGGCCGGCGGGGCCGTTTTCATGCGCGTTTCAAAACTCCGCCGATGGCGCACTGCAGGTCAGTGAGTGCGCCACGCTACGCAATATTATTGCGCGAAATGCCTCTCATATTTCGGAAATCTACATTTCTCTACAATTTCTCGCCTGACAGATGGCCCCTGAAGCGGCAAGATTCCTGCAGTCACAAAAGACGCGTGTTGCCCGACCACTGCCATCGATCGGGGGGCATAAAGGGGGGGAATATGTTCAATACTCAGGCCATACGGCCGCAAGTCGACGCGAAATGCGAGGACTGCATCGCGCGCCAGACAGGACTTTGTAGCGCCTTTGAGAGCGAAGCGCTCCTCGATTTTGCGCATCGCAGCTACCGTGAAACCTATCACCAGGGGGCCGAGATCGCGGCTCAGGGCGAAGTGGCGGAACGGGTCGGCATCGTCGCCTCCGGGCTGGTGAAAGTCGTCGTTCTGACCGAAGGCGGGGACGAATACGTTCTGCAAATCCTACGCGCGGGGCACCTGATCGGGGATCCGGACCGCGAGGTGAACGGGTTTTCCAGCGAGGCCGCCACCGACACCGCGATCTGCTGGATGGCGCGCCAGACATGGCACAATTTCCTGCAAACGCATCCGCAGATCTTCCGCGGCTGTCTGTCGGCGCTGAACCGGCAGTTCGAGGAGCTGCAGTTGAGCGTCGTGAAAATGCGCGGGCGCAGCACCGTGCAGCGGCTCGCGCTTTGGCTGATCGAACAGCTCCCCGGTGCGCCCGACGGCAGCACACCGCAAATTCGCATCGTGCTGACCCGGCGCGATCTGGCGTCGCTGTTGGACATGACGGTGGAGACCCTGTGCCGGGCGCTGCACCAGATCGAAGAGCGCGGCGCGATCCGCCTGCTTGCGCCCGACCATCTCGAAGTCAGGGATCTCGGACGACTGCGTCGGCTTGCGAAATACCAGAATGAGCGGATCGGCGCGGCCCTTGCCGAGCCCGATCCCGCACCGCGCCTGTCTCAACGCGAGAGATGGTCCAGGGGCGGAAAAGCACCCGTCTCGCGGGTCGGGTCCGAAGGATATGCGCCCGGACGCACGCCGGACTTCGCCGCACGCGGGGCGCGCCGATAGAACGAGGACGCATCGCTTCGGGGTGTGGCCGTGTATCACACATCGCCCGGCATGCATTGATCGTGGTCAATGCGCGTGACCTCACGCGCGGCAAAGCTCGCGATGTGTCAGATCACATCCCGGGAGGCCCCTATGCCACGCAAATCCGACGCGACCGCCCGCACCAGCGCGGGCTATGCTGAGCTCGTGAAACGCCTGCTTCCGCCCGACGGGCCGGACCCGGCACTGCTTGGCCCGATCGTCGCGATGCAAACTCAAGCGGCCGATCGAATGTTGCAGCGCAATCAGGAATGGCTGCGCTTCACCACCGATCGCATCACCTGCGACCGCGCCCTGCTCGCCAGCCTGTCCAATCCCGGCGATCCCGCCGCGCTCGCCTCCGCCTGGTCGGAGTTCTTCTCCGGCGCGATCGACGATTACTCCGCGCTCTATCGCCGCCTCTGGGGGCAATATGCCGAGGAGATGACGGAGGCGGTGTTCGACAGCCAGAAACAGGCGCGGGACCTGTTCATGACCTCCCTGCAAGGGGCGGGTTTCGGCGAGCACCGCCACGCGACGCCGGTCTGAGCGACCGCAATGGGAAGGTCGGATCTGCCTCTCAACGGCGGGCCCGGCAGGTATAGTTTTGTGCGATTTTTCGTCTTTCCTCCACGGTGGGACACGAGACCGAGTATGATTTCATGAGTGATCAGGGCGTGGTGCCAAGCGCGAAATGAGGTGGCGCCAGTGGTAAATTCCAAACGCGAAGACACCGGACCGAAGACGCGTGCCTCGCGCGCGGCGCTTGCCGATGGTCTGGGAGACATGATCTCTCTGATGCCGATCCCGGTCGCGGTGTTCGACACCGCGACGCGTCTGGTTGCGACCTCGGCGGCGTTTCAGGAGAGCTACGGCGTCGATCTCTCCGGCGCGAGCGAACCGGGTGACGGCGACCTGCTGCCCTGGCTACCGGAGGGCTACCCCGTCGCGCGCGATAAAGCGCTTACCGGAGAAGTCGTGCAATGCGACGAGACCCGGACGACGCTCCCCGATGGGCGTGTGATCCGGAACCGCTGGATTACCGCACCGATCCACCGCGACGGCGGCGTCGCGGGGATTATCCTCATCATCGAGGATATCAGCGCCGGGAAGGACTCGCAGCCTCCGACCGCTCTGCGCGCGGAACGGATCGCCGAGGCGATGGATGCCGCCGGGATCGCCCTGTTCGAGGTGGATTTCGACCGTGATGCGTTCCTCGCGACCGGATCCGCCCGGCAGCTTCTGGAAACGCAGGAGGTGCCCGACAGCTACGAGAAATGGCTCGCCCTCGCCGCGCCGGAGGATCGTGCGCAGTTCGACGCGGTCTATCGCGCGGCGCTGGACCCCACCGGCAGCCGAAAGTTCTCGATCGAGTTCAAGCTTGCCGATAGCGCCGAGCCCAAAGTGATCGAGTTGCGCGGCAATATCCGGTTTGATGAGACCTGCGATCCGCCCCGTCCGCTGGGCGTCGTCGGCGCGATCCTCGATCGCACGGAACGCGCGCGGATATCGGAGGCGTTGGTACAGGCGCAGCGGCTGGAAACCGTGGGCCGAATGGCGGGCCTTATTGCGCATGATTTCAACAACTTGCTGACCGTTATCCTGTCCAATTTGGAGCTCGCATCGCGCGCCGAGATGGCCGAGATCGCGCGCGACCACCTGGAACGCGCGATCGACGCGACGCAGATCGGTGCGGGGTTCAATCAGCGGCTTCTGGCGCTTGCCGGAGCGCGGACGCCGAAACCGGTGCGCTTCGGCCTCGATGCGCAGCTCGCCGAGACTTGGACGTTGCTCGAGCGGGTGCTCGGAGAACAGGTGCATCTGCGTCTCCTGCCCGGCGCCGATCATGGCCAGATCTACATGGATCGCGGGGAGTTGGACGGCGCACTGCTCAATCTCGTCATCAATGCGCGCGACGCGATGACGGCCACCGGTACGATCACCATTCAGACCGGCTGCGCACGGTTTGACGCGCATCAGGCCGCCGAGATCGACGGCGCGCGGCCGGGCTGTTTCCTCACGGTGAGCGTGACCGATACCGGACAGGGCATGACGCCCGAGGTGCGCAGGCAGGCTATCGATCCGTTTTTCACCACCAAACATGCGCATGTCGGGAACGGGCTCGGCCTGACCAGCGTGGCGAGTTCGGTCGCGCGAGCGGGCGGCTTCCTGCATATCGACACGGCCCCCGACAAAGGCACCACGATCACGCTCTATCTGCCCGAGACCGAGGGGGAGCCCACACCCGCGCCTGCCGACCATCACGACGCACTGCGAATGGGAGATGGTCAGCTGGTGCTGGTGGTCGAGGACGATCCGCTCGTGCGCGAGGCGGTTCTCGACCGGCTGGAAGCACTTGGCTACGCGGTGATCGAGGCCGCGAACGCATCCGAGGCGCTGGAACAGATCGAGGCGGGCGAGCCGGTCGAGCTGCTGTTTTCCGACGTCGTCTTGCCCGGCACCTTTTCGGGCTTCGACCTTGTCGATCGCGCCCGCGCCCGCGATCCCGCATTGCCCGTCCTTCTGACCTCTGGCCATACGTCCGAGCATTTCTCCGGGCGCCCCGAAGCCGAACGCGAGGTGGAATTGCTCACGAAGCCCTATTCTCTCTCGACGTTGAGTGCGGCGGTCGCGCGTGCGCTCAAGCCGGAGGGACCTCCCCCGTGATCTGGCCGGTGAAGACATAGCCCACGCCGCGCACGGATCGGATCATCCGATTGGCATCATCCGCCGGTTCGATCTTGCGCCGAAGCCGGGCAATATGGGTATCGATGGTCCGGTCATAGGGCGACCAGTCGCGCCCGTGGAGCACCCGGTTGATGTCGTCGCGCGAGAGGACCTGCTCCGGGCGGCTGAGGAATAACTCAAGCAGTTTCGCCTCCGTTCCGGTCAGATCCTCACGGCGACCGTCATTATGCTCGATCACGCCGTGACGCAGGTCGATACTGCTGTGATCGATGCGCAGCCGCTTGCGCGGCACGTTGCGGGTCCGATAGCCATCGAGCACCCTGCGGATGCGGATCGCGACCTCGCGCGCGGCGAAGGGTTTGACGATGTAGTCATCCGCCCCCGCCTCCAGACCGCGCACCCGGTCGAGCGGTTGCCCTTGCCCGGTGATGAAGATGACGGGAATATTGCTGCGCCCGCGCAGGACACGCGCGAGTGCGAGCCCGTCATCCGCGCCCAGCCCCAGATCGAGTGTCACGAGATCGACGTCGCCCGCTTCGATCTCTTGCATCATGCCAGTGGCGTCCGATGCCTCGCGCACCGACCAGCCTTCCGCCTCAAGGCAGTCCCGCAGCGCTCCGCGCACGGAAGGATCATCTTCGACGACGAGAATTGTCTGCTGTTCCACAGGCGCGACCTCCTATCCCCTCCGCACCTATCGGGAGCGTCGCGGCGCTTTTCATGGCACCGCAAACCCCTGTCCCGAATTATGTCATGATCGGCGCCCCCTGTCCGCCCTGTCTTTGATGGTGATCAAGCGTCAGAAACGGTACAGGAAATTAAACGTGATCGTTCCCTCAAACCCGTGCCGCCACCGAATTTCGTCGTGCCGGATTGTCTCGCCCGCAGTCGAGAGCGCCGCCGCCGAGGCCGACCCGGAGCCCACCGTCGTCGTCCCCGAAGAGCGCGAAATGAGCGACGCCTGACCCGTTTCCTGCACCCCCAGAGAGACGGCGAAGGCGCTGTTCCGACCGAGTTGCTGCTCGAACACCATGCCCGCACGCAGGACCGGTTCCACACGGGAGTATCGGGACCGCTCGGGCGCGTTGCTGGCCGAGGCGAGCCCCGGGATCGAGAGGGTTTCCTCACTGCGACCGCTTGCCGACACCGCCTTTGCGCCGAGGTCGAGATAGAGGCCGAAGGACAGGTCGCTGGTCACCAGACGCCGCCCGCCCAGCCCCACGGTGAGGCTCTGGCTGCGCTCGTGCAGGCGCGTGCGGCGGGCGCTCTCGATGGCCGGGATGGCCCGGCTCGCCGTGAGAGAGGCCGTCGTCGTGTAGGTCTCGCCCGTGTGGCGCGACAGATCCCCGAAGCCGAGACGCGGGCCCCAGCTCCAGTCGCGGCTGTGCCCCAGCGGGCTCGCGATAACGCCGCCCAGCTCGCGCACCCGGCTATGGGCGCTGACCCGTTGCGCGACCTTCACGCTGTCCGGCGCACCGAGACCGATAACGGAAAACCCGCCCGGATCGAACACCGCCGCCAGAGCTGTGGCCTCTCCGGTAGCGCCATCGAGACTGAGCGCCGCGAAGCCGCCCCCGCCTGCGCCAGGCGAAAACGCGTAGGTCTCGATGCGATTGCCGATGACTGCGGGCGAGAAGGACTGTTGCTCGATATGAACGGTGCCGCCCTGCCCGTCGGGAAGGGACAGCGAGGCTGTCGCATTTGCCCCCGACAGCGTGCCCCCCGCGCCAAGCATCGGGTTCAGATCGATCGCGATATTGCCCTGCCCCGTGCGCGGCCCCGTCAGAAGGAGCGTACCGGAACTCGGCAGCCCCGAGACAGCTTGCGCCTGCGCGAAACCGGAGCCGCGCCCGAAGCTCAGACCGAGCTGAGGCCGGGTCGAGAAATCCGGGGTCCAGCCCGCCTGCGGAAGGATTTGCAGAGGGCGCATGGGGCCTTGCAGCCCGAACTCCACGCCGCGCCCCTCGTCTCCGGTGATCTGAGAGCCCAGCCCCGGCACGAACGGTCCGCGTTGGGGCGGCGCGAGCGACCAGCCCTGCCACATCGAGGGCGGCTGCGCCTGAACCGGAGGCGTCAGAGCGGCCAGCGCGACCATCCCGCCGAGGGCGAACCCGAGGGGGTGGAATATGCGCTCACGCCGTCGCATTGATCGTAGCAAGGCGGCTCAGAAGGGCCACCAGCTCCTGTTGGCGCGACGTTTCGGTCTTGCGCATCACCGCCGCGAGTTGATTGCGCAAGGTTTCCTTCGACATCCGCCGGCGCGAGGCCAGCTCGCCGATCGACTCCCCCGCCAGCAGCGCCAGGGCGAGATCGGCCTCCTTCGCGTTCATGCCGAAGAGCCGCCAGAGAAAATCCTGATCCAGTTCGAGCGGCATATCGAGGTCTTCGTAGATCACCGCGAAATTCGGCCCGGCGCCCGGCAGGCCAACCGCCTCGCCCGCGGCCAGCCGGATGATTGTGAGGATCTCGCGCGGCTCACCGCGATTTCGCGGCACGGACATGATCGCGACGCGCTGACGCAGGCTGCCTTGCAGCGATTGGATCTGGGTCGCAAATTCGTCGTCTACGACGGGATCGGACAGCCGCAATGTTCCATCTGGCGAAACCTGCAGCGCGCGGCCATTGCGCAGGATTGCCCGCGCCCGCCCGTTCATCCGCGAAACGTTGCGCCGCTCGTTGCACAGCACCACCGAGAAGGGCAGAATTTCCAGAAGATTACCGCTCAGACGCTCGGCCGCGTCGAGCCGTTGGCGCACCTCCATGATCCGCGTCGCCACATCGAGCTGCCGCGCGAGCCGGGTCAGGAAGTCCTTCAAAGGCCGCCGCAGCTCCGCCTCCAGATGGCGCGGATAGCGCAGTTCGATCCCCAGAAGATGACGCTCGCCACGATCGAACAGGACACCGGCGAGACAGGTTTTGGGCGGGCTCGTCCGGCGCAGCACCTGCCCCATCTGCCCGCCATTCACCGTATCCGCACCGAGATCGCCGTCGTCATAGACCCGGCCGATCTCCTGCCCGTGCAGACTGTGCGCCCAGCCATCGGGGGCGCGCATCTCCTCGGCAAAGGCCCGGCGCAATTCCGGGTTCGGCGTATCGAGAAGCAGGAAGTTCCCTGCGCCCTGCATCCGTTCCAGCCCGACAATCATCGGCGTCGCTTCGGGAAAATTCATCGCGACGACCGCGAGCACGGAGCGAAATAGATCCCCTTCGATGGCAGATGTGAAAATTTGATCGACCGCTGCGCCGTTCTCAGCGTGCATGCTCAAAGACATGGCGAAATCCCCTTAACCCTTTGATTAAGGAAATCCTCCGCCACGGAGAAATTTCGACAATGACAGTCATCAAGCCTGCCTATGCGCGCCGACAATGTGCGGCGCGTGCAAAGGCGGAATCAGCGGGTCCCGACGATCACTTTTTTGCACTGCAGGTCACGCCACCCTCGCCTTCGACGTCCAGTCGCGCCGAGACGACGGCATGTGGACCGGCGGAGACATAGACCTTGGACAGCGTCTGCGCCTCGTCCGCGCGGGTGGCGAAAGCGCCGCCCTGCGTGGTGCTGGAGGTGCCGCCCGCACCGCTCGAGATCACGGTGAAGGAGTAGCGCCCGCGCATTGCGCGCGCCGATTGCACCCGCGCGGTCAGCTCGAGATGCGGAGCTGCGGGGCGCTCTGCGATCTCGCAGCTGAGAGGGGCTGCGCCTTGTGAGCTTTGCGCGCTCATCGCGAGCGCCATTCCGAATGGCATCCCTCCGATGAGGACAAGCAGCCCTCCGCGACGCAGGTAGTCGAGCATTTGCAGGTTCCGAGGCATGGTGTGCCTCCTTTCTCGTCCCCCTGCCCCGCACGCGTTGCGACGGGCGGGGCTGAACGGACGGCTATCGGTTTCATTTCAGCTCGAACTGAATGCCGATCGAGCCGTTTCCGCCAACGCTGGTCCCGCTGCGGGTCACACCCAGCCGGGTCTCACCCTGGAAATGGGTCTCCGTCTGGTAGTTGCCGAGCTGAGAGATCGAGCTGCCGAAACCAGAGCCCGATTGGACGGTGCCCGCGACATTGTTGTGCCCGCTCTGCGTGGTTGAGGCGTCATTAAAGCTGCCCTGCTGCTGCGTGACGGCCACATTGCCGCGTGAAGGTTGCGGGGCGATGGATGCGATGGGGGCGCTACTCGGATCATAGAAAGGCCGGCTCTGCGCCGCAGCTTCCTTCGCGAAAACGCCGAATGCGAGAGCGGCCAAAAGCCCGGTCGCGAGGATCGCGGGGGGCGCCGTGGGGGCTCTCATCTGTGTTGCGAAACTCATAACCTTTCTCCTTGTTGCTGTCGCGACGGCACAGCAGCCGCCTTCAAGACGTTGATCGGGCGGATCGCAGCCCGCCCGATCAACCATGGGACGTCAGTTCTGAACGGTGCTCGACACGTTGCCGACACCGGTCTGGACCGTGGCCGACGAGTTGCCGACATTGCCCTGAATGGTGGACGAGTAGTTCCCGAGGCCCAGCTGATCGGTGATCGAGTTGTTGAACGCGCCGGTCTGACCGGTGCCCGAGAAGTTGGCGATCCCACGTTGCACCGTGGTGCTGGTGTTGCCGTAGTCGCGCTGCACGGTGATGGCCGAGTTGTTCATGCCAAGCTGCGTCGTGCTCGACCCATTGAACCAGCCCATCTGGTCGGTGAGCGACACGTTACCGCCTGCGAGGGCGGCTCCGGCGCCGGAGAGAACGACAGCGGCGGCGAGAAGCAGATGTTTCATGGTGATGGTCTCCAGACTAAAGAATGTTGATCGATCCGGATCCGCGTCCCGATCGTTCCTCCACGCTACGCCGGAGCTGCGCCGGGATCGGGGACGCAAACATCATCGAAGACGCCCCGATCGCCATGCGCTTCGGCCTGAACGCTGCCCCTTCGGCACCGTCCGACCGCGGACCGCCCGCGATAGTTCACGCACCGGCACAAGTGGTGCGCCAGACGCGATATCCTTGCCCACTGCGCGCATATGGCCGCGCAGTTGCCCCGAACGGGTCAGCGCGTGACGCGGGCGCAGGACGGGCTGCGGCGGATGGGGCGCGAGCCATGGCGGTCTCGCTTGCGCCCGCGCAATGACGGAAGGCCATCTGCGTGAGACGCAGGCCGCCAAGCGGAGGCAGATCGGCGGCGACGATGGCTCCGCATGTCAGCGCATTGACGCGCGACAAGACACGGTTGGAAAAGCCCACCGCTTGAATCTACGCGAAGCCGGAAATTGCGAATGTCCCGGAGCTGTTCGGTTGATACCGGCGGCTCTGGCCGTGCTTATGGAGAGAACCGCGCGACTCAGGCCGGAGGGAACTGTGGAAAACTTACAAGGACCACGCGGCGACGCGCCCCCGAAATGCGCAGCGCGCGTTCCCGATACGGAAACGCGCGCCACTCCCCCCTGACAGACTCTGCAAGCGGTGTCTCTTTATCGACCCCTACCGCCCGCGCGGTCTGCCCCCACACACATGCCAGTTCCCCTCAATTGCGACGCTCCATCAGCAGCGCGACCAGCAGGCCGGTTCCGACCATACCAAGAAGCACCCCGGCCCAGGGCACGGGGTGGCTGCGAACGCTTCGACGCAAGTCATGCTGCGCCTCTGCCAGCGAGTGGCGCATTTCGAGCACCGCGTCGCGGGTATCCTCCACGAGATCGTGACCCCGCCGCGTCGCCTCCGCACCAAGGTCGCTGGCCCGCAGCCGACCATGACGTCGCAACGCCTGCGCCAACTCCGTCACATCGTCGCGCAGCTCTTCCAGATCGGAGCGGATCGCCTCGACGGCGTGGCGCTCGCGATCCTCGATATCGGCGCGTTCGTGTGCAGCGTCGCTGGATGTCTTGGCCATGGCGTTTCTCCTCTGATCCGGTTTTGAACCGAGCGACAGGTAGGCAGGATGCAAAGCCGCAAGGCATTCCGCATTGATCGCCGTCACTGCAAAATGCAAAGGCGCGGCTCACGTGACCTTCAGCGCCTCTTGCAGCTTCTCACGGAAATGGCGCGGCGAGAGGCTCGCGAGGTTGGAGTGGATCTCCCGGCTCACCCGCGCCGCCAGAGCCGCGGACATGGCGTCGCGCATTGCGCCCAGCATCCGCGGCGGCGCGACGAGGACGAGCGTGTCGAATTGCTCTCGCCCGAGGCTCTCTTCGAGACGTTCACACAGCTGATGCGCGAAAGCGATCTCCGGCGCGTGGTCCGGATCGCCATGCGGCGCCATCGTGGCCCGCCGCCCGGGCGACCCGCTCGAGAAGCTGCGACCCGCCTTATCTCGCGGGCTCTCATGCGGCGCTTCCAGCTCGAAGACCGCCTTGCTTCCCTCGGCATCGGCCAGCACATGCGCGCTGGCGGCGTTCATCACCACGATCCATTCGGTTTTCTTCGGCTGTCGCATCGGCTCACCTATTTTGAGAACAGCACCGGCAGGTGGGATTTTTCCAACAGGCGCGTGGTCACCGCGCCGATCACGAAGTCATAGAGCCGCGAATGACCGTAAGCGCCGACGGCGATCATCTCGGCCCCGCGTTCGCGCGCGGTATGGAGCAACGCATCGCCCGCTTCCGAGGTCGTCTTCATCCGATCCAGAAGGGTTACATCGAAGCCGCGCCGGTCCAGCGCCGCCGCGAGGTCGTCGCGCAGATCGTCCACGGCCTCCCGCTCGCCTTCCGACGGCGACACGGAAAGCAGATCGATCCGCGCACCATGCGCCGCAAGATAGAGCATGTCATGCACCGCCCGCATCGCCTCGCGGCTGCACGAAACGCCGACGAGGATATGCTGCGCGGGGTTGTTCAGTTGCGCAGCCTCGCTCACCACCAGCACCGGACGCCCGGCCTGGCGGATCAGCTGCTCTTGCATACGCACATCGCCCGCGCGCCCGGAATGGGCCGGCACCCGGGCAGAGATGACGAGGTCGGCGGCGCGGCAGCTATCGACGAGAAAATCGATCAGCGCGTCACGCACACCACTGGGGGTTCGAAATTCGCCCTGCACATCTTCGGCCTTGAGCGCATGTTCAAACGTCTCGCGGATCTCAGCCGCCTCCTTGCGCTGCCAGTCGACGAATTCTGGATAGACGATCGGATCGCTCGCCAGATCGCCGCCCAACAGCGGCAACGGCTCGACGCCATGCGCCCCGATCAGATGCGCCTCGAAGCGGCGACACAGCGCGGCCGCCATCGGGGCGAGCCAGCGGGCTTCGTCTGTGTCAAGAAAGGCTGCGGCGAGGGTTCGCGGAATCATCTTGGGGCTCCTGAGTGGGTGGCATCGCGCCAAGACTGCGCCGCTGCCCGCGCGGCGGCATTGATCACGCGCAACGTCCAAGCGGTTCATGCGCCTCGGGCCGCTGGCCGCCGCTATGCGCGCCGTCAATGCGGGTGCCGCGCCGGTCGTGAGAGGCTTGAACTCGTTCCACCGAGACACTTCGCACGGGAGATCCAGCATGTCTGAGCGACGGGGTCCTGACCGTGACCCTGCCGAAAGCCGCCGAAGCGCGCGAGAAAGATCGCCGCAACGACGTCAAGGCGCGGTGAGCGCGCATCACCCGGGCGGCCCTTCGCGCCCCGAACTGTCAGCGCGACGGGCCGCCCCCTGAACCGGAAGGACAGTCCGATGACCAGAGCCATTCTTGCAACCCTCGCAGCCCTCGCATGGGCCCTGCCCGCGACTGCGGAAGAGACCTCCAGCAGCCCAATGACCGCGGCGCAGATGGGGGCCGATCTTTACCAGAACTGCTGCGCCACCTGCCATGGCAAGAGCGCTGCGGGCGACGGGCCGCTCAGCGAATATTTCACCACTCAGGTGCCGGCACTGACCCAGCTTTCGGCGAATAATAATGGTGAATTCCCGCTCGCGCGGGTCGTGCATCTGATCGACGGCGGCCAGCAGATGCCCTTCCACCGGGGCGCGATGCCCAGCTTCGGCCCGACGATGATGGAGGAGACCGCAGGCACGGTCGGTGCGCTCAACGCGGAGGTCTACACGCGCGGGCAGATTCTGCTGATCGCGGAATATCTCGCAAGCATCCAAAGCTGAGGCAGCGTCCTCAGCCATCCATTCGGGAGGTTTGACCGATGAAAGTGACCGGCCTGAGTGCCATCGACCACGCTCCGCAGATCGTGGCGGAATGGCTCAACGATCTGGAATATCGCTTGGACAACAAGGACCGCAGCCACGCCTATCTGCTGCTGCGCACGACCTTGCACGCGATCCGCGATTTCCTGACCACCGCGGAAGCTGCCGATCTCGGGGCGCAGCTTCCGGTGCTGCTGCGCGGGATTTACTACGACGGCTTCGTACCCTCGCGCCAGCCCGCCCATCCGCGCAATCGCGACGCTTTTGTCGGCCGGGTGGCGGAGGCGTTTGCCGACCGACCGCTCGACGATCCCGAAGCGGAAGTGGCGGCGGTGTTCGATCTGCTGCATGAGCGGATTTCCGAGGGCGAATATCGGCAGGTGACGCAAGCGATGCGCCACTCGCTGCGCAGCCTGCTCGCTTGACCGAGAGGGGCTGCTACGCCCGATCCTTGCCTAACGGTCGCGCCTGCGCCGTGGCGAGGATTTGCGCGACCTCCGCATCGGGAACCTGCCCGAAATAGGTGTAATAGGCCCCGACCGCCCCAAAATACGACGGTACCAGCGGGCAGATCACCCGGTCGGCCTCGGTGCGGATCGCCTCCAGAGCGTCCTCTGACGCGACCGGGATCGCGCAGACCAGCTCTTCGGGACCGGCGGCCCGCACCGCCCGCAGCGCCGCGCGCATCGTAGCCCCCGTCGCCACCCCGTCATCCACGAGGATCGCGACCCGCCCGGCCAGCGGCAGCCCCGGTGCGCCGTAGCGCTTGATCCGGTCCGCGATCACCTCGCGCTCGCGGGCGGCGAGGCGCTCCAGCGTGGCCGCATCGCAGCCACTCGCGCGGATTACATCGGCATTGCGCACCAGCACCTCGCCACGCAGCCCCGCGATCGCCGCAAGCGCCACTTCGGGATTGCTGGGCGCGCCGAGCTTGCACACGAAGACAAGATCCAGCGGCAGATCCAGCCGCTCGGCCACCTCCCAAGCGACCGGCACCCCGCCACGCGGCAACGCAAGCACCACCGCGTCGCGCCCGCGATAAGCTTCAAGCTGACGCGCGAGGACGATCCCCGCCTCGGTCCGGTCGGTATAGCCTTCGAGATCACTCATGCGGGCCTCCCCTGCCCATGGACGCGGTCGGAAGCCAGAGTGCCGTGCCATCGAGGGCGCGGCATTGATCTTCAACAACGGGACACCGACGCAATCGCCGCCTAACTGCGCCTTGCTCCGCACAAAGTGAAAAGAAATTCGGGACCGCCGCACCCGCGGCCCTATGTCGATTTGGAGCGGCTGTGGCGTGCTCGAACGCTGCGGGTCCAAAGCAGGAGACCTTCGCCATGAGTTTGAAAGATAACCGTATTCTCGTCGTGGGCGGCTCTTCGGGCATCGGCTTCGGCGTGGCGCAGGCGGCGCTCGCGCGCGGCGCACGGGTCACAATCGCCTCGCGCTCGGCGCAGAAGGTCGACGAGGCCTGCGAACGGCTGGGCGGTTCCGTCGAGGGCGTGACGCTCGACACCGGCGATGCCGCCGCACTGGAGGCATTCTTCGACGAGCGCCCCGAGTGGCACCACATCTATTGCTCGGCGGCCAGCACCAAGGTCGCCGCGGTGAAGGATTTGCCGCTGGAAGACGCACAAGCCTCTTTCGAGTCGAAATTCTGGGGCGCTTACCGCCTCGCCCGCGCGGCCAAGGTCGCGGAAGGCGGATCGCTCACTTTCACCTCGGGTTTTCTGTCGCAACGGCCCAAATCCGGCGCGGCGATCCAGGGCGCGATCAATGCAAGCCTCGAAGGGCTGACCCGTGGCCTCGCGCTGGAATTCGCGCCGGTGCGGGTTAACTGCATCTCTCCCGGGCTGGTGAAAACCGAGATGTATGACACGCTCGAGGGCGATGGACGCCGCGCGATGTTCGACAATGCGGCCGAGCGTCTGCCCGTGGGTCAGGTCGGCCTGCCCGAACATATCGCCATTCAGGCGCTCGCCCTGATGGACAACCCTTACATGACCGGCTCCACCGTCTTTGTCGAAGGCGGCGGGTTGCTGGTCTGAGCAAGCGAAAGGACCTCCCATGAAACGCACCCCCTTGGGCACGACAGGCTTTGAGATCGCCCCCATCGTTTTCGGCGGCAACGTGTTCGGCTGGACGCTGGACGAGGCCGAGAGCTTTCGCATCCTCGACGCCTTCATCGACCACGGGTTCGATGCGATCGACACCGCCGATGTCTATTCGAAATGGGCCGAGGGCAATTCGGGCGGCGAATCCGAGACGGTTCTGGGCCGCTGGTTCGAGGCGCGACCGGGCATGCGTGACAAGGTGAAGCTGTTCACCAAGGTCGGCTCGGATATGGGCGGGCCGGGCGAAAAGGGCCTCGGCGCGGAGTGGATTTCCAAAGCCATCGACCGTTCGCTGGAGCGGCTCAAGACCGATCACGTCGATCTCTATTTCTCGCATTGGCCCGATGACAGCGTCAGCCATGCCGAGACGTTGGCCGCCTATGACAAGCTTCTGAAGGCAGGCAAGGTGCGCGCGATCGGGGCGTCGAATTACGATGCCGATCTGCTGACGGCGGCGCTGGAGACCGCCGATGCAGAAGGTTTGCCGCGCTATCAGGTGATCCAGCCGGAATATAACCTTTATGACCGTGACGGTTTCGACGGGCCGCTGCGCGATCTGTGCCTGCGCGAGAATATCGGCGTCGTCACCTATTTCTCGCTCGCCGCCGGGTTCCTGTCGGGCAAATACCGCTCGAAAGCCGATCTGGAGGGCCGCAAGCGCGGCGGGATGGTCGAGAAATACCTGACCGATCGCGGCATGGCGATCCTCGGCGTGCTCGAAGATGTCGCCAGCCAAAAAGGCGCGAAACCGGCCGAGGTCGCGACTGCATGGTTGATCAACCGCGAGGGCGTCAGCGCCCCGATCGCGAGCGCCACCAGCTTGTCGCAAGTGGAAAGCTTCGCGAAAGCCGTCGAAATGAGCCTGACCGACGAAGAGATGCGCCGCTTGACCGATGCGGGCGCTTAATCTTTCCTAACACTCGGGTGGCCGCCGGGCCGCCCGATCCTCCCCTCCCGACCGGACGCCGTTTACATGTATGAAACCGTATTGCTGATCGTGGCGGCTCTGATCGTCGGGATGTCGAAGGGTGGGCTTTCGACCGCCGCGGCCATCGCGGTGCCGATGCTGGCGCTGTTCATGAACCCGGTGAAGGCGGCGGCGACGCTGCTGCCGGTCTATATCGTGACCGATTGGGTGGGCGTCTGGCTCTACCGCCACCATTTCTCGAAGCGGAACCTGTTCATCCTCGTGCCTGCGATCCTCGCGGGCGTCGCCATCGCGACGCTCATCACGCCCTACACACCCGAATGGGCGCTGCTGATCTTCACCGGGCTGATCGGGATCTGGCATGTCGCGCGGGCGTGGTTAAAGCGGCATGACGATAGCCAAGCCGAGGCCCGTATCGTGCCGGGGCTGTTCTGGGGGACACTGACCGGGATCGCGAGCTTCATCACCCATTCCGGCGCGCCGCCGGTGCAGGCTTACCTCCTGCCGCAAAAGCTGCCGAAGCTCGAATTCGCGGGCACCATCGCCATCGCCTTCGCGATCGGCAATATCGTGAAACTCCCTGCCTATTGGGTGATCGGGCAACTCGACGGGCTGAACTGGTCGCTCGTCGCGGGACTTGCGGTGGCGGGGATCGCGGGCACCGTTGCGGGGCGCTGGCTGACCGCGCGGCTGTCGCAGCAGCTCTACATGCGGGTCATCCAGATCATGCTGGCGGTGCTGTCGGTTCTGCTGCTGATCCGCGGCGGGATGCAGGTGATGTGATCAGCGCGGCGGGTAATGGCTGCGCAGCGTCATCGCGTCCTGCCCGATCAGCCGCGTGACCGAGTTCCCGTTTTCCGAGAAGATCGAGCTTTGCGTATAGTACGGGTCTTCCAGATCGGTCGAGAAGCCCAGCGATTGCACGATTTCCTCGAGTACGACCGAGCGGATGTCGCGCATCTGGATGTCGCGACTGAAGGCGATATCGGCATCGGTGATCCGGCCCGTATTCGTCTGCCAGTAGAAGGTAACTTTCGCGACCGTGCCCGGTCCTAACCGCCTGCCGTTGAGGCGCATCGACGGCGTTCCTCGCACGGTGCCGCCCACGGGCGTATCGGTCAGATAGAGATTGATGTCGGCGGGACGCGCCCCGGCATAGCTCAGATGCAGCGCGGCGCCGGTCTTGTTGATCTGGTCGATAGCCGCGCGGGCGGCCTCTTCGATGGCATGGGCGCGCTTGGCGGGGAAGTGCTTCGAGCGGAAGGCGATGCCCACCGTGAGATCGCTGCACTTGCTCGCGGCCCATCGGCGATAGGGCAAGGTGCAGGCGCCCCCGGGTCGCGCGGCGCAGGCCATCGCCCGGTAGAAGTCCCGATCGCTCATCTTGCCGGAATTGGCGATGTTGCGATCGGCGGCGGTGTCGCGCGCCTGCGCGGGGAGCGCGAGGCTGAGTGCAAGCGCAAGGCAGGTCGCGCCGGGGGCGACGCCGCGGGCAATACTTATTGATTTATCAAACAGTTGAAGACCGATCTTAAAGCCCCCTCTTAACTCAGAACCGAACAGGCGCGGCGGGTGGCGAGGGCGTAACCCTCGATCCCGAAGCCCGCCAGAACCCCCTCCGCCCGCTGCGAGATGAAGGAATGATGGCGGAAGCTTTCGCGTTTGTGAACATTCGAAATATGCACTTCGAAGACCGGCCCCTCGAACGTGTTGAGCGCATCGAGGATCGCGACGGAGGTGTGGGTATAGGCGCCGGCGTTGATCACGATCGCGCAGGCCGCGTCGCGCGCACGGTGGATCTGCTCGACGATTTCGCCTTCGAAATTCGACTGGAACAGCTCGACCTCGAAGCCCCTGAGCTGCGCCTCCTCGCGGCAGATCCGCTCCACGTCCTCGAGCGTGTCCGAGCCGTAAATCTCGGGCTGGCGCTTGCCCAGAAGGTTCAGGTTCGGGCCGTTGAGGATATGGATGGTCTTCGACATTCTGCGCTCCGGATGGCGCGTGGGACGGGCGCGCCCTGCCCCCAGCGCGGATCATTTCCCCAAGCTATAGGACCTTGCGCGGGTTCACGTCCAGCAAAAGGGCGTGATCGGCAGGTGTGGTGGCGCCTTGGTCACGCTCGACGAACTGGCGCAGCTTGGAGAGGTTCTTGCGCGCGAGCACGCCGAGCGCCGAGACTGGCCCACCCAGATGATTGGCGCGGATCGCCCGATAATCCTCGACCATCTTGCGCCGCAGATGCGCGAGCGAGCGGTTGCTGACGCCGCCCAGCCGCATCTTGTAGAGAAGCTCGGGCAGATAGACCGCGCGACCTTGGAGCGCGCTGAAGACACGCAGCATGAAGTCGTAATCCGCCGCGATCCGGTAAGAGGTGTTAAAGCCTCCCAGCCGCGCATAGGTAGCGCGGCGCAGGTAAAGCGTGGGATGTGCAGGCGCCCAGCCCCGGCGCAGCTTGGCCGGGGTGAAGCCGCCATTGGCCCAGTGACGGATCACCGTATCAGGGTCGCCGCGCAGGACATAATCGAGATTGGCGAAGACGGCCTCGACCTGTGGATCCGCAAAGGCGGCGGCGACATGGGCCAGCGCATCACGATGGGCCAGCATATCATCGGCATGAACGAAGCCGACGACCTCGCCCGTGGCCCGCGCGATACCCTTGTTGAGCGCATCGTAGAGGCCCGCATCAGCCTCGCTAAAAGCTATCATCCGGGAATGGCGCGCAGCCTCGATCGCCGCGAGGGAGCCGTCGCGCGAGCACCCCTCGATGATAAGATGCTCGAGATCGCGGTGGTTCTGCCGTGCGACCGAGGCGATGGCATCGCCGACGGTGTCCTCAGCGTCATAGACCGCAGTAATCAGGGAAATCTTCATCGACCTTACCCATCCGTTAGGAATTCACCTAACGCTGCGTCAACACGATTAAGAAATCCCTAACGCCACTCTGGCCCCGCCAGCGCGCCGCATGAAAAGGCCGGGCGCTGTGGCCCGGCCTTCTCTCGTCTTCGATCTTGCAATCACTCGGCAGGGTTGGCTTGCGCCCCTTGCGGTGCCGGCGGCGGGGTCGGATCGGCCCCGTAGAGATCGCCCGGCAATTCGGAGGGCATCGCGTGATCGGCCTCCTCGTCGCTCTGGTAGCGCTGGTTGTGGCGATAGAGCATCAAGGGGTCCCATCGCAGCGCCTTCAGCAATCCGACGAGGATGAAGAAGCACACGATCGCGAAGGGGAAGCCCGCCACGACCGCCGCAGCCTGCAGCGCGTTCAGACCGCCTGCGAGCAGCAGCACCGAGGCCACCGCGCCTTCCGTGATCGCCCAGAAGATCCGCTGAACCTTCGGCGGATCGGCATCGCCGCCCGCGGTCAGCATGTCGATCACGAAGGAGCCCGAATCCGAGGAGGTCACGAACCACATCACGATCAGGATCACCGTGAAGCCCGACATCACCTTCGCCGCCGGGAAATGTTCGAGCAGCGCGAACATCGCATCGCCATAGGCATTCTTCGTCGCATCCACGATAGTGCTGTCACCGCCCAGCGAGATGTCGAGCGCGGTGCCGCCAAAGGCGCAGAACCAGAAGAACATGATCGTCGTCGGCAAGAGCATCACGCCCACCACGAATTCGCGGATCGTGCGCCCTTTCGAGATGCGCGCGATGAAGACGCCCACGAAGGGCGACCAGGAGATCCACCACGCCCAGTAGAAGATGGTCCAGCTATTCTGCCACGAGCCGTCCTTCTGCCACGCCTCGGTCCAGGAGCCCCAGCTGACGAGCTCCGCAATGTAATCGCCATAGCTTTGGACGAAGAGGTCGAAGATGAAGATGGTCGGGCCGACGATCACCATGAAGGCGAGGAACACGATCGAAAGGCCGATATTGAGGTTCGACAGCCGCTTGATCCCGCCATCGAGGCCCGCCACGACCGACAGGGTCGCCGCCGCCGTGATGCAGGCGATGATGATGATCTGCACGAAGGGCGATTGGTCGATGCCGAAGACGGTGCCGAGGCCCGAATTGATTTGCATCGCGCCCAGACCCAGCGAGGTCACGATGCCGAACATGGTGCCGAAGACCGCGAGAATATCGACCGCGGAGCCCCACGGCCCGTAGATCTTCTCGCCCAGAATTGGATAGAGCGCCGAGCGGATCGTCAGCGGCAGGCCCTTGCGGAAGTGGAAATAGGCCAGCGCCAGCGCCACGACCGCATAGATCGCCCAGGCCTGGAAGCCCCAGTGCATGAAGGCGATGGTCATCGCTTGCCGGGCGGAGGCTTGGGTTTCCGCCTCGCCGACGGGCGGGGCGAAGAAGTGATAGAGCGGCTCTGCCACGCCCCAGTAGATCAGACCGATCCCGATCCCCGCCGAGAACAGCATCGCCGTCCATGAAAAAAGCCCGTAAGCGGGCTTGTCGGTCATGCGACCCAGTCGGATATCGCCATAAGGTCCGAAGGCGAGAAAGACGGTTGCGGCAAGGAATAGGTTCACCTCGACGATCAGCGCCCAACCGAGGTTGGTGGCGAGCCAGTCCTGCAAGCCGGTGAAGAGCGCCTTGGCCTGATCGCTGAACATGGCGCCGAAGATGATGAACCCAATGATGAGGACCGCAGAGACGAGGAACACCGTCTTGTGGACCTTGGGGAATATGAACAGCCGTTCTTGCGGCATCTTATCGTGCATTGGTCTCCCTTTCTGTTGGTGCGCCGGATCGCGTCGGTTGACGAGACTGGGCGCCCAATCCCCGCACGTCTCGGCAGGGTTCCCTCGGATCGATCAATGTTCCATGCGTGCGCCGGGTTCCGCCGATTTGTGAAAAAGCAAATCGCACGCGACGGAATGGAGGGGCTTGGCAGCGAGGAGATTTTCGCCCAATCTGCCGCGCAGGGCTGAAGGCGATGGCGTCGCCGGCGCAGCTTGCGCCCGCCCTGTCTCACCCATCCTGCACGCCGGGATCTTGCTTTGTCGCAGCGCGCGACGGGGGAAGATCGTCCCTCGGCGCGCTGTGGCCTCTGATAAGGAAGAGTGCCGATGGACCGTCCTGCTTTTTACCGCTTTCACCAAGGCGAGCGCATCCTGCCCTTCGCCGCCACCGAATACGACGCACGGCTCGCGGGTCTGCGCGCGGCGATGACCGAGGCGGGCATTGATGCCTGCCTGTTCACCTCGATGCATAACATCGCCTATTACTCGGGCTTTCTGTATTGCGCCTTCGGGCGGCCCTATGCGCTGGTCGTGACGCCGACCGACAGCGTGACGATCTCGGCGGGGATCGACGCCGCGCAGCCGTGGCGGCGCTGCCGTGGCGATAACATCACCTATACCGACTGGGCGCGGAACAATTACTGGCGCGCGATCGCGTCGGTCACGGGCAAACGCCGCGTGCTGGGCGTCGAATCCGATCACCTGACGCTTGCGCAGGCGGCGCTCCTGCAGGATTTCCTCGAGCCCTCGCAGACGCATGACATCGCCCCCGCCACGATGCGGCAACGGATGCACAAATCGCCCGCCGAGATCGCCCTGATCCGGCAAGGGGCGGCCGTCGCGGATGTGGGCGGCTATGCGATCCGCGAGGCGATCCGCGAAGGTGTGCGCGAAATCGATGTCGCGATGGCGGGCCGCGACGCGATGGAGCTGGAGATCGCCAAGCGCTTTCCCGAGGCCGAGTATCGCGACACCTGGGTCTGGTTCCAGTCGGGGATTAACACCGACGGCGCGCATAACCCGGTGACGGGGCGCGTGTTGCAGCGCGGCGATATCCTGTCGCTCAACACCTTCCCGATGATCTCGGGCTATTACACGGCGCTGGAACGGACGCTCTTCGTGGGCGAGGTCGACGACGCCTCGCGCACGATCTGGGAGGCAAATGTCGCCGCCCATGAATACGGGATGAGCCTGTTGAAGCCCGGTGCGAGCTGCGCGGAGGTGACGGAGAAGATCAACGCCTTCTTCGCCGAGCGTGATCTGCTGCAATACCGCACCTTCGGCTATGGCCACAGCTTCGGGGTGCTCTCGCATTACTACGGGCGCGAAGCGGGGCTGGAGCTGCGCGAGGATATCGACACGGTGCTGGAGCCCGGCATGGTGATCTCGATGGAGCCGATGCTGACGATCCCCGAGGGCCAGCCCGGCGCGGGCGGCTACCGCGAGCACGACATCCTCGTGATCACCGAGGATGGCGGCGAGGACATCACCGGCTATCCCTACGGCCCCGCGTTCAACGTGGTAGGCTGAGGTGACCCGAACACGCGGGCGGCCCGCCTGCCCGCGTGACTACGAGACCGCGTGGACATGACCGAAAAGAGATCGCGCGCGGCCTGCGCAAAGCGGGTATTATTGGCGAATACTGGGGGTAATGGCGGAGCGGAAGGGATTCGAACCCTCGAGACGGTTCCCCGCCTACACACTTTCCAGGCGTGCGCCTTCGACCACTCGGCCACCGCTCCGCCGGCGGGTTTATCCGCAAATCCGGGCGGGATGCAAGACCCGATCCGGAATAATGCGCAGGTCATGAAAAAGCCCTTAAATCACGCGGGTTCGGCGCTTGCGCGCCTGCGCGGCGGCTCCTAGCATAAGAAAAACCGGTTACGACCCCGTCAGGGTCAGGCACAGGAAGATGATGAAGATGAAGGACACTCCCGATGAGGGCCACCCTGCCCTGATCGATGGGCGCGCGTTCGAGCCGCGTGCGCTCACCAATGTGCTTCTGGGCATCATCGCCTTCGCGCTGGCGCTGTTCCTGATGGTGCAGGCGAAGTTCATCCTGATCTCTCTGGCCATCGCGATCATCTTGTTCTCGCTGACCTCCGAGGCGATCAACGCGGTCGGGCGGCTGCGCATCGGGCCGGTCTCGATTCCGCCGCGTCTGGCCTCGCTGGTGGCGCTGGCGCTGATCGCGGGCGGGCTGCTGACGCTGAGCGCGGTGCTCATCTCTCAGGTGAACACAGTCGTGACGATGGTGCTGAACTATGCGGGCCCCGCGCAGCAGGCGATCGCGCAGCTCTTCGGCTGGATGGGCCCTGAGGTCGAGCAATCGGTGCTGGAATCGATGCAGAGTATTCAGGTGGCGGGCTATCTGACCACCTTGGCGGGTCAGGCCTCGAACCTGCTGTCGGCCACAATCCTGATCATCCTCTTCGTGGGCTTCCTCTTTGCCGAGCGGATCTGGTTCGATGCCAAGCTCAACTCGCTGATGGGTGATTCCGAGAGCGCCGAGCGGATCGCGCGAATGGTCGGCACGATCATGCGCCGGGTGAACCACTACCTTCTCGTGAAAGCCATCGTCAGCGCGGTCACCGCCGTCGCGGTCTATGGCGTCTTCACCGTGGGCGGGTTCGATCTGGCGCTGCCCGTCGCGATCATCACCTTCGCGCTGAACTTCATCCCTTCGATCGGCTCGATCATCGCAACCGTCATCGCGACGCTCGCGGTCTATGTGCTGACCCAGAACCCCTATACCGCGGGCACGGTGCTGGTCGCGGTCGGCATCCTGCAATTCGTGATCGGCAACGTGATCGACCCGATGCTGATGGGCCATGCACTGCGGCTGTCGAGCTTCGGGATCATCATCTCGCTCGCCTTCTGGGGCGCGGTCTGGGGGCTGCCGGGGATGTTCCTCGCCGTGCCGATCATGGTGGCGCTGATGATCATCTGCGCGCAAAGCCCGCGCCTGAGGCCCCTGGCGGTGCTGCTATCGCGCGAAGGTCTGCCCGATATGGACCATTGAGGGCTGCGGGTCGCGCGCGGGGATTGGATTGACCGGCACATGGCTTAGATAGGGAGGCAAGGAGACCCCATGACCATTCCCTTCGACAACAGCTATGCCCGCCTGCCCGACAGCTTCTTCGAGCGTCAGCCGCCCCAACCGGTGAAAGCGCCGGAACTGGTTCTGCTGAACCGTGACCTTGCCGACCGTTTGGGGCTCGATGCCGATTGGCTGGAAAGCCCCGAAGGTCTCGCGATGCTCGCGGGCAATACGATGCCCGAAGGCGCCGAGCCGATCGCGCAGGCCTATGCGGGCCATCAGTTCGGCGGCTTCGTGCCGCGTCTGGGCGACGGGCGCGCGGTGCTGCTGGGCGAGATCGTGGCGCCGGACGGCGCGCGGTTCGATCTTCAGCTGAAAGGCGCGGGCCGGACGCCGTTTTCGCGCGGCCGCTCTGACGGGCGGGCGTGGATCGGCCCGGTGCTGCGCGAATATGTGCTCAGCGAAGCGATGGCGACGCTGGGCGTTCCGACGACGCGCGCGCTGGCCGCCGTGCGCACGGGAGAGACGGTGGTGCGCGATGCCTCGGGCCGCCCCGGTGCGATCCTGACCCGCGTCGCGCGCAGCCATATCCGCGTCGGCACCTTCCAGTATTTCGCGGCGCGCAATGACCGAGAAGGATTAAGAACGCTCCTCAACACATTGATAGAGCGCCACTATCCCGATTGCGAAACACCACTTGAGGTGCTGCGAGCGGTCGCAGCAAAGCAAGGCGAGCTGGTCGCGAAATGGATGGCGATCGGCTTCATCCATGGCGTGATGAACACCGACAACATGGCGCTGTCGGGAGAAACGATCGACTATGGCCCCTGCGCTTTCATGGACCACTACCATCCGGGGCGCGTCTTCTCTTCCATCGACCAACAAGGGCGTTATGCCTATGCGCGCCAGCCGCAAGTGGCGGTCTGGAACCTCGCGCAATTCGCGACCTGCCTGATGCCGCTCATCGGTGACGATGATGCCGCCATCGAACAGGCGAGCGCCGCGGTCGACAGCTTCATCGGCGTCTATCAGCGCGAGTGGCTGCGACTGATGGGCCGCAAGATCGGCATCGCGGAAGCGACCGAGGACGATCTGCCACTGATCGAGGATCTGCTGAACCGCATGTCGACCGAGAAAGCCGATTTCACGCGCGTGTTCAGTGCGTTGCGGCGCGATCCTAAGGCAGCGAGCAAGGAATTCACCGAGCCGATGGCCTTTGATCTCTGGCGCGAGGGCTGGGAAAAGCGGATCGCCAGCGAGGATGATCCGCACTCCGTCATGGCCGCCGCGAACCCGCTGCGCATCCCGCGCAATCACCGGATCGAGGAAATGATCGCGGCGGCTGTCGAGGGCGATGACGGCCCGCTTCACACTCTCATGGACGCGCTTGCGGACCCCTATGCGGAAGATCCGCGTTACGCCGAGTATGAAGCCGCGCCGAAATCCGATGAACGGGTGTATCGGACCTTCTGCGGCACATGAAGATCACCCTGTAAGGCACTCATAAAAATGACACTTCGGATCGCTTCCTACAATCTGCACAAATGCGTGGGGACCGACCGCAAGCACGATCCGGCGCGGGTCGTGAATGTCATCAATGCGCTGCACGCGGATGTGATCGCCTTGCAGGAGGTCGACAAGCGCATGGGCGAGCGACCGGCGGCGCTGCCGCAAAAGCTGATCGAGGAAGAAACCGACTTCATCCGCCACGACATGCCCCGCACCACCGCCGCTTCGTTGGGCTGGCATGGGCAGGTCGTGCTGGTGCGGCGCGGCTCGCGGGTGCTGGGGGTCGAGCCGGTCACCCTGCCCGGCCTCGAGCCACGCGGCGCCATCGCGGTGAATATCGCCCCCGACAGCGGCGCGCCCTTCCTGCTGATCGCGGCACATCTGGGGCTGCGGCGCACGGATCGGCGCGCGCAATGGGCGCGGATCGCGGAGATCATGGCCGGGGTGAAGCCGCACCCCGCGCTCGCCATCGGCGATTTCAACGAATGGCGCGCGCGGCACGGGTTCGAGGCGCTGACCGGGTTTCACATCCACGCGCCGGGCGCGACCTACCCCTCGCGCGCGCCGATCGGCCAACTCGACCGGATCGTGACCTCGCCGGGGTTGCGGGTGGTGCGCAAGGGCGTACTGGATACGCCGCTGGCGCGGGTGGCCTCGGATCATCTGCCGATCTGGGCCGATATCGGCGGCATCGTCACCCGCGCGCATCCCAGTTCGTGACGCGCCTTGAAGGCCGATCACGCCCGCGCTAGGTGGGCCTTGACCATCCGGTCAGGAGCGCCCCATGACACCCGAACCCACCGACCACGACAACCTGCGCGGCTCGATGCTGATGATCCTTGCGATGGCGGGGTTTGCGCTGGAGGACATGTTCATCAAGATGCTCGCGGGCGACTGGCCGGTAGGGCAAATTCTCGCCGCCGTGGGGCTTGGCGGCGCGACGATCTTCGCGGTGATCGCCAAGCTCAAAGGCGAACGGATCTTCACCCGCTCGCTGCTGTCCTCGGCGCTCTGGCTGCGCAACGTTGGCGAGATCGTCGGCACCGGCTTCTTCGTGTCCGCCGTGGCCTTCACCCCGCTGGCCCAGGCGACTGCGATCCATCAGGCGACGCCGCTTGCGACCACACTTGGCGCGGCGATCTTCCTTAAGGAGCGGGTCGGCTGGCGCAGGCTCTCGGCCATTCTGATCGGCTTTCTGGGTGTGCTGGTCGTGATCCGACCCGGCACCGAGGAATTCTCGATGCTCTCGCTTCTCGCGGTCGGCGCGGTCATCGGCCTGTCGATGCGCGACGTCACCACGCGACGCGTGCCGCGCGACGTGACCTCGCTGCAGGTGGCGACGCTGGGCTTCTTCTGCGTGTTGCCGCTGGGGTTGGTGCTGCTGGCCGTGCTCCCCGAGCCGATCGTCACGCCCGCGCCGATGGATTGGCTCTATCTGCTGGGCGCGCTCGCGATCGGGCCGGTGGGTTATTACGCGCTGATCGCCTCGGTGCGGCTGGGCGAGATCGCGGTCATCATGCCGTTTCGCTATTCGCGCCTCGCCTTCGCCGTGGTGATTTCGACCGTCGTTTTCGCCGAGCCGCCGGATCGCTGGACGCTGATCGGCGGGGCGGTGATCGTGGGCTCTGGCCTCTACGCGCTGTGGCGGCAGGCCAAATTGCGTCGTGAAGACCGCCGTTAGCGGTAACATTTCTTCCAGAAATCGCCCTTACGGCCTTTTCGCAGGCGCAGCACGGGTGTATGCACCTAGCCAAGCATCAACCGGAGCCCGAGGAGAGCGCCCCCATGAGCACCATCATCGACATCCACGCCCGCGAGATTCTCGACAGCCGTGGCAACCCCACCGTCGAAGTCGACGTGATCCTCGAAGACGGCACGATGGGCCGTGCGGCCGTGCCGTCGGGCGCCTCCACCGGCGCGCATGAGGCGGTCGAGCGCCGTGACGGCGACAAGGCCCGCTACATGGGCAAAGGCGTTCTGGAAGCGGTGATGGCCGTGAACGGCGAGATCGCGGAAAACCTCGTCGGCGAGGACGTCACCGAGCAGGTCGAGATCGACCGCGCGATGATCGAGCTCGACGGCACCGAGAACAAGGGCCGCCTCGGCGCCAACGCGATCCTCGGCGTCTCGCTCGCCTGCGCGAAAGCGGCGGCCGATTTCTCGACGCTGCCGCTTTATCGCTATGTCGGCGGCACCTCGGCCCGCGTCCTGCCGGTGCCGATGATGAACATCATCAATGGCGGCGAGCATGCCGACAACCCGATCGACATCCAGGAATTCATGATCATGCCGGTCTCGGCGGGCAATATCCGCGACGCGGTGCGCATGGGTTCGGAAGTGTTCCACACGCTGAAGAAAGAGCTTTCGGCGGCGGGCATGACGACGGGTCTGGGCGATGAGGGCGGGTTTGCTCCGGAACTCAGCTCGACCACCGCCGCGCTCGACATCATCCTGAAGTCGATCGAGAAAGCGGGCTACAAGCCGGGCGAGGACATCTACCTCGCGATGGATTGCGCCTCGACCGAGTATTACAAGAACGGCAAATACGAGATGAAGGGCGAAGGCCTGTCGCTGACCTCGGAAGAGAATGTCGACTATCTCGAGAAGCTGCTGGGCGCCTATCCGATCATCTCGATCGAAGACGGCATGGCCGAAGACGACTGGGAAGGCTGGAAGCTCCTGACCGAGCGTCTGGGCGACAAGGTGCAGCTGGTGGGCGACGATCTCTTCGTGACCAACCCGACGCGTCTGGCCGATGGCATCAAGCAGGGCGTCGCGAATTCGATGCTGGTTAAGGTCAACCAGATCGGCACGCTGACCGAAACGCTGCAGGCCGTCGATATGGCGCACCGCGCGGGCTTCACCAATGTGATGAGCCACCGTTCGGGCGAGACCGAGGACGCGACCATCGCCGATCTCGCGGTGGCCACCAACTGCGGTCAGATCAAGACCGGCTCGCTGGCACGTTCGGACCGGCTCGCGAAGTACAACCAGCTGATCCGTATCGAGGAATCGCTGGGCGAGACCGCGGAATATGCGGGGCGTTCGATCCTGCGCTAAGCGTACCTTGAATTGAGACACCCAAGCCCCCGGCGGAGCACGCGCTTCGCCGGGGGTTTTCGTTTCGCCTTCGGCGAGGATATTTGAGCCAAGCCGAAGGGGCGATTGCGCCGCGCCGCGATCCGCGTCACTGTCGGGCCATGATCAAGGCTCTGATTTTCGATGTGTTCGGCACCTGTGTCGATTGGCGCAACTCGGTCGCGCATGAGGTGGAGATCGCCTTTCCCGGGATCGATTCCCTTGCCTTCGCCGATGCGTGGCGCGCCGAATACGATCCTGCGATGCGGCGCATTCGCGACGGCGGGCGCGGCTACGTGGCGCTCGATGATCTGCATCGCGAGAACCTACACCGGGTGGCCAAGCGCTTCGCGGTTTCGGCGCCCGATAGCCTCTCGCATGTCTGGGAGCGGCTCAACCCTTGGCCCGATGTGGTCAGCGGTCTTCACGCGCTCAAGCGCCATGCGATCATCGCGCCCTGCTCCAACGGGTCCATCGCGCTGATGACGCGGCTTGCGCGCCATGCGGGGCTGCCGTGGGATTGCATCCTGGGCGCGGATATCGCGCGCGACTACAAGCCCAAGCCTGAGGTCTATCTTGCCTCCTGCGCCGCGCTGCGCCTGCCGCCCGAAGAGGTGATGATGGTGGCCGCGCATAACGACGACCTCGCAGCGGCCCGGGCGCTGGGGCTACAGACCGCTTTCGTGCCGCGCCCCACCGAATACGGGCCCGCTCAGGACAAGGACCTTGTGCCGAGCGAGGAATGGGATGCGATCGCGCCCGATTTCGAGACGCTGGCGAAGGAGCTTTTCGCATGAGTGAGGCCGACGCGATCATCGAAGCCCTCGGCCTCGCGCCCCATCCCGAGGGCGGGCATTTCCGCCAGACCTGGGAAGCCGAGGCCGCAGATGGCGCGCGCCCGGCGGGCACCTGCATCTACTTCCTGCTCAAGGCGGGCGAGCGCAGCCATTGGCACCGGGTGGACGCGACCGAGATTTGGCATTTCCACGCAGGCGCGCCGGTGCAGCTCGATATCGCGCCGCAGGAGGCGGGGCCGGTGCTGGAACTGCTGTTGGGGCCCGACGTGCTTGGCGGCGATCAACCGCAGGGGATCGTGCCCGCGGGCCAGTGGCAATCGGCGCGCTCGACCGGGGCGTGGAGCCTCGTCAGCTGCACCGTCTCGCCGGGCTTTCGCTTCGAGGGGTTCGAACTGGCCCCGAGAGGCTTCGACATCCCCCGCTGATCACCAGAGCCCGATGCTCGCCCAACGCGAGAGCTGATCGAGCCAGCTGATCGGCGGCCACCAGAGCAGCGTCAGCACGATCACCGCGACGACCAGCCCGACCGCCAGCGCCAGTTCACGCCGGTGGCACAGCGTCTGCGCCGCCGCCGACCAGAGCAGGTTGCGGATCACCGGCCAATGCAGCTTGATGTGCCAGACCCCGGCGAAGATGAAGAGCACCCCCATCGCGAGGTGCAACAGCTCCCAATCGGCGCGGTTCAGCGCGAGGAGCGACCAGTCGATATCCCGCGCCACCCGGCCCGAGGGCGCGATGCTGACGACGAGGCCGGAGACGACCATGACGACGAAGCTGAGCCCCGCGAGGAAGACCGCCGCGGCCCGGTTCGAGAACGGGGCCTGCTTGCGCGCCTGCGGCGTGGGACAGGGATCGGTTGGAGTTTGAGACATCGAATTACCCTCTGCGTTGAGGCGGATCCTAGCGCCGTCCGCCGCGGCGCGGCATGATCGGCGTCAAGTGATGCGAAATTAGCCGGGCCGCGAGACCTTGCCGCCGCCGATCAGCGCCGGAACCCCGGTCGTGGAGGGTCCCGAGGTCGCCATGCCGCGCGCGACCCGCACCGCGAGATAGGCGAAGGCCTGCGCCTCGAGCATGTCGCCGTCGAGCCCGATATCCTCCACCGGCTGCACCGGCACGTTCATGCGCCGCTGCAACGCCACCATCAGCGCGGTGTTGAGCCGCCCGCCGCCGCAGACATAGATCGCCTTGGGCGGCGTCGGGTAATGCTCGCCCGCGCGCGCGACCGAAGCAGCCGCACAGGCTGTCAGCGTGGCTGCCGCATCCGCATCATCCAGCTCCGCCACGCGGGTCAGGATGTCATGGAAATCGTTCCGGTCGAGCGATTTCGGCGGCATTTTCAGGAAATAGGGATGCGTCAGGAAGGCCTCGACCATGGCCTTGTCGACCGTGCCCGCCAGCGCCAGTTCGCCGCCCGCATCGAACTCGGCCTTGCGCCGGAGCCGCATCAAGTCGTTGATCGGCGCGTTGGCAGGGCCGGTATCAAACGCCAGAACCGCACCGGGCACCTCTGCCGAAGGTTGGCGCGGATCGACCCAGGTGACATTGCCGACGCCGCCGAGGTTCAGAAACACCGCCGGCGCATCGAGCTTGGCGTATTTCGCGCAGGCGAAATGGAAGAACGGCGCGAGCGGCGCGCCCTGCCCGCCCATCTCCACATCGGTGGAGCGGAAATCCCAGACCACCGGGCGCGACAGCACCTCGGCCAGAACCGAGCCGTCGCCTGCCTGATGGGTGCGGCGCGGGCCCTGCATCCCGTAGGGATCATGGGCGAGCGTCTGGCCGTGAAACCCCACGACCTGCGCCTCTCCCAATCCGCTGAGCAGTTCCGCATGGGCGGTCTCGACCACCTCGCAGGCCTCTTCCACACCCGCCTCTCCGGGCCAATGCCCGAGAGCTGCGTGGAGCGTCGCACGCTCGGCCTCGGTATAGGGGCGGTAGTCGCTGCGGCCGAAATCGAGAATGCGGGTTCCGTCGGTCAAAACGAGCGCCGCGTCCACCCCGTCCAAGGACGTGCCCGACATGGCGCCAACTGCCCAGACCGGCCCGGATTTCAACATGGCTTCCCTCTCGTCGCCTGCCCCGATATACGCACGCTCAGACGAAAGGAACAAGCACGATGACCTACCATCCGAAATCAGACTTCATGCGCGTGATGATCGAGCGGGGCTTTCTGGCCGACTGCACGGATTATCAGGGGCTGGACGAGGCTTTGGCGAAGGGGGTCGTGCCGACTTATATCGGCTATGATGCGACGGCGAAGTCGTTGCATGTCGGCCACCTGCTGAACATCATGATGCTGCGCTGGCTGCAAAAGACCGGCCACAAGCCGATTACCTTGATGGGCGGCGGCACCACGAAGGTCGGCGATCCGTCGTTCCGCTCCGATGAGCGCCCGCTGCTGACGCCCGAAGCGATCGACGAAAACATCGCCGGGATGAAGCAGGTCTTCGCGAAATACCTCGATTACGGCGACGGACCGACCGATGCGCTCATGCTGAACAACGCGGAATGGCTCGACGGGCTGAACTACCTCGAATTTCTACGCGATATCGGGCGGCATTTCTCGGTCAACCGGATGCTGTCCTTCGAGAGCGTGAAATCGCGGCTGGATCGCGAGCAATCGCTGTCCTTCCTCGAATTCAACTACATGATCCTGCAGGCCTATGACTTCCTCGAACTGAACCGCCGCTACGGCTGCCTGCTGCAGATGGGCGGCTCGGACCAGTGGGGCAATATCGTCAACGGGATCGACCTGACGCGCCGTGTGCTCGATCACGAGATCTACGGGTTGACCTCGCCGCTTCTGACCACCTCGGACGGCCGCAAGATGGGCAAGAGCCAGGGCGGCGCGATCTGGCTGAACTCGGACATGCTGAGCCCTTACGAGTTCTGGCAGTTCTGGCGCAACACGACCGATGCCGATGTGGGCCGTTTCCTGAAGCTTTACACCGAGCTTCCGGTCGAAGAATGCGAGCGTCTGGGCGCGCTGGAAGGCTCCGAGATCAACGCGGCGAAGGTGCGTCTGGCCAACGAGGTCACAGCGCTCTGCCACGGCTGGGACGCGGCGCATGCCGCCGAGGCGACCGCGCGCGAAGTCTTCGAGAAAGGTGGCGTGGGCGACGACCTGCCGACGCTCACGCTGACGGTCGAGGAACTGGGCGACGGGATCAGCCTTGCACAGCTCGTCGTGCGCTCGGGCCTTGCGAAATCGGGCAAGGACGGCAAGCGGCTGATCGCGGAAGGCGCGCTCAAGGTCGATGACGAGACCTGCGCCGATCCGGGCCGTATGTTCACCGCCGCCGATCTGGAGACCCCGGTGAAGCTGAGCGCGGGTAAGAAGCGCCACGCGCTGGTCGAAGTCGAATAAACCCTTCGGGCGCGCCTCATGCAGGCGCGCCCAAGCCCCTTTCCCGATCCGATCGGCTGTGGCACTCTTTGCTTATGAGCAAGGTCACCAATCTCAATCAGTTTCGCAAACAGCAGGCCCGCGTGAAGAAACGTGAGCAAGGCTCTGTGAACGCTGAGAAATTCGGACGTAGCAAGGCAGAGAAGACGCTTCAGGAAAGCCGCGCCACGAAAGAGCGGCGCGATCTCGACGGGCATCAGCGCGAGCACGACGAATGAGCCGACCGAAGAAACGCTCCCTGACGCTGGGCGGGCATCGCACCTCGGTCACGCTGGAGGATGAATTCTGGCGTGCCTTCCGCGACATCGCGACCGAAAAGAACCTTGGCCTCAACGAGTTGGCAGCCGAAATTGATGTGGATCGCGGCACCGAGACGGGCCTTGCCACGGCCATCCGCCTCTACGTTCTGGCCTATTACCGGGCGCGCGCGATCTCGTAAGGCAGGCCCCGACGCACCGCACTTTCCGCCGCCCAAGCAAGCTCCTTGCGCGAGCGATAGTCGGAGACGGAGAGCGGCGTGTGAAACACCACCTCGACCGCGCCCTGCCGCTTCTGGGCCAGCACTTTTATCAGATGCGGCCCGAAGCCCATATCGCCCCACCAGCCATAGAACCGCACGTCCTCGCCCGCGGGGGGCGTGTAGACGACGGTGACCGGCTGGATCTGCATCACGCGCTCCAGCCCGTGGCTGTAGAAGGCCTGAAACAGCGTCGGCTTGAAGGGCAGCACTCGGCGCGCATCGGTCGAGGTGCCCTCGGGGAAGAACAGCAGGTGATGGCCCGCGCGGATGCGTTCCTCGAACAGCTCCTGCTGCGTCTTGGCCTCGCGCGGGTCGCGCTTGATGAAGACGGTGCCCGTTGCGCGGGCGAGCCAGCCGACGAAGGGCCAATTGGCGACCTCGGCCTTGGAGACGAAATAAACCCGCTGGCAGGCGTTGAGCGCAAAGATATCGAGCCACGACCCGTGATTGGCGACCACCGCGCCGATCTTGGTCATCGGACGCCCGGTGACGCTGTATGAGAGCCCGAGGATCGGGAAGCTCATCCGGCACACCGCCTGCGTGATCCACGGCGTCCAGGGCCGCGCCAGCCCGTGAACCGGGCGCTCCACCAGCCGCACCAGCAGCAGCACGATCAGCCCGATCAGCAGCATCAGCCCCCAGATCAGACCGCGCAACACAGCCCGCGTCCAATCGAGCGCGCCAAGCGGTTTGGGATCGGGCTCGTCCTCGATCCAGCTCACGCGCGGCCCTCGAAACGACGGGTGTAGAAGCTGCGATGCTTGTCGCTCATCGCTTTGGTATCCATCAGCAAAAGGACATCGGTGGTGTTGAAGGGACGGTCGATGAAAGCTCCCTCGCCCACGAAACCGCCAAGCCGCAGATAGGCCTTGATCAGATTGGGCATCTGAGCCAGAGCCGCGCGCCGATCCAGCGCCTCCTCGGGCACGAGGTCCATCGGCTGATAGGCTTCGGGCCGTGCGCGTGGGCGCATATGTTCAGGCGCAAGATGATGGTGATGCAGCCAGGAGAGCGGCGCTTTCAGTATCTCGGCATCGGTGCCGTGGAAGGAGGCCACGCCGAAGAGAATCTCGATGTCATGGGCCAGCACATAATCGGCGAGCGCGTTCCACAGCAGCAGCATCGCCGCCCCGCCGCGATAGTCCGGATCGACGCAGGAGCGGCCAAGTTCCAAGAGCTTGCGGCCCGTGCCGATCAGCGGCGAGAGATCGTATTCGCTGTCGCAATAGAATTGCCCCGCGCGCTCCAGCCGATCCGAGGGCAGAAGCCGATAGGCGCCCACCACATGCTCGCCTTCCGCGCGTGCGGGATCGACCAGCAGCAGGTGATCGTAGACCGGGTCGAGCCGGTCGCTTTCCAGACGATTTTCGTGATCGACCGTCTCACCGCCGCCGCCGAGCTCTTCGACGAAAACGCGGTAGCGGAGCCGCTGCGACGCCACGAGATCGGCGGCATCACGGGCCAGCCTGATTTCGAATGCGGCGCTGTCGATCACGGGCGTCCTCCTGCCGATCTTCGCTGGCCCGGTTTAGAAAGCCGCGCCCGGATTGGCAATATCGCGCGGTGCGCGCCGTGTCATCGGCGCATCACGGAGGGTTCAATCGCCACATCCCAAGGTTGAAGGTTTCCCACACGACCTCACGAAGCTGTTAACCATTCGTCAACTTTGTTCAGAGAAAACCAATTCCAGCGCGACCCGCCGCCCGTCCAGGACAAGCTTGCCTTGATGCTCAAAATTTACCGTCACTTTTTCGCCGATACGCGATTGAACCTGTCCGGTGCCCCAGTCGGGCTGGGCCGGGTTTCTGACCAGCATGCCGGGTTCGAGAATTTCATAGATCACATTTCACCTATTGGAGAGTTTAATGCCATTCGAGACCGCCAATGCCGGTACGGACGACGATGATTTGACGGCCCTTGTGGGCTCGCGCCTGTGTCATGACCTTATCAGCCCGATCGGGGCGATCGGCAATGGGGTCGAATTGCTCACCATGACGAGCGATGCGCCCGGGCCCGAGGTCGAGTTGATCGCCCAAAGCGTGGCGGCGGCGAATGCGCGCGTCAAGTTCTTCCGGGTGGCCTTCGGGCGAGCCGGCGCGGAACAACAGCTTGGCGAGGCGGAAGTCGCCGGAATGTTGGGCGAATTATCGGCGCAGAGCCGTCTGGACTACGAGTGGAAAGTGCCGGGCGATGCACCGCGCGCCGAGGTGAAGCTGGCGTTTCTCGCGATGCTCTGCCTGGAGACCGCGCTGCCCTTCGGCGGCACGCTACGCGCGCTGCCCTGCGGCGATGGCTGGATGATCACCGCGCGGTCCGAGAAAGCGCGGCCTGACCGGGAGTTTTTCGCCGTGCTCGACGGGGCCCAGATGGAACTGACGCCCGCGCGGGTGCAATTCGCGATTCTACCGCGCGAGGCATCGCGGCAGGGCCGCAGGCTCGACTGGTCGGTCGACGCCGACGGCGGCACGATCGCGTTCTGAGGTCTCAGGGATGTTCGGTGCGCCTTAAGGGCGCACCGTGCCATGCCCCGTCACTAGATATTTGAACGACGTCAGTTGCTCGGCACCCACCGGGCCGCGCGCATGCATCTTGCCAGTCGCGATCCCGATCTCTGCGCCCATCCCAAACTCGCCGCCATCGGCGAACTGGGTCGAGGCGTTGCGCATCAGGATCGCGCTGTCGAGCCGCTCGAAGAAGCGGTCGGCAGCGGCGTCATTCTCGGTCAGGATCGATTCCGTATGCTGGCTGCCATAGCGGCGGATATGTTCGATCGCGCCATCCACGCCATCGACTATCTTCGCCGCGCAGATCATATCGAGGAACTCGCGCCCGAAATCTTCCGCGCTCGCCTCGATGACGCCCTCGATTTGCAGCAGATCGCCCGTGCCGCGCACTTCGACGCCAGCCTTGAGCAAATCTTCGATCAGCACGCCTCCATGTTTCTCCCAGAAGGCGCGGTCGATCAGCAGACATTCCATCGCACCGCAAATCGCGGTGCGCCGGGTCTTGGCGTTCACCACCACGGCCCGCGCCCGCTCCAGATCGGCAGCCCCGTCGGCATAGATATGGCAGATGCCTTCGAGATGCGCGAAGACCGGCACGCGCGCCTCGGCCTGCACCAGCCCGACGAGCCCCTTGCCCCCGCGCGGCACGATCACGTCTATGTATTCGGTCGCGCGCAGCATCTCGGCCACGGCGGCGCGGTCGCGGGTGGGCACAAGCTGGACCGCCGCTTCGGGCAGCCCCGCGGCGCGCAGACCTTCGAGCAGGCAGGCATGGATCGCGCGGCTGGAATGGAAGCTCTCCGAGCCGCCGCGCAGGATCACCGCATTGCCCGATTTCAGACACAGCGCGCCCGCATCCGCGGTCACATTGGGCCGTGATTCATAGATCACGCCGATCACGCCAAGCGGCGTGCGCACGCGCTTGATATGCAGCCCCGAGGGCATGTCCCATTCCGCGATCGTGTCGCCCACCGGATCGCGCTGCGCAGCCACCGCCCGCAGACCCTTGGCGATCGCCTCGATCCGCGCGTCGTCCAGCATCAGCCGGTCCATCATCGCGGGGCTCAGCCCCTTCTCCGCGCCGTAGGCCATATCCTCGCCATTGGCGGTAATGATCTCGCCCTTGCGCGCGAGCACCGCATCGGCGGCCGCTTCCAGCGCCTTTTTCTTCACCTCAGCGCTGGCGAAGGCCAGCTCCGCCGCCGCCGCACGCGCGGCCGCGCCCATCGTCTCGATCAGCCCTTTGGCGTCCATGTCGTCTTTCATTGCGCACCTCTACCGGATTTCCCGGTCTGTCCCGTCTTCACCCATTGCGCCAGCTTCACCGCCAGCACGATCCACGGCAGCCCGTGCATCACCAGATCGAACCAGTCGATCGGACGCACCAGCGTACCCGCCATCAACATCTTCAGCTTTTCCCAGATATGTGGCTCTGGGGTGAATGGTGCGAGACCGAGCAGTGCTGCGAAAAGCACCGCCTGCAGCAGGGTGATGTGGTCGAAAACCTGTTTGATCCAGCGCATACGCTCCTCCCGAAACTTCGCCCGGATATAAGCGACAGATGCGCGTTTCACAAACGCAACTTTACCGTAAAGGAGGGGAAAGTGGCGCGGTTGACGGGGCTCGAACCCGCGACCCCCGGCGTGACAGGCCGGTACTCTAACCAACTGAGCTACAACCGC
>NZ_MPZQ01000013.1:0-48456 GCF_002020045.1 Thioclava sp. F28-4 | reverse complement strand
GGCAGCCCCACACGCAAAGAACTCACCTTAGCACGGACCGCAACGACGAAGATGACCCCCATGTTTTGTCCACTCCCCAGTGCCACCGTACCAAAGTTACTCCTTTGCGAAAGGAGCGACCATGTTCAGAACTTTCGGATTGCTCTTGGGTCTCGCAACTGCTGTAGTTCTTTTGTTTATGGTTTCGAACAGATGCTGTCTTCTGCGAAGGCATCTGATTGAAAGCTACTCTACCTTTCACTTGCCCAGGCGATTGCCGCCTTCATTTCCGCCGGGTCGAACTAACGGAGTTCTGCCGTGGTCAGCACGTCGGCGAACCTGGTTCCCCACTCCAACAAAGCCCCTTCGCCCACCACAGCGACGCGGCGGAAGTCATTCCTATGGGCTGTGTCGATTTTCAGATCTTCGAGCAGAGCGGACGGCCCATCGTAGCCTTCGAACCTCGTGAGATCGAGAACCAGGCCGGGCTTACTTGTCTCTTGCAGGCGCTCATGAAGCAGGGCGTGCATCCGTTTCAGGTCGCTTTCGCTGAGCTTGCCCTCGCAGGCGAGGCCAATCGTGTCGTCATGAGCTGTCAGTGTCTCGGTGAACATGGTTTTCCTCCTCTTTTTCCGGTTTGCCGTGACCGTAAAGGTCAGCGTTTTCGTGTGCGCGGTCTTCGTGCTCAAATTCCAGACTCGAATGACCGATGCTGAAATCGTCCTTCAGCCGGTCCTTGATCGCGGCCTTGATCTTTTCGATTTGACCCCAGCCGTCCGCTGTCAGCACGACGTGGCAGTCCAGAGCCGCCTCGTGCTCCTGCATCTGCCACAGATGCACGTGATGAACGTCCGCGACACCATCCACACCCCGCATCGCCTGAACGACGGTTTCATTATCGATGTCCGGTGGACTGCCGAGCATCAGCGTCCGAATCGGACCGCCGATCTCGGTAAATGCGAGGTAGAGGATGTAGAGAGCGATGCCGATGGTGATCGCCGGGTCGACCCACCGCATGTTGTAGAGGAGGATGAGCGAGCCGCCGATGATGACCGCCACGGAGGCCAAAGCGTCCGATAGGTTGTGCAGGAAGAGCGCACGGATGTTCACGCTGCCTTTCTGCATCGAATAGGTGAGCAGCGCCGTCAACGTGTCGACGACCAGTGCCACACCGCCCAGGATCACCACCGTCCAGCCCTGTACCTCTGGTGGGTCGATCATGCGCATGCCACCCTCGTAGATCAGGTAGAAGCCGATCAGGATAAGTGTCGTGTAGTTGATGAGCGCTGCGACGATTTCTACCCGCCCATAGCCGAAGGTCATGCGCTTGTCCGCCGGGCGGCGAGCGATCTTACGCGCGAAGAAGGCGATCACCAGCGACGCCATGTCCGAGAAATTGTGGAGGGCATCCGCGATCAGCGCGAGGCTGCCGGAAAGGATCCCGCCGACGATCTGCGCGACCGTCAGGAGGCCGTTGGCCCAGATGGCGATGGAGACGCGACGATCACCGGATTGAGGATCGATGTGGGCGTGGCCGTGATCATGCGGCACGGTTCGTCTCCTCATGGCGGTGGTTCGGCCGATCGAATCCGGGGACCGGCGGCAAGATTCCGCGGCGGATGCGGCGAACCCTGGCATTCATCCAGTGACGGATGACGTGGCGATAGAGCAAGTCGCGCACAAATCCGAAGTTCTGGCGGTGATTGACCCATCCGTCGCCCAAGTCCACCTCTACCCAGGAGTGGAGGATTTCGGACGGCGCGAGGGGATAGACGAGTTCCGGAACGACGCCTCTCTGAAGCGCCTTGTGGATTGTGAACCCGTGCAGTCGGCAGCGAACTCCCACGCCACGCAGCAGGGCCATGAGGAGCGTGCCCTTGGTGTTGCACTGCCCGTGGCCATCTGCGAGGACCTCGGACGCCGGAATGTCGTCGGCGCGGTTGTAGCCGAAGGTAATCTCGTTCCTGACGAAATCGTAGATGGCCCCAATTCGGTCGTCGCTGGGAAGGTCTGCCCAGCCGCGCTCCTCGATCAGTTTTGCAATTGAGGTCGCGTCAAAATCCAGCAGCCGGGTTTTGGCCAAATGAGGGTCGGCGGGGTTCACGGGATACCTCCTCGAATCGTTCACGAGAATATGTAGTTGCTACAGTCACTGTAGCTTCAAGCCCCGATTTCAGGCCGAGTCCTTGGTTACCTGATCGTCATTGTGCACCGCCTTGTGGTGTTCACCATGCGCGTCTCTCAGGATTCCGACGCCACCCCAGGCCGCGATGCCGGCGACAATCACGCCCACGACAAGGTCCGGCCAATTCGTTCCGAGCCAGGCTACGAGCCCGCCTGCGACGACGATTCCGAGATTGGCCGCGAAGTCGTTCCAGCTGAACGTATTCGCCGCTCGGATGTTTACGTCTGGATCGCGAAGCCGTGCCAGCAGCCAGACGCAAAGCGCGTTGATGGCCGCCGCTACCAGCGCCATGACAATCATGATCGTGCCAAGAGGATCCGATCCGCCGACGTAGCGGCGCCACGCGTCATACAGGATTCCAAGGGCGAAGAGGATCAGCAGGCCGCCCGAAACGTTCGCCGCTCCGCGCTTCCACTTGGCGGAGCGGGACAGCGCGAAGAGGCTGATCGCGTAGACGAAACTGTCCGACAGATTGTCGAGGCCATTGGCTATAAGCGCGCTTGACTCGCCGAATGCGCCCGAGGCGAAGAAAGCGACTGCCAGCCCGATGTTGAGACCCAGCACGATCCAGAGTGTGCGTCTTTCCGTTGCGTTTCTCTGCTCCGCCATGCCGGGTATCCAAATTAGTGAATTGCCAATGAGTAACTAACACCTGGCTTTTTGCGTTCCGATCAAAGGTCGTCGAAATTGCTCAGGCGCCGATCTCTTCATGGTCGGTCAGGCATTCGGAATGGTCGCGCAGTACCTCGAGCACACGGCAATCAGAAGTCTGTCCGCCGCTGCACTCATGCACCATCCGCTTCAATTCCGTCCGCAGCGCCTCGAGCCGCGCCAATCGTTGCTCGACCTGTTTGAGTTGCCGACGGGCTATTGCATCCGCCTCAGCGCAGGACTTTCCCGGATGATCGCTGAGATCGAGGAGCTCACGGATCGCGTCCAACGAGAACCCCAGTTGCCGTGCGTGCCGGACGAATGACAAGCGGTCGAGTTCGGCGTCGCCATAGCGTCGTTGGCCCCCCTCGGTCCTGCCGGGCTCAGGCATAAGTCCGATCTGCTCGTAATACCGGATGGTCTGCACCTTTGTTCCGGTCTTCTTCGCCAGCGTCCCAATCGTCAGCATTTCCGCTCCCCACATTACCTACAGTGGGTGTAGCTTTATGCGGTGCGCATCACAAGCTTCACCCGAGTTTCACAGATCGGTGATTGTTGGCCGATCGATGACAATCACGCTTGAACCTACAGTAGCTAGAGGATGTAAACGCACACAAAATATAGAATCAGGTTCGGGCGGAGCGGCGTGAGGCTTTCAGGTCTTCAGAAGGTATTGTGGGTGTTGGCGGGCGCGGCGGCGTTCGTTTTCATCTGGCTGTTGCTATGGTCCGACTACCGTGCCGATCTTGCCCGCACCGAGAGTGAACCACCGTTTCTTGCTGATTTCGAACTGACCGATCATCGCGGCATGGTCCAAACGGACGAAGATTTCGCAGGGCGCTGGATGCTGGTCTTCTTTGGCTTCACCAATTGCCCCGACGTCTGTCCGACAACACTGTCCGAAGTCGCGGCCGTGATGGAGGGCCTGGGCGATGAGGCAGCAATGGTTCAGCCGATTTTCATAACGATTGATCCGGAGCGGGATACGCCGACTGCACTTGCCGAGTATGTGCCCCTGTTCGACGCAGGGATCATCGGGCTGACCGGTACACCGGAGCAGATCGCCGCGACATCCGAAACCTTTCCGATATTCTTTGAGCGGATCGAGCAGGCGACTGCGCCGGGCGGATACACGATGGGTCACACGTCGCATCTTTTCCTTTTCGACACGCAAGCAGGCTTCGCGGACTCCTGGCCCTACGGCACGCCCGCCGAAGAGATCCTCGCCGATCTGAGACAGAGGATCTGATCGTCATGACCCGACTTTCCGGAGAGACGGCCCTTGGCCTGGCCTGGATCATCGCGCTCACCGCGTCGCTTGCCGTGCTCTTCATCGGCGAGGTTCTGGGGCAGACACCTTGCGTGCTCTGCTGGTTCCAGCGTGCCTTCATGTTCCCCTTGGCCATCATCCTCGGGCTTGGGCTGTGGTGGCAGGATCGGCGCGTGGGTCGCTACGGGATCGCGCTGGCTTTGGGCGGTGCCGCCGTCGCGCTTTGGCACTTGGGCCTCTATGTCGGCGTTATCCCCGAGCGTATCCAGCCCTGCACGGCGACCGGCCCATCCTGTACCGACGACAATCAACTGGTCTTCGGCATTCCGATTCCTTTGATGGCGCTCGTCGCCTTCGCGATGATCGGTCTGCTGTCGGCTCTCTCACTGAAGGAAACACAAAAATGAAACGACGCGGCCTCATCCTGTCCGTTCTCGCGCTCGGGGTCGCCGGTTTCGGCGGTGCCGCCTGGTATGCCACCCGCCCCGACCCGATTGCCGCGTCCGATCCCATCGACCCTGAAATGGCCGACGCGCTGATCCGACCCTATTCCCCGATCCTCGGGCCCGAGGATGCGCCCGTAACCATCGTTGAATTCTTCGACCCGGCCTGCGAGGCATGCCGCGCTTTCTATCCGGTCGTCGAGGATATCATGGCGGAGCACGGAGACGCGGTGCGCGTTGTAATCCGCTATACGCCTTTTCACGGCGAGGCGTCGGTAGAAGCGATCCGTGTGCTCGAGGCGGCGCGCATGCAGGACGTGTTTGAACCTGTGCTCGAGGCAGTCTTGCGAGAGCAGCCCAGATGGGCGTCTCACGGGACCCCGGCACCCGGATTGATCCTTGAGATTGCAGCAAGCGGAGGTCTGGATGTCGAAGCTGCCCGGACACAGATGCTGGCCCCCGGTGTTGTGGCGGTGCTCAACCAGGACCGCGCCGATGTCGAGACAGTCGGGGTCCGCCAAACGCCCACGTTCTTCGTGAACGGCAAGCCTCTCGATCCGTTCGGTGAGGCCGAATTGCAGAGGCTGGTGGCAGTGGAAGTTGCGGCAAGCCAAAGCTGATTTGCGGAGGCAGGAGAAACGAGTGGTGAAGAAGTTGAGATATACCAATGCATTGGCCGTGCTTTTGACGGTTGCAGGGCTGTCGGCCCCCGCACTGGCCGGTTCGGAGGATGTCGTGGTCGAGAATGCGTGGTCCCGCGCCTCGATCGGCGTCAACAGGCCAGGTGCCGCCTATATGACCGTGCGCAACACGGGTGAAGACGCCGTTACGCTGACCGGACTTGCGACACCGCTGGCAATGATGCCCGAGATCCATGAGTCGAAAACCAACTCCGATGGCGTCAGTTCCATGGCGCCTGCAGGCGAGATCACGATTGAGCCCGGCCAAAGCGTGGCATTGGAGCCGGGCGGGTTGCACGCCATGCTCATGAAGCTGCAAGAGCCGATGACCGAAGGCGAGAATTTCCCGCTGACACTGACCTTCTCGGATGGCGGCAAGGTGACGGTCGAGGTCCCAATCCTCGGAATCGCCGCGCGTGGACCGGAGGGCTGATGCAACGTCGGCAGCTCCTTCTATACGGCGCAGCCGGTGCCGGCGTTCTTGGCCTGACGCTCTTCGTGGGCTGGTGGCGGGTGGACGGGCCCGGTGCGCCTGAACCAAAAGGGCAGCGGCCCCTGCCCCTATCGGCGATGGAGTTCCGGCTGACCGACCACGAGGAAAATGAGGTAGGGCCTGGCAACCTGATCGGTCGTCCCACAATGGTGTTTTTCGGGTTCACCTACTGCCCGGACGTCTGCCCGACGACCCTATCGGATATTTCCGGCTGGCTTGAGGAACTGGGCGACGAAGCATCAGAGATGAACGTGGTCTTCATCACGGTCGACCCGGAGCGGGACACGGTCGAGGCCATGGCCGAATATGTCGGCTATTTTCATCCGGTCATTCGTGGCTGGACGGGGCCGGAAGACCAAATTGCCCGCGCTGCAGAAGGGTTTCGTGCCTCATTTGAGCGCGTCCCGACTGAGGGCGGCGGCTATACGATGAACCATACGGCAAGCGTATTCCTGTTCGATGCCGAGGGTGAGCTCGTCACCATGATCGACTATCACGAGCAAAGAGAATTCGCGGTGCCGAAGATCCAGCGCGCACTGACAGAAGACGTAGAGGGGGCAACATGAAGATAAGAACTGTCTTGGCGGCCGTTGCGGTCGCAGGCGCATTTTCGGTGACCGCCATCGCCATCTCTGGCGTTCTGTCCAAAGAACCGGTGCCCCCTGCGATTGCTGAAGCGACCCTCTGGACTCCCAATCCGCTTGCGCCGCCTCGGATTACCGAAACCAATTCGGTCCGCCCTACACTCGCCCAGGCGGATATCGCATTCGAGTTCAGACCCCGGCCGCTCCTGACCGTTTCCCCCGCTGATACCTCCTTGCCATCTATCGAGCCCCCGCTGGTCACCTGGTCGCGGGAGATTGCGTCCGGCGAGACGCTTGATGCGGTCCTTTCCGATGCGGGGCTGGATGCTTCGGATCGCGCCGAAATCGCCTTGGCGATTGGCACGGAATACGATCTGCGCCGTCTGCGTCCGGGTCACATCATTACGGTGGTTTCCACAACGGACGACAACCCGCGTCGTGTAGAGCTCGCCGTCGAAGACGGTGTCCGGATAGAGGCGGTCTTCGGCGAACAGCTTGCCGCCCGCGTGTTGGACCCGGATCCCGAATTGGTGACTTTCGCCGGCGAGGCGGTGATCGAGAGCTCGATTTTCGCCGCCCTGAACACGGCAGACATCCCCGCCCGTTTTGCGGTGGACCTGGCGCAGATGCTGGGCGGCACCGTGGATTTCCGTCGTGATCTTGCGGGTGGCGAGACGATGCGCCTCCTTTGGCGCGAGGCCCGAGACGGGAACAAGAGGATTGGTCAGCCCGAGCTTGCCTTTGCCGCACTGGATATCGATGGCTCGGTCTATGAAATCGTCTGGCCGAACGACGGCAGCGGCCAAGCGACGATCTATGTCGACGGAGAAGTCCTGCGCGTGTTTGCGCAACCGGTCGAAGGTGCACGGCTGAGTTCTGTGTTCGGGCGCCGCACCCATCCGGTCTACGGCAATGTACGGATGCACACAGGAGTCGACTTCGCGGCGGCGCGCGGCACGCCGGTACAGGCGACGGCGCCGGGCCGCGTTAGCTTCATCGGCCGACGCGGTGGGTATGGCCGGGTCGTCGAGATCGCTCATGGCTCCGACACCCTGACGCGCTATGCGCATCTGAGCGCCGTACCGGACGGGCTCACACAAGGGCAACGCGTGATGGCCGGAGATATGATCGGGCGGGTCGGTGCGACGGGTACCGCGACAGGCCCCAACCTACATTACGAAGTGCTGGTGGACGGTCGCCCAACCGACCCTCTCTCTGACGACCGATTGGCAGAGGCGGCCGAGCGTGAAGCGGACGACACGGCCGCGCTTGAGCGACTGCGTGAGGCGCGTTCACTTCTTGCTGAGAGGCTCGCCAGCGAATTTGCACAGACGACAACCGAAAGGCTTTGATCCATGAAACGATTTACTCCCGCCCTTGCCATCGCATTTGCCTTGCTTCCTGCGGCGCAGGCCGTCGCAGAGGCGATTCAGATCGACGTCCGGAAGACAAACGGCTGCGGCTGTTGCCTGTCCTGGATGAAGCACCTCGAGGAGAATGGCTTCGCGCCGATGGGCGAGGACATGTTCGGAGGATCTCTTGTGCGCTTCAAACTCGACAATGGCGTGCCGCAGCGCATGGTCTCCTGCCATACGGCTTTGGTCGACGGCTATGTGATCGAGGGCCACGTGCCGGCGGCTGACATCCAACGCCTGCTGGAGGACCGGCCAGACGCGGTAGGCCTGGCGGTGCCGGGAATGCCCTACGGGTCGCCCGGCATGGGACCGGAGGACGACCGGGAGGCTTACGATGTCTTCCTGATCCACGAAGACGGATCGACCGAGGTCTACACCAGCTACTCGGCTCCTGACTGAACTCGCGGCAGAACCTTAACAATTGGAACCCCTCTCCCCCATAGCGCTTGGCTTTCTTGGAAGCCTGGCCGCCGGATCGCTGACCGCGGTCGGGGCGGTCCCCGTTCTTTTTGGGCGCATCCCGTCCCGGGCCACGCGCGATCTGCTGCTTGGCTTCGCGGCGGGTGTCATGCTCGCGGCTTCGTTCTTCTCGCTGATCATCCCGGCTCTCGACGCAGCTGAAGGACAGTTCGACAACGGTGCTCTCCCGGCGGCCATCGTATGTGTTGCGATCCTGCTTGGCATGGGCGCGATCGCTCTGATGAACGAACGGCTACCGCATGAACATTTCAAGACGGGGCGGGAAGGTCCCGACGCCGCATCGCTGCGGCGCGTCTGGCTTTTCATCATCGCGATCACTATCCACAATTTTCCCGAAGGGCTTGCCGTCGGCGTCGGGTTCGGGGCTGACGGTTTGTCGGGCGGGTTGCCACTTGCGATCGGTATTGGATTACAGAATGCCCCCGAAGGTCTGGCGGTGGCGGTTTCGTTGCTCGGCGAGGGCTATTCCAGGCTTCGCGCCTGGGGCATCGCCGCTCTGACCGGTCTCGTCGAGCCCGTCGGTGGACTTCTCGGCGCAGGGATTATCAGTCTTTCGCAACCGCTGCTGCCCTGGGGTCTCGCCTTCGCAGCAGGTGCGATGCTCTACGTCATCAGCCACGAGATCATTCCGGAAACCCACCGATCCGGCCATCAGAACAGGGCGACGCTCGGCCTCGCCGTTGGTCTTGTGATCATGTTGTTCCTCGACGTCTGGCTGGGATAAGCTGATGAGAACTTGCCTCTTCGTCGGTCTGCTTGCTGCGCTGATCGCCTTTCTTGTCGATCAGGCAACGAAGGCAATCGTTGTGTCCAATGCGACTGTTCTTAGTTCCGGCGTATCGGTCTTTCCCGGCTTCAATCTCATCTACCTGCGCAATGACGGAGTGACCTTCGGGCTTCTCGGCGGCGCGCCGTGGTGGAGCCTTGTCTTACTGGCGCTTGGCATCTGCGTCTGGCTGGCGTTCATGCTGGTCCGTACCAGCAGCCGGGTCGAGGCCATTGCCTATGGTGCGATCATCGGCGGTGCACTCGGCAATATTCTGGACCGCCTGCGCTATCGTGCGGTGACGGATTTCCTCGATTTCTACATCGGGACGGCGCACTGGCCTGCCTTCAACATGGCCGATGTTTTTGTGGTTGGCGGCGTGATGCTGCTGCTCATTGCGCCGTGGGTTGGCGCTCGACTTCAGACCGATTCATGAAGCCGGGATTGCCGCAGTTCGTTAGTGAGGACCTGAACCTGTTCCAGCGCATGGGTCTTGCCCTTGCTGCCGGCGGATTGACGGTTTTGACTCTTCCGCCGTTTTCTTGGCTCATCGCGGTCCCTGTCGCCTTCTCCGTGCTCTTTATCGTTCTCCGGAACATCTCAACCTCGCGCGCTTTCCTTGTCGGTTGGGCTTTCGCACTGGGCCAATTCGGGATTGGAATTTCCTGGATCGCCGAGAGCTTTTACGTCGATGCCGAACGTTTCGGCGCACTGGCGATTCCGGCGGTCGCGGGTCTGTCCGCCGGACTTGCCATCTTCCCGGGCATGGCGGCGATGCTTTTTGCCGCCATCATGCAGCGCCGAGCTGTCGGCGGCATTGCGGCGGGCCTGCTGTTTGCAACCTGCTGGGTGGCCACGGAATGGCTGCGGGGTCATGTCCTGACAGGGTTTCCCTGGAACCTTGCCGCTTATGCCCTTGTCGACTATGCCGCCCTGCGCCAACCCGCCGCCTGGGTCGGAAGCTACGGTTTGGGCTTTCTCACGGTCTTCATCGGCATATTGCCAGGTGTGTTGACTGTGGCGGCGCCAAAGAGACGCGCGCCTGTTCTCGTGCTCTTCGCCGTTGCTGTGGCGGGTTTCTGGGTTGGCGGTGCGCTTCGGTCAGGGCAGGACGTGCCGCCGACAGACGTTGCTTTGCGCATCGTCCAAGGCAATGTGCCACAAGTCGAGAAGTGGGTACCGGGCAGCCGCCAGCGAACCTTGGAAAAATACCTGGGCTTGTCCGCGCAACCCGGACGTTTCGATTTGCTGCTTTGGCCGGAAACGGCCTTCCCCGGCTTTCTGGACGAAGATGCTGCGGCACGCGCGCGGATATCTGCAGCTTTGCCAGACGGCAGGATCCTACTGACAGGTGCGCCTGACCGAGTGGAGGGCGATGGGGGAACCAGATATTTCAACACGGTTCAGGCCTATGACGGCAGCGGCGAGGTTCTGACGGGGTATGCAAAACATCATCTTGTTCCGTTCGGGGAATATGTGCCCCTGAAAGGCTGGCTGCCCATCGAGCGGCTGACCGAAGGGTTGGGCGATTTCACGCCGGGACCAGGGCCGCGCACGCTGGCGATCCCTGGCGCGCCTCTGGTCGCGGTGGCGATCTGTTACGAGATCATCTTTCCGGGCCACGTGGTCGATGACCTTTTCCGCCCCGACTGGATATTCAACGCCACAAATGATGCCTGGTTCGGAACCAGCATCGGACCCGAGCAGCACCTCGCCTCCGCGCGGATGCGCGCGGTCGAGGAGGGACTTCCCGTGGTCCGGGCGGCCAACACTGGAATATCCGCGATCATCGACGCCAATGGAAATGTCGTCGCGCGTCTTGATACCGGGGAAACAGGCACCATTGATGCCGGCCTGCCGGGCGCGCGTACTCCAACGCCCTATGCGCGGTTCGGCGACTGGACCTTGTTGGTTCTTGTTTTTGGGTGCTGGGTCTTCGGCTGGCTGGCCAGTTTGCTCGGACGAGATCCCGATGCGCGGCATTTTGGAACGGAGGTATCCTGATGCTTGTGATCGTGAGCGCTATCGGAGGCGCGATCTGGGGTGGCTATCTGGCACGACGGAGGAGGGGGAATCACCTGGATATCCTCCAATATGCGGTAGCGTCTGCGATCGCCTTCGGACTTGTCGCCCTGTTTGCAACCATCGTGCTGTCGCGGGTTCTCGGCTAGCGAGCTTCGAAATTGCGCAAACGTGTCAGCGGCTTGAAGACCTGATAGCTCGAGGTCCCGATAGAGAATCGCGCGAATGTGCATCTAGGCGAGCTCATTTCTGATTGAGCCGTCGCTCGAACGCCTCCAATGTCGTCCCGCTGACGTGATGCTCGATCCCTTCCGCATCGCGTTCCGCGGTCTCTTCGTCGATTCCCAGGCTCAGAAGAAAGGCGACGACGACCCTGTGGCGGCGTCGACAGATCTCCGCGAGGTCCTGCCCGGCATCGGTGAGGAATATCGCGCGGTATGGCTCCCGCCGGACCAGACCAGCAGCCTTGAGCCGCGAGATGTTCTTGGTCACGGTCGGCGGCTTCACGCCAAGCCGCTCGGCGATCTCGACCGGTCTGGCCTCCCCGCGCGTCTCGATCAGTTCCGCGATCAGTTCGACGTAATCCTCCGCCATCTCGCTTTCATGTGCCTGACGCACGGTCGCAAAGCCATCGGCCTGCGCCTCGGGAGCCCGGTCGACCGCTTCGAATGGCTCACGCCCTTGTGATTGTAGCTTTGTCATACTCGGGACTTTGCAGCGAAACAGCGGGATTGACAACTTGTTTGCTTCGGGTAGATAAGTTAGCCATGTCTAACTTTTTACTTTGGAGGCCGTGGTGATGCGAAATATTATGAGAGTGCTGCTCGCCACACTCGCAAGTGCGCTCCTCCTGTCCGGACCTGTCGCCGCGACGCCGGCCAAGGAGGCGCCTTGGCTTCCCGAGGCAGCGGCCTACCGTCTGACGCTCTTTCTTGGAAATCTCGAGCCGCTGCCCTGGGACGACATCGAGACCGCCTGGACGGAACCCTACCGGGGTTCGGAATTCTCTGTCGGGGCGCTGGCGTGGCTGGACCGCAAAAGCGATATCGAGCTACCGAAACCGCCGGATCAATGACCGTGCGCCAGTGCTCCTTTCGCCATCTGCTCGCCCACCGGTTCTCCGCCTGAAGGCCCGGCCTCAACCTGATGGCCGTTCAGGAGCCGAAGTGCGTTGGCGACCACCAGCAGAGACACGCCTACATCCGCAGCAATGGCGCCCCACATTGAGGCCATACCGAACGCGGTCAGCCCGACGAACAGCGCCTTGGTCGCCAGCGATATGCCGATATTCTGGTGGATGATCGTCATGGCACGGCGCGAATGGCCGATAAGCCAGGGTACCTTGCCGATGTCGTCGGTCATCAGCGCGATGTCGGCCGTCTCGATCGCGGCATCCGATCCGACAGCGCCCATGGCGATGGCATAATGCGCCCGCGCCATGGCCGGTGCGTCATTCACACCGTCGCCGATCATCGCCACCATGTCGTGGCTTTCGACGAGTTCCTCAATGGCCGTCACCTTGTCTTCTGGCAAAAGTTCGGCGCGCACCTCGTCGATGCCGACTTCGGCTGCCACCGCGCGCGCGGTGCGTTCGTTGTCGCCCGTCAACATCACGATGGTCTTCACACCCTGCGCATGCAGACGCGCAACGATCCCCTTTGCATCTGGGCGGATGCGGTCGCGAAGCTCCAGTACGCCGGTCACGCCGGTCTCGTCACCCACGGCAACGAGGGTGCTCCCTGCCCCTTCGATCCGATCCCGCAGATCCGCCGGAATGGCATTGCCGAACCCCTTCTCTTCGGCGAAGCGATCCGAGCCGAGCCAGATAGCGCGCCCGTCGGCGCGTCCTTCCAGACCGCGCCCGGGCACGGTACGGGTGTCCTCTGCGGCAGACACGGAAACACCATCGGCTTCGGCGCGCGAGAGGATGGCGCGTGCCAGCGGGTGTGAAGACCGCGCCTCCAGGCTTGCTGCCAGCGCCATGAGATCGCGTGCGGAAACGCCGACCAGTGGGTGAACCGCCGCCACCTCAGGCTCGCCCATGGTGATCGTCCCGGTCTTGTCCATCGCCAGTGCCGTGGTCCGCCCCGGCGCCTCGACATAGGCGCCGCCCTTGATGAGCACCCCCGCCCGTGCCGACGCGGTCAGCGCTGCCACGATGGAGACCGGCGTAGAAATGACCAGCGCGCAAGGACATGCGATGACCAGAAGGACCAGAGCATTGTAGAACCAGTAGTCCCAGGCGCCGCCGAGCAGCAGTGGCGGCACCAGCGCGATGGCGATCGCCAAAGCCATCACGATGGGTGTGTAGATGCGCGCGAACTTGGCCACCCACTGTTCGACCGGCGCGCGGCGGGCATGGGCATCGCCCACCATGCGAATGATTTTCGCGAGCACCGTGTCCGAGGCGGCCTTCGTCGCCCGCACCGTCAGTGTGCCCTCGCCGTTGATCGTGCCGGCATAGACCTCGTCGCCTGGTTCCTTGGGCACTAGCGCGCTTTCCCCAGTAATTGGGGCCTGATCGACGGCCCCTGCCCCGTCCACGACCTCACCGTCGAGGGGGATCCGGTCGCCGCCGCGCACGATAAACCTTGCATTGACTGCCACGGCCGCGGCCGGAACGTCGGATTCAGATCCGTCGTCGTAAAGAACCCGCGCCGTTGGCGGCGCCAGATCGAGGAGCGCGGAAACCGCATTACGCGCCCGCCCCACGCTCCAGCTCTCAAGATAAAGCGAAAGCGAGAAGAAGAAGGCGACCGTCGCGGCCTCAAAAAACTCGCCGAGGCCGATGGCGCCCGCGACGGCCACCACCATGAGCAGGTTCATGTCGGGGCTAAGCCTCCGCGCCGAAGACCAGGCCTTGGGCGCGACAAGCCAGACGCCAAAAAGAATCGCGACGGCGAAGATCCCTGCTTCCACCATAGGCATAGGCACCTCGCCATGGCCCGCAAAGAGCCCGAGCGCGCCGCCCATGCCGGTCTCGACAATGTGAAAAAGGAATCCCGCCGCCCAGAAGCCGCCGCTCAACGAGGTAAAGCGCTTCTGACGTGCCAGATGCGCCGCCTGGTCCTCTGCTGCGTTGTCGGCATCCCATGGCTTGGCGCTCATGCCGGTCGTTGCGACCAACTGCGTGACTTCGTCGTCTGGTATCCTCTCGGCGCTATCGAGGATGGTCATTCGCCCGTTGATCACGTCGAATGCCAGGTGTTCGGTTCCGCCCACTTTCGGCCCGACAACCCGGTTCAGGATCGCCACCTCTTCGGCGCAATCGAGCCCGGAGACCTGAAAGCTCCTTCCGCCAGACGGCGCTGGCGCCGTGGACGCGACGTCCTTGCTGGCGTCGCAACAGGAGTTGCCTCTTGGGTCAGAATGCTCTTGATCACCCGGATGGCCGTGATCGTTGCGGTTGCCGTCGGAAGACATGGATTGACCTCAGGATTCATTGATTCCACATTGACATAGCCCCTACAGTAACTAGAGCTTCAAGGGCAACAAGTGGATATTCGTCCAGCAAGAAAGGCGCCCTGCGGAGGCTTGAAGCTAGCCGCCCCCTTGAAACGACGCGGTTGGAGCAACGCTTGCCGGTACGAAGCGATCAGAATGAGTGAGGTAGACATGCAGAAACGAAACGCGCCGATTATCGCAGCGACATTGGTGCTTGCTGGCTGCGCGGTGCCAACGCTGGACGACGGCGGCGCTCGCAACGAAGTGGGAAGTGTTCCCGAGGCCGTCATTGCCCTTGCTGCGCCTGGTCAGGATCTCACCACGGCGCGGCTTCGTCCCGAGGATGGCTGTTATTGGTATGAACACAGCGGTCCGGTGGAAAACACCTTGGTTCCGCTACGCTCGGCAGGTGGCAACCCCATCTGCACTTCGCGCCAGTCCTGATCAGCCCATAGATGCGTCAAGCCCACGCGTAACACATGATGCGCCAGTCAACTTCTCGGGGTGACGCTGTCTTCCGCCGAGTACAGGAATGCCGTCGAGCCAATCTCGACGTTGGGATAGAGATCATTGATGTGTGCCATGACCATTCGGACGCAGCCGGAACTCGCACGGCCGCCAATGCTTCTTGGATACGGTGTCCCGTGAATCCTTAGATAGGTGTCTCGGTCGCCGACGAAGAGATAGAGGGCTCGCGATCCGAGCGCGTTTTCAGGTCCGGGTTCCATACCGTCAGCGATATCGGCGTAGAGCTCTGGGTCGCGGTCGATCATGTTTTGTGTCGGCTGCCAATGCGGCCACCTGACCTTGCGCTTGATCGTATAGGTGCCCGGTTCGTAAAGTTTACCGCGCGCGATCGCCACGCCATAGCGCATCGCCGTGCCGCCTTCTTCGATGTGGTAGAGATAGCGCGCAACAGCATCGACATGGATATCACCGGGTACAAGTCCGTCCTTCGCGAGGACCCGCTGTGGCAGGAAGCGAGGGTGAAGGCCCCAAGGGTTGGACGTGGCCGGGTCGTAGCCGGGAGGTGTAACCTGTGCGTCCCAAGCTGCCTTCTGCGCATCGGTAGGCCACGTGTCTGCAAGGAGCGGGCTGGATATCGATGCCGAAAACAGCGCGGTGGTCGTCTGGATGAAATGTCGTCTTGTCAGCATATAGATTGCTCCGTTCACGCATTGGACGGCAAACCGAACCTTACCCCGAACGCAGTGTTGTTCGCCCGGGAAGGAGTGAGGCGTTATTGGCAACTTGCTCCATGGTGCCGTTCTTTGTCGGTGGCTTAACTCCTAAAGCTACTAGAGGTTCAAGAAAATTTTCTGTTATCAATAGACGCTGCTACTAATGGAGCTATCCGATCCGTCCCAGAACCGGAAATACGTCGAGCATCCAGTATGACAGCGCGCTCAACTGCCCTGTCATCATCGCCAGCCCCATCAAGATCATCACTATGCCCGCAAGCTGGTGGAGGCGGCGGCCAACCCGGCCGATGGCCCGCAACCGTCCCGCGATCTGGTCGGTGAATCCGGCCACGATCAGAAACGGTATTCCAAGGCCGGCGGAATAGACGGCAAGCAGCATGATACCTTCGCCCATCGTGGCACTCGCCGCACTGGCTGTCAGGATCGCGCCGAGGATCGGGCCGATGCACGGAGTCCAGCCGAAACCGAAGGCAAGACCGAGGACATAGGACGCAGCGGGTTGGCCCCCGGGGATGTTGAGATTGAATCGGAAGTCGCGTTCCATGACCGAAACACGCGCGGCTCCTATCATGAAGAGCCCGAAGAAAATGATGATGCCGCCCCCAACGAGGTTGAGTTCATACCGCCACCGAAGCAGGGCCTGACCCATTGCAGTCGCGGATGCGCCAAGTCCCATGAAGATGGTGGAGAAGCCGAGGACAAAACACAGGCTCAGCCAGACCGCGCGCGACGGCGAAGCGCCGACCACCCCGCCCTCAGCGGCTGTGCGCCCGGTTACGTAGGAGACATAACCTGGCACAAGAGGTAGCACGCAGGGGGACAGAAATGATATCGTGCCGGCTAGGAGGGCGGCGGTGAGGGCGCGCGCCAAGTGATGTCTTCGTCGACCCAGATCAGCAGGGACCCCCGCTTGCGCAGCGATGCGTTGTAGCTGGACCAGTTGGTCGTACGATAGCGGGCGGGAGATGGGTTGCTCATGGAATGCGGCTAACAGCATGGGTTCGCGAAGGGAATCCTGAGGCGTCAGACTTGTGCAACAACGCCCCGTATCATCGACCTAGTGGTGCCCACATGGCAGGCTATTTCAATGGATAGATTTTTCTCTATCAGTATGCCCGCGGCTCAGTTTGTTAGAAATGTCCTGCTGTTCAGCTTCGCTGCATTACTGCCGGTCCTGTTGTTCTACGTCTTACTGGCTCCGGGCTTTGCTCCGGCTCTTGCTGCCGGCGGACCGGCACTCATGCGCTTACTAAGGCAGGTTGCGACCAACGGTTTGCCCGTGGTTTTTGCCGTCAACTATGTCAGTTTTTTCCTTTTCGCTATGACAAAGCAACCAAAGGCGGGCTCAAGAGACACGGCGTTTTTCGTGCTGGTCGATGTCTTGCTCAGAGCCCTTCTCTTTCCAGGTCTCCACGTGCTGATATACGTTCTATCTGCCGACTGGTTCGGGTCATTCGGCGGCAATCGTTCAACCGCTTTGGCGGTTGTATCCCCGACTCTTGCGCGTTCGGCGTTTTTCGAGAACATCTCCGGCGTTTACCTCTATGCGACTATGATAAGCGCGTTGCCGCTCTACGTCTCGGCTTTCGGGCGGTCGGAATTTCTTGGACCGGTTGTACGTCGCTTGCCCATGAACACGGGCGTGATGCTGCTTGCCCTGGCTGCGTTTGCCTTGTCGGTCGGGCTGATCACGATCGGCGCACAAGGCATCGCATCTCTTCAGGCCAGGTGATGGCAGGCTAATCACCGTGGGCGTGGGCGGGGGCGACTTGCGGTGCCACCCATTGCGACAAGTAAACGCGCTCGAAGGCGAACACAGCGATCATCCCGACAGCGGCGTAGAGAACGATCATCGGGTCGCTTTGAAGCTTCATCACGGTGAAAGCTGCCAGTACTATCGCATCGAGCGCCAGGGCAGTCAAAAGCACGATACCGAAGGCGCCGACGTCTGCTCGACGATAGCGGAACACGCCCCAATGTATGATCATGTCCATGACGAGGTAAAAGAAAGCACCGAGGGATGCGATCCGGCCTAAATCAAAGAGCACGGCCAACGTCGCGGCGATGACGACAGTATAGACCAGGGTGTGGCGTTGGATGGGACCTGGCATACCGAAGTGGCTGTGCGGGATCATTTCCATGTCGGTCAGCATCGCCAGCATACGCGACACCGCGAAGACGCTGGCCAGAACGCCGGACGCCGTTGCGACAGCGGCCAGGATCACCGTGAGTATGAAGCCGGTTTGTCCAAGGGCGGGCTGCGCCGCTTGTGCCAGCGAATAGTCACGCGCTGAGATGATCTCCTCGATCGTGAGACTCGAACCGACCCCGTAGGCGACCAACAGGTAGACGACGACGCAGATTCCGATAGAGAACATGATCGCTCGGCCAACATTGCGATTTGGTTCAGTGATCTCGGCTCCGCTGTTGGTGATCGTGGTGAATCCCTTGAACGCAAGGATGGCCAGCGCCGTAGAGGCGATGAACCCCGTGAGCCCGTAGGATTGTGAGGTCTCGGACGCCGCGGCGAACGCAAAACCACTGGACCACAGGGCCGCGATGCCAAACAGAGCTATGCCTCCGATCTTGATCGCGGCCATGATCAACGAGAACAGCCCGACCGAGCGGTTTCCGGCCATGTTCACCAAAAAGGCGAAAACGATCACGGCCACAGCCAGAGCGGGGACCAATGGGCCACCTTCGATATCGAAAGGGCGCAGGACATAGGTGGCGAAGGTTCGCGCGACGAGGCTTTCCGCGATCACCATGCTGAGCGCCATCAGCAGTGCGGCCCCGCCCGCGATGGCTCCGGGGCCATAGCATTTCTGCAGGATCATGGCGATGCCACCCGAGGACGGCCATTTGTTCGACATCCTGATGTAGCTGTAGGCGCTGAAGCTTGTGACGACCGCGCCGGCGATGAATGCAAGCGGGAAAAGCGGGCCGGCGAGCTGCGCGATTTGCCCCGTCAACGCAAAGATTCCAGCGCCGATCATCACGCCTGTCCCCATCGCAACGGCTCCGCCCAGACTGATGGAATTTTCGCGGTACGTTTCTTTTTCGCTCTGCATAAATGGCCCCCTTTTAATTTTGGTTCATCCGAACGCTGTTGCGCGCTTCTAGATACGAACGCCGCGAAGGCGCAGCGAATTGAGCACCACCGAGATTGACGACGCGCTCATGGCGAAGGCAGCAAACATCGGACTGATGAGGATGCCAAAGAAGGGAAACAGAACTCCCGCCGCGACCGGCACGCCGGAGGCGTTGTAGATCAGCGCGAAGAACAGGTTCTGGCGGATGTTGCGCATCGTGGCCCGGGCGAGCCGCCGCGCACGCACGATACCATCAAGGTTGCCCTTGACCAGCGTGACGCCCGCGCTTTCGATGGCCACATCGGCGCCGGTGCCCATGGCGATGCCGACATCGGCCTGCGCGAGCGCGGGGGCGTCGTTGACGCCATCCCCGGCCATGGCGACCTTGTGGCCCGCCTCTTGCAACTCAAGGATGATCCGCGCCTTGTCCTCCGGCAGCACGTCGGCCCGGATCTCATCGATTCCGAGCCGCGTGCCGATGGCCTTGGCCGTGCGTTCGTTGTCGCCGGTCGCCATGATGACGCGGAACCCCAGTTCATGCAGATCCTCGATGGCTTCTGGCGTGGTCTCCTTCACTGGGTCGGCGACAGCAACTAGACCGGCGATCTCGCCATCCAGCACAACGAACATGACCGTCTCGCCTTCGTCGCGGCGGGCATTGGCCTTGGCGGTCAACGCGCCCGCCTCGAGCCCCAATTCGCGGATCATCGCCAAATTGCCGAGCGCGACCGCTTTGCCGTCAACGACCCCCTTGACGCCCTTGCCAGTGACCGCCTCGAAGTCCCGTGCCTCGTCCATTTTGACATCTCGCTCCTCCGCACCCCTGACGATCGCTTCGGCCAAGGGGTGCTCCGATCCGCGCTCAAGCGATGCGGCGAGACGCAAGACCTCGGCTTCGTCGTGGCCGGGTTGCGGGAGTACGTCGACAAGCCGCGGCTTGCCTTCGGTCAACGTGCCGGTCTTGTCGACGATCAGGGTATCGACTTTCTCGAACCGCTCCAGCGCCTCGGCGTTCTTGATCAGCACCCCTGCCTGAGCGCCCCGTCCTGTCGCTGTCATGATCGACATCGGTGTCGCCAGGCCAAGCGCACAAGGACAGGCGATGATCAGAACCGCCACCGCCGAAATCAATGCGTAGGAAAGCGCAGGCGCGGGCCCCCAGATCGCCCAGGCGATGAAGGACAGGACCGCGATACCGATGACGGCCGGAACGAAATATCCCGCCACCTTGTCGGCGTATTTCTGGATCGGGGCGCGCGAGCGCTGCGCGTTCGACACCATCTCGACAATTTGAGCCAGCATCGTGTCGGACCCGACACGCGTCGCCTCCATCACCAGACTGCCGGTGCCATTGATCGTCGCGCCGGTCAGCGGGTCGCCCTCGGTCTTCTCGACCGGCACGGGTTCACCGGAGATCATGCTTTCGTCGACCGAGGACCGGCCGTCCAGAACCACGCCATCGACCGGCACCTTGTCACCGGGCCGCACGCGCAGCCGGTCCCCGACTTGCACGTCCTCCAGCGGGATTTCCTTCTCGGATCCGTCGTCCCGGATGACCCGCGCGGTCTTTGCCGCCATGTCGAGAAGCGCGCGGATCGCCTTGCCGGTCCCCTCGCGGGCGCGTAGTTCCATCACCTGGCCGAGCAGCACCAGCGTCACGATCACCGCCGCCGCCTCGAAATAGACGCCGACATGGCCTTCGGAGTCTCGGAACCCATCAGGGAATATGTCCGGTGCGAGAACGGCAACGACGCTGAAGAGCCAGGCGGCAAGAACGCCCATGCCGATCAGGGAGAACATGTTGAGGTTCAATGTGCGGAACGAAATCCATCCGCGTTCCAGAAACGGCCAGCCGCACCACAAGACCACTGGCGTTGCCAGGATCAATTCGATCCATTGTGTGGTGCTTTCGCCAAAAAAAGTCCGGACTGCGGGGAAACCGACGAATGGCCCCATCGTGAGGACAAGGAGCGGGATCGTCAGGACTGTGCCGACCCAGAACCGCCGTGTGAAATCCACCAGTTCGGGATTTGGACCTTCATCGCCCGGCACACCGGATTCCAGTTCCAATCCCATACCACAGATCGGACACGCGCCCGGATCAGGCTGCCGCACCTGAGGGTGCATCGGGCAGGTGAAAATGGGACCATCATGTCCTGTAGGAACCAGATCATATCGGCCATCGGCCGGCGTGGCACCCGCGTGGTGTTCGTGATGATCATGTGCTGAATGGACCTCGAGCTCCGATTCCGGCACGAGGTGCATCCCGCATTTCGGACAATTGCCGGGCTCGTCCTGCCGCACCTCAGGGTGCATGGGGCAAACGAATACCGAAGAAGCTGCTGTGGTTTCAGAACTGTCGGGAGTGCTCATTTTGCGGTCCTTTCCGAGAATGCTTCTCTTGCCTAGGGCTTCCATCCGCGGGAGGGTCAAGAGAGATCAGTACGGCGATTACATTGCGGCTCTGCGGGGTGGCGCTGTCCGGCCCCGTTCCCGCCGGGCGAACACGATCAACGCCAGCCCGACCAGCGCCATTGGCATGGAGAGCAACTGGCCCATGGTCAAACCCCACTCACCAAAATGAAGCGCATGGCCGATCGGGTTGTCCGCCGTCACAAATTGTTGGTCCGGTTGCCGGAACATCTCGACGAAACTTCGGGCAAGACCATAGCCGGTCAGAAACACGCCAGCCAAGGCACCGGGCATTTTCAGCCAGCCCCGGCCCCAAGCGAGATAAATGAGCAGTATTCCAAGAATGAGCCCCTCCAATACCGCCTCGTACAGCTGGGACGGGTGTCGGGCGCAGAGGCCGCTAACCCCTGGGCAGGCCTGCGCGACTTCGCCGGGAAAGATCACCGCCCAGGGAACGTCCGTTGGACGCCCCCACAACTCATTGTTGGTGAAGTTCGCCAGCCTTCCAAGAAACAAGCCTGGTGGTGTTGCCAAAGCCAGCAAGTCGCCAGTGCTGAGCAATGACGCGTTCTGTCTAAGGCAGAACAGCAAGGCCGCGATGACAACTCCCGCGAACCCCCCGTGGAAAGACATGCCGCCTTGCCAGACCATCAGAATTTCCAAGGGATTGGCGAGATAATATGCGGGCTGGTAGAACAGTACAAAGCCCAGGCGACCACTAGCAATCACGCCGATGATGATCCACGTCAGAAGATCTTCGATCTGCGTTCGGTCAAGCGGCGGTCCAGCTGACGTCCAGAGCGCGGGACGGCTTATGGCACTCGAACAAATGCGCCAGCCAATCAGGATACCGAAGATATAGGCTAGCGCGTACCAGCGGAGTGCGAATGTGACCCCCCCGATGTCGAAGGAGAAGAGGTCGGTTCCAATATCCGGAAATGGCAATCCCGCTGGCAGCACTGGGTGAGTTCCTCATCAGGAATTTACGTGGGGATTAGATGGCATTGATCGAGCACCGCTAAAGGCGCTCGATCTGCGACAGGGCATCCAACGCCCATCCCGCCATCACGCGGTGTCGAGGGCGTCCCGAAGGAGATCGCGGACTTCGCCGGCGACCGCGTCCAGGTCTTGGTTCTGCACCGCCTGCATCGAAGCGACAGGATCGACCGCGCTGACCTCGGTGTCGCCGTCCAGTTGCCGCAGGATAACATTGCAGGGAAGCATCGCACCGATGCGAGGCTCGATCTCGATGGCTTTGTGCGCCATGCCCGGATTACAGGCCCCCAAGATGCGGTAAGGCGGCATGTCCGCATCAAGTTTCTTTTTCATCGTCGCTTTGACGTCAATCTCAGTCAGAACGCCGAAGCCCTTGTCTGCCAAAGCATCCCGAACACGCATCTCTGCGTCATCGATTTTGGTGTCTTTCAGGACGCGATCATAGGTATAGGCCATGGGAATTTTCCTTTCCGTGTCTCTATTTGTTGGCATACCGAGGCTAAACGGTTCAGGTCGCGGTTCGGTTCAATGTCCCGACCGCGAATGGTTTTGGGGTTGTGAGGACGGGTGCCGGAAAAAAACCGGCACCCATTGGCTCAGTTGTCCTGCATCATGGAGCCGTTGCCCATGCCCTGACCGTTGCCAGGCCGCGCAGGCGCATCTGCCATATTCGACCGCATCATCTGCATCCGCTCCATCCTATCGGCAGGAGCGGCCATCTCTTCCGGCGTCACCGCGCCGTCGCCATCGGCATCGAGGTGTTGGAAGCGATCCACCATCATTTCGCGGATCATCGCGCTGTGGAGAGCTTCAAACTCGGTAATCGAGAGGCTTCCATCCCCGTCGCTGTCAAACTCGGAAAGCTTGGCCTGCAGCTGCGTGCGCATTTCTTCCGGCGTCGTTGTGCCGTCTCCATCAGTGTCGAACATTTGCATCATGCCGCCAGCCATGCCTGGGCTCATCATACCACTGCCCATGCCTGCGCCCATCATGCCTGCGCCCATCATGTTTCCGTGCATGCGCTTCATCATGTCCATCATTCCGCCCATGTTCCCCATCATACCGGGACCACCGTTCTGCATCATGCCTGGTCCGCTCTGGGCGCCAAATTGTCCCCCACGCCCGTGGTTGGCGTCCGCGAATGCGGCACCGCCAAGGGCGGTTGCAGCCAGGGTCATTGCAGCGAGTAAAGTGTTGCGTTTCATTTCGATCACCTCGTGTCAGTGTTGCGATACCCAGCATATGGGGGGCACCTGCAGATGCGGAATGCCACGCGAGCCGGTGTTTTGTATCGCGAGGTCACAAAGGCGGGGTCTGTTACAAATTGCGACAAATCAATTCGGGGCGAACGCTCCTCTTCATCTGAAACATGCGATATCCAGAAAAAAAGGTGTCGAGGATCCGTATACCAACCGAAACCGAACCCATGTTTCGGTAGAGGTGAAATCCGGAAGAGTTGATGTCGAGATTGCTAGAGGCCCTGAATATCCCGAAAATTCAATCATTCAACCCATGGCAGGAGGCTGCAGGGTGCTCTTTTTGAACCGCATTTTCTCAGTTCTAACCTTGGTAATTTTGGCGGGGTGCGGTGCAGGAAACGACATGCGCCCGGATGCTTCAGCCGAAGTCATCAGTAGCGCATCCTACCGTCACGATGGACCGGCCGCGCTGACGTTGTACACCATGATCAACAACAGGTCCGGGGCGGGTGCGCATAGCAGCGTCATGATTAATGGGTCGCAGCGTGTTATCTTCGATCCGGCAGGAACGGTCCGGCTGAGCGCTGTACCGGAACGGGGAGATGTGCTTTATGGCATTACTCCACAAGTGGCCGATTTTTATGCGCGGGCTCATGCTCGCGAGACCTACCATGTCGTCATACAAGAGATCGATGTGTCTCCCGAAGTCGCGGAGCAGGCTTTGCGCCTTGCAATTGCCAGCGGCCCAGCCGCTTCCGGTTTTTGTAGTGCCAGTACCTCCGCGGTACTCAGACAATTACCAGGATTTGAATCCATCGGACGCACATTTTTTCCAAAGCGCCTGATGGCGGATTTTGGCAAGTTGCCGGGCGTGCGAACCACAAAGCTGTTCGAGAACGATGAGGACGACAAATCCGTAGCGATCGCACAGTTCGAAAGTTCACTTGCGACACAGCCGTGAGTGTTCGTCCAACAATTCATTGGAAGATGTCCCTGCACGACGCAGTCCTCGGCGTGTGAGCCAAAGATGCAATAGGTTAGCTTCGAGCGGTAACGCTGTCTTCGGCCGAGTAAAGGAACGCCGTCGATCCGACAGCGACATTCGGATAGAGATCATTGATGTGGGCCATCACCATGCGCACGCATCCCGAACTGGCCCGGCCGCCAATGCTGCGAGGGCTCGGCGTTCCGTGAATTCGAAGGTACGTATCCCGATCTCCGACGAATAGATACAAAGCCCTGCTGCCCAAGGCATTGTTGGGGCCGGGCTCCATACCGTCGGCAAACCGCTCGTAAGCCTCCGGATCGCGTTCGATCATTGACTGCGTTGGCGTCCAGTGCGGCCATTCGACCTTTCGGCGGATCGTATAGGTGCCGGGTTCATAGAGATCGCCCTTGGCAATCGCCACCCCGTATCGCATCGCGGTGCCACCTTCCTCGATATGGTACAGATAGCGCGCGATCGCATCGACGTGAATGTCACCCGGGCGCAAACCGTCATTCGCCAAAACGCGTTGCGGCAGCAGCCTGGGATGCAGCCCCCATGGGTTGGTTGTTGCCGGGTCATAGTTGGCGGGCGTGATCTGCGCATCCCAAGCTGCTTTTTCGGCTGTTGACGGCCAGGTCTTAGCGAATGCTGGCGAACTCAGAGACGCTGAAAACAGCGAGCCGGAAAGTGCAAGGAAGTGTCGTCTTGTAACCATGAAGCGAAGCCCTTTGTTTGTTTTCGATGAATGCGGGACGATTCAAGAAACGTCCGCGACCCCATGCCACCGAACCTTTTGATGTCTTGCGATCGCGACCAACCAGAGGCAAGCAAGGACACCGCTTAGGATCGCGTTCCAACTGGCCATGGACAACGTCAGAAATTCCCAGACAACCTCACTGCACAGAACAAGATTGGACGTATTTGAACTGGCAGAGGGCAGCAATTCCGATACCGACATTTGGGAAACATCGAGGCCGGATCCCGTGCAAGAAGTCGGTCCCTCCCACCAGCCGCGCTCGACACCGGTATGAAACACTCCCAACGCGGATGTGCTGAGTACCGACAGGGCACCGATTATCAGGATTGGCAAAATCGGCAGAGCAAAGAGCAACAGAGCGCCCATTCCAATGGCGATTGCGTGTGGGTAGCGTTGCCAGATGCACATTGCGCACGGCGCGTACCCAAGAGCCTGGAAAACGAAGGCCCCCAACAGCAAGGCGGCTGATCCTGCCGCCGCAGTCATGCCGAGAGATTTTGGTGTCAGGGTCAATGAACGCTCCCATTGGCAGTCGATGGACCTGTTTCTCGCTTGTCAGGTTACGTAGACGGCGAAAGGCCTGTTATCATTCAGAGATTTGTAACGGTATGTATCCGTCTCGACCCTCAGCCGACTCTGATCCACGTTGCCATACCGTCGGCTTGGTGGCTCAACATGTGGCAATGCAGCATCCACGATCCCGGATTGTCCAGGACGACGAGAATATCCCGCGTCTCGCCGGTATCCAGATAGGTCGAGTCCCGGTATGGACCGGCTTCACCCGCCGCATCGAGTTCCCAGAAATGGTGGCCATGCAGATGCATGACGTGTGGGAACCCGGTTTCGTTGCGGATCGAAATGCGCGCGGTCGTCCCCTGCGCGGCGGATAGGAAAGGCCTTCGAGGCAGGCCGGATACGTCATTGAGCGCCCATGTCCCTGTGCCGTTGTGGGACGCGCTTCCCGCACCTCCCTGGAGCACCAGCTCCGCGGTTTGGCCGGGGTCTTTCGGGGCGGGCATTCGGTTGGCGGGCAATGCGGTGATGGGCGCTTTCGCGGGCTCACGGGAACCGGAAACAGCGATTTCGCCAAGGCTCAACGTCTGTTCTCCAAAGCTGTCGTCGAATCTAATAGGCCCGGTCGCATCACCAATCACATCGCATCTTTGCCCCGGAGCGAGAAGGATCGGTTCGAGCGTCCGAGGATGCGCCAGAGGCATGCCATCCAGTGCAACGATCTTGCCTATCAAACCATCCAGGCCGACACGGTACACCCTGTCGATAGAGGGATTTATGAGACGCAGTCGCAGACGGTCGCCTCGTTTCACAGTCTTGCCGGTTCCATCGAAAACAAGTGCCGTGACCGTATTGCCGATACGGCCCTCGGTTGCGAAGTGGGCCGGGTTGAACGCTTCGTCGTACTGCCCGGACTGATCCAGCAAGACATCGAAGAACTGAACAACGATGTCATGGTCGACAGCCGGCGCATTTTGCTCCTCGACGATGAAGGCGCCGAAAAGACCGCGGCTGACCTGATCGTAAGACAGGTAATGCGAGTGATACCAATACGTGCCGGCATCCGGGACGCCGAATTGATAACGATACGAGTCGCCCGGAATGACCACATCCTGAGTGAGGACGTTGACACCATCCATCCGATTTGGAACCCGCAACCCATGCCAGTGAACGAGAGCGCCCTCCTCCAATCGGTTATCGAGGGTAATGCGGGCGGTTTGTCCTTGTCGCATTCTGACTTCTGGGCCCGGCAGACCACCGTTGAAGCCCAACATCGACACGTCGTACCCAGCAAGGTGCGCCTTGATCGATTGGGGCGCGAGGATCAACTCGTGTGTCGCTGCTGGCAAGCGGGTACCAGCCAGCGCAACGGTCATCCCGCCAAGGAAAGACCTCCGGCTCAAAGACAATTCCGTCACCTCATGAATGATAGACTGGCTTTCGCCAACTGCCGCACTTGTGCCATTTCCGGAAGAGGAACTTCAAGGCGACAGAACACTCCTCACGCCGTTGTCACTTTGGGATACAGGAAGACGCGGGCGCCGATTTCAACGCGTTCGTACAGATCCTTCACATGTTCATTCGTCAACCGCGCGCATCCATTCGACACGGCAGACCCAATTGTCTCCGGGGCGTTCGTTCCATGAATGCGAAGATAGGTATCGCGTCCCTCGGCATCGTAGAGATAGAGCGCGCGGGCCCCGAGCGGGTTGTTTGGCCCGCCTTTCAGTCCATCCTTGTACTTTGCGTATTTGCGTGGCTCGCGCCGGATCATGGCGTTCGTTGGCCGCCACCATGGCCATTTGGCCTTGCGCGCTACCGTGAACTCTCCGGGTTCGTACAAACCTTTGCGCCCTACCCCGACCCCGTAGCGGATCGCCATCCCGTCCTCGAGCATGAAATAAAGGAAAAAATCGTCGGGAACGACGTGGACATCGCCTTTAACCCAGTCACCACGACGGGTGTTTACCAATTGTGGTTCGAACCGTTCGGGCAATTTGACTTTGTGGGCCCAGGCAGTTGTGGGCAGAAAGCAACCCATCGCTCCGGCACAAATCAATTCTCGTCTCGGGAAATTCTGCATGGCGCGATCTCCTCGGACCCATGAAAATTCAGTGCGCGTCAGGGGCAAAGAAAAGAAGCCGTGAACCGGGGCAAACGACGCGCCTTTGTTGCCTTGAAACTACGAAAATTCGTGCTTTTGGAACTCTCCAGCGCTGGAATGTTGTTGTTTTACAGAGAACTGCAAGGAGGTGACTGGAAATGCACTACTCACGATTCTTTATGATGATCGGAACATCGACCGTGGTCATGTTCGTTCTGATGTACCTGAACACCTATCTTTGGGGCCATATCTTCTTTTCGGAGACACGCCTTTACATGGCCATCCTGATGGGGGCGACCATGGCCGTGATCATGTTGGCGTACATGTTGTCCATGTATCAGAACACCAAAGCCAACATCGCGATTTTCGTTGGCGCAATAGTCCTTTTCGCGGCGAGCCTCTGGCTGGTTCGCGGGCAATTCACGGTGCAGGACAGGTCCTACATGCGCGCCATGATCCCGCACCACTCGATCGCCATCATGACGTCGACTCGTGCCGAGATCACCGACCCGCGCGTCCGGGGGCTCGCAGACGACATTATCTATGCGCAGGACAAGGAAATCGCCGAAATGCGCTACCTTATTGCTGACATTGGAGCAAACGGCGAAGCATCGGCCACGCGAAGCGAAACGCCGGCGCAGGTTGTGGATGCGCAACAGGCGCTTCAAACGGAGGTCGTGTCGAAGGTCGATCCTGAGTTTCTGACGGAAGACGAAATCGCTGCGGTGTTCCCGAATGGCGGAAATTGCCGCTTTGCTTACACCTCGGACAGTCCGGCTGTACTGGTGACTGGTGAAACCGGCGAAGGGTCTGCCGCCGCAATGAAGATCAGCGGTGATCTGGTGCGCCTGAATGCGCAGGGCGAAAATGCATTTTCTGAAGGCCCGCTGTCGGCCGAGATCGCAGAGACGAACGGTGACCTGACCGATCTGATCGTCAGCGCGGGAACCGACTACGAAGCCGGGTTCCGTGGTCAACTTACGTGCAGCGGATAAGGAGGAAAGGACATGCCCCGCGACACAGACAGTAAATCCGCGCAGCTTTATCGCATGGTCATGCCGGGCCATGTCTGCCCCTACGGTCTGAAATCGAAAGACCTGCTGGAGCGGCAAGGCTTCGAGGTGGAAGACCATCCGCTTGACACCCGTGAAGACACCGATGCTTTCATGGAGAAGCACGGGGTCGAGACGACGCCGCAGACTTTCATCGGGGACGAACGGATCGGCGGTTACGATGATCTCAGGGTGTTTTTCGACATTGACCCACCCGAGGAAGAGCAAAGCGACACGACCTACCAGCCGGTCATCGCGATCTTTTCCGTTGCCGCGCTGTTGGCATTGGGCCTGTCTTGGCACCAGTACGGGTCGGTCCTTACCTTGCGGGGGTTCGAATGGTTCATTTCGCTGTCCATGACCATTCTCGCGATCCAGAAATTGCAGGATGTCGAAGGGTTTTCGACGATGTTCCTCAACTACGATCTGCTGGCGCGCAAATGGGTGCGATACGGCAAGGTCTACCCGTTCGGCGAAGCGTTGGCAGGTGTCCTGATGACTGCCGGCGCGCTGCTGTGGCTCTCGGCGCCTGTCGCCCTGTTTATCGGCACGGTCGGCGCTGTCAGCGTGTTCAAGGCTGTTTATATCGACAAGAGAGAGCTGAAATGCGCCTGCGTCGGCGGTGACAGTTCCGTCCCGCTGGGGTTCATTTCGCTGACGGAAAACCTGATGATGATCTTCATGGGTATCTGGATGCCGGTCCGCGCGATCTGGTTCTGAGGTACCGCCCCTTCTTGCCTGTCACTTGGCCAACCGCTCCGGCGACAGATCCTCGATGATGGGGCAGTCGGGCCGGTGATCCCCGGCACATTTTTCCACCAGTTCGGCGAGCGTCGCGCGCATGGATTGCAGTTTCGCGATCTTTTCCTCGATCTGGCGCAGATGGTCTTCCGCAACCGCCTTCACTTGCATGCTTTCGCGGTTTTCATCCTCGTAGAGCGACAGGAGCGTCCTGCAATCTTCGATGGTGAACCCCAAGGCCCGTGCGCGACCCAGAAACGCCAGCTTGTGAACGTGGCTCTCGGTGAACGCGCGGTAGCCGTTCTCGCTACGGTTCGGGCGGATCAGCCCGATGTCCTCGTAGTAGCGGATTGTTTTTGGGGGCACACCCGATTGTCGGGCAACGTCTCCGATGTTCATGTCGAACCTCCGTTATTCTGCTGGAGCAGGAGTGGCGGCTGCCAGCTCTGCCGGGATTGCGCGCTGCTCGTCCATCGCAGGCGCGATGCGCCGCAGCCGCAGGGCATTGGTCAGGACAAACACCGAGGACAACGCCATCGCACCCGCCGCAAGGATTGGTGACAGGAGCAACCCAAAGGCGGGATAAAGCACCCCGGCAGCGACCGGAATAAGTGCCACGTTGTAGGCAAAGGCCCAGAACAGGTTCTGCCGGATGTTGCGCATGGTCCGCCGCGATACTTCGAAGGCGTTCACCACGCCGCGCAAATCGCCCGACATCAGGACGACATCCGCAGATTCGATGGCCACATCGGTGCCGGTTCCAATGGCGATGCCCACATCGGCATGCGCCAGCGCCGGGGCGTCGTTGATCCCGTCGCCGACAAAGGCGATGCGCTTGTTCCCTTGGCGCAAACTGTCGAGCGCCGCAACCTTGCCGTCCGGCAGGACGCCGGCGATGACGTGGTCGATACCGGTTTCGCGGGCGATGGCTTCGGCGGTTTCGCGTTTGTCGCCGGTGATCATCGCAACCGCAAGACCCTTTTCGTGCAGCGCTGCGATGGCTGCGCGGCTTGCCGGTTTGACCGGATCGGCCACGCCGATCACGGCGGCGACACGCCCATCTATGGCAGCGTAAAGCGCCGTGCGACCCTTGCTTGCGATCTTCGTTTCCTCTGGAGCCAATGCCGAGACGTCAATGCCTTCGCGTGCCATGTAGCGGTCGGCCCCAACCAACACCTCCACGTCTTCGACCACGGCGCGCACGCCGTAACCTGTGACCGATTGAAAGCCTTCGGCCGCCACAAGAGGTGCGCCCTCGGCCCGCGCGGCCCGCACGATGGCGTCCGCGACAGGATGCTCGGAGAGCGACTCCACGGCAGCGATCTTCGAGAGCGTTGTTGGGCGATCGAACCCTTCCGCCAGCACAAGGTCAGTCAGTGCGGGTCGCCCCTCGGTCACCGTGCCTGTTTTGTCGAGGGCGACCACATCAACGGAATCAAGTTGCTGCAAGGCGTCACCTTTACGGAACAGGACACCCATTTCCGCAGCACGTCCCGTCCCGACCATGATCGAGGTCGGCGTCGCAAGCCCCATCGCGCAGGGGCACGCGATGATGAGCACCGACACACCGGCGACCAGCGCCATCGTCAGGGCCGGATCAGGCCCGAAAAACAGCCAGACCAGCACGGTCGCCGCCGCGATCGCCATCACGGCAGGCACGAACCACAAGGTGATCCGGTCGACCAATCCCTGGATCGGCAGTTTGGCGCCCTGGGCCTCTTCGACCATGCGAATAATCTGCGCCAGGGTCGTGTCGGCGCCGACCCGCGTGGCGAGGAACTGCAGGCTTCCGGCGCCGTTGACCGTCCCGCCGGTCACCGTATCTCCGGCACCTTTTTCAGCGGGGATCGGCTCGCCTGTCAGCATGCTTTCGTCGACGCGGCTGGTCCCCTCGATGACCTCGCCATCGACCGCGATGCGTTCACCAGGGCGCACGATGACGATGTCACCCTGAACCAGCGCATCGATCTCGATCTCGACGCTTTCTCCGTCCCGCATCACGCGTGCAGTCCGCGCCTGAAGCCCTAATAGCTTCTGGATGGCCGCGCCCGTTCTCCCCTTGGCGCGCGCTTCAAGAAACCGCCCCAGAAGGATCAGAACGACGATGACCGCTGCCGCCTCGAAATAGACGGTGCGCAGCGTGTCAGGCAGGACCGACGGTACGAATGTCGCAACCACGGAATAAAGGTAAGCCGCCCCGGTGCCGACCGCGACGAGGCTGTTCATGTCGGGGGCACCCCGGAACAAGGCCGGGAAACCCTTGGTGTAAAACGTCCGGCCCGGGCCGAAGAGAACGATTGTCGTCAGCACGAACTGAAGAAGCCAACTCGTCTGCTGGCCAATCGTGGTCTCGATCAGCATATGAACGGCCGGAATGACGTGGCCACCCATTTCGATCAGGAAGACCGGCAAGGCGAGGATGGCCGCAAAGGTGACCCGTTTGGCAAGCGCCTGAGCCTCTTCCTCCTTGCGCGCAACTCTGTCGTCACCGGCCTGGGCCGTTGCCACGGTTGCTGGATACCCTGCCGCGCCGCTTGATTCGATCAGATCGGATGTCGTGACAAGACCTTCGACGTAAACGACCGTCGCCGTCTCTGAGGCGAGGTTGACGTTCACCTCGACCACCCCGGGCACCGCGGCAAGCGCCTTATCGACCCGCCCGACGCAAGAGGCACAGGACATCGCTGCAATCGTGAGTTCGGCCCTGGCCTTCCGCGCGGGGTAGCCCAGCTCGCGAAGGGATTCGATGATGTCGGGAATGCGCTTGAGCGCGTCCACGCTCATGCGAGCAGTTTCCGAGGCAAGGTTCACCGACACATCCTCTACGCCGTCGATTGCATTCAATGCGCGATCGACCCTGCCAACGCAGGACGCGCATGACATGCCTTCGATCGGCAGGCTGATCTGTTTGGGTTCGGGCATATGTGTCACCTGTTTTTCCATTCGAAGTGGAATATGAGGCTTCCAGTTACTGGAGGGTCAATGGGAGGGCGCCAAATAAATTTCTTCACTTGACCTTCCAGCGGGGGGAAGCCCCATGTCACCGATAGAAATCAGATCAAGGAGTGGTTCCGATGAAGTTCAGCGTTCCGGACATGAGCTGTGGGCATTGCACCGCAGCAATCGAAAGCGCGGTGAAGAGCGCAGATCCGAATGCAGGCGTAGAATGTGACCTTTCTGCCCGACAGGTGCATGTCGACAGCGTGTTACCAGCCGATCAGGTCCAAGCGATCATTCGGGATGCGGGCTACAACGTGGAACCTGCGGCCGCTTGATGCAGTGCCTGGACCACCCAAGGGTGGTCCGGGCACAGAATTTCAGTCTTCGACTTTGCGGGCTTCCTCGACCAAGTCGGCAAGCTGCGCCTTTTCGACGAAGCCCGGGACCAGCGCATCCCCGATCACGAAAGACGGCGTGCCGTTAAAGCCCAGAGCTTGGGTCAGTTGCATGGAGGTCGCAATGTGCTCTTCGACCTCGGGGGCCTCCATGTCCTTGCGCAACTGCGCGATATCCAGGCCGATCTCCTCGGCCACGCGCAGCACGGAGGCCTCTTCCGCGCGGCCTTCCAGCCCCATCATTGCCCAGTGAAACTCTTCGTATTTGTCCTGCTTGCGCGCTGCCAAGGCCGCTTTCGCGGCAAACACCGATCCGTCTCCGAGAATGGGCCATTCACGATAGACGAGGCGAATGTTGGGATCGTCTTCGATCAAAGCCCGCACCTCGGGTTTGACCCGCCGACAATAGGGACAGTTGTAGTCGAAAAATTCCACAACAGTGACGTCCCCTTCCAGGTTGCCGAGAACCGGCGCATTCGGATCGTTCTCGATCAGATCGCGCTGGTCATTCAGAACTTGGGCCTGACTGAGCTCCTGCGCTTGCGCCTGCCTTTGTTCGAGGATCGCCACGGCCTCCATGACAATCTCCGGGTTCTCGCGGATTGCCTCGAGCACAAGTTCCTTGACCCGGGACTCTGACAGTTCGTCCGCGAGTGCCGGTATCGGAAGCAAGGCAGCTATCGCGACCGTCGTGAAGGCTTGTCTGAAACGCATTTTAGTTCTCTCCCCGTTGTTCGTCGGCTTCTGTCCGCGCGGCCTGGACTTCGCGGATGCGGTCTGGCCAGGTGGACCGGATGAAGGCCAGGATGTTGTGAATTTGCTGGTCGGTCAGCACGTCTGCGAAACCGGGCATGCCACTGTCGAATTCGACGCCCTGACGCGCCAGAAGCGCCGCACCCCCCAGTTTTGTGTAATCGAAGAGCAGGCTGTCAGGATGATGCCAGGTGTGACCCGTCTCATCATGTGGTGGTGCTGGCAGGCGCCCATCCGCGCCGGGCGTTCGCCATTCCGGCTGGCCTTCCAGACCCGCGCCATGACAAGACGTACAGTTTTCTGCGTAGAGCAACGCGCCTTCTTCGATGTCGTAGCTCTCCGCCCTGGACGCGCTGCCGACATCCGAGGATGCACTGGTCGAGAGCCAATACGTGAAGGCGGCTGCTGCGACAGTGATCGGAAGGGACCAAACGAGATATCTCATGTGACCCGTATCCAGGTTGTCATGCCAGATGCGGCGTGGCTGAGCATGTGGCAATGGAACAGCCACTTGCCGGGATTGTCTGCCGTAAAGGCGATCTCCCGGGACTCGTTGCCGGCCAACAGGATCGTGTCCCGCATCGGCCCGAACGCGCCGTCGGGGCGCAGCTCGCGGAAATGCATCCCGTGCAGGTGCATCGCATGTGGGAAAACGGTCTGGTTCTCGATCTTCAGGCGCACCGGCTCGTTCAGGGATAGATCGGCCAGTGGCGTGTAGGTCATTTCGGCGACATCATTCAGGGCCCAGAATTTGCCCGCTTGGGCAAGCTGACGGAATCCAAGACGTTCCCCGCCAAGCAATGCGGACTGCATTCGCCCCATTGCCCCGCCGGACATGACCAGTCGCAAATCACGCGCATCGGCAAGGTCCGGGGCGTGTGCCGCGGGGTTCGGCGGCAACGGCAGTGGCTTGCCTCTTGGTACTGAACTGGCTGTGCCGTTGACCAGAAAACTCACCAACGGGGTCAGTTGATCATCATCGCCGATGCGAAGCAATTGGGCGGTGCCGCCTTCGTCTTCGGTCACATCCACAATTAAGTCGACGCGCTGTGCCGGGCCGAGGATCAACTCGCCGTCAACCGACTGGGGTTGGCCGGTTGGCATTCCATCCACGGCCACCGTCCAGCCACTGAATCCAGAGAGCCTCAGCGGGAAAATTCGAGCGCTTGCTGCGTTGATGATCCGCAAGCGAATGCGCTCGTTGCGCTGCGCGGGCAAGGTCAGGTCATAGCGCCCGTTGGTCGTGATAAAGTTGCCGGTACGTCCACCGTGGCTCATCATCATGGGCTGTTCGAAATTGTCGAACAGCTGCCCGCTCTCAGGGTCGAGCAACCAGTCCTCCAGAACGATGACTTCCTCGCGGTCGATGTCCGGTCCATCGACCTCTTCGACGATCAAGGCACCGCGCAGACCACGCGCGACTTGCTCGTATGAACGATTATGCGCGTGATACCAATAGGTGCCCGCGTCCGGTACGACGAAGTCGTAGTCAAAGGTTCCACCCGGCGCTACGGCCTCTTGGGTCAGCCCTGAAACGCCATCCATCGCGTTGTCGATCCGGATTCCGTGCCAGTGAACCGAACTGGGATCGGGTACCTCGTTGCGAAACCTGCGACGCACCCGATCGCCTTGTGTGACCCTGATTTCCGGGGCCGGAACGAGGCCGTCATAGCCCCAGATCTCTGTTTCCGGGTAGGTGTCCGGAAGAAGCTGTCGACGTGCAACCTTGGCAATCAGGTCCTCGAACGGGGTCGCGGCAAAAGCCGACTGCGGGATGGCCGCCGCGCAGGCCGCCAGTGTTGCATGGCGCAAGAAATCCCGACGTGTTTGTCTCATTTCGATCCTCGAGAAAGCGGGGGCGTGTTGCCCCCGCGTGGTGTTAGTTCGACGCGGGGTTCTCCGCCTCGACCGTGTCCTTGTTCAGCAGGAAAAGCGCCATCGCTTCGCGATCGGCAGGTGTCAGAAACCGAGTTCCCTCGCGAACCACTTCCGCCATGCTGCCGCCGAAAGCATCGCCCGAAGGGGTGATGCCGGTCTGGAGCGCATAAGCGAGGTTTGAAACCGTCCAGTCATTTTTGACCAGGTCTTTTGGCCGTATCGCGGGGGCCTTGCTGCCACCGGGAAGCTGGGCGTTGCCTGCAAAGGAAGCACCGATATCGCGGCCTCCCGCAAGATTGCGCGGCGTATGGCAGGCTCCGCAATGTGCCGCACCGCGCACCAATTCCCGTCCTCGATTCCATGCGTCGCTTCGCCCTTCAATCGGTTCGGTATCCGGATCGTAGAAGAACGCCGCTCGCCAGAGCTTCAGCCCCCATCGTTGGTCGAATGGGAAGCTGACATCATTTTCTGGTGCAGGCTCGTCCACGGGCGGCACGGTTTGAAACGCCGCCCAGAGGTCAGCGATATCCTGATCAGAAAAATCCGCATAGAAGGTGTACGGGAAAGACGGATAGTACGGCGTTCCATCGGGGCCGATGCCTTGCCGCACGGCTTTTGCGAACTGTTCTGCCGTCCATTCGCCCATGCCATGTTCCGGGTCTGTCGTCAGGTTGGGCGGGTAGAACGTTCCGAACGGGGTTTCGAGCGGCGCCCCTCCGGCAAGTGGTGCGCCGCCCGCTTCAAAATTGGTATGACAGGCAATGCACCCACTGGCGCGCGCCAGATATGCGCCCCGGTCGACATTGCCCTCTATTGCAATCGGAGTCACTGCACTGCCGACAGGCCATGCAATCACGACGCCGAGGCTGGCCGCGCCCAGCACGGCGGCCCCGCTGACGAGTGTCAAGAACCGGCGCATGGTCAGTCTTCTTCCGCCCGGAAGCGTTCATGGCATGCGGAACAGACCTGGGTCGTCATCGCGAATGCTGCGTCGGCGGGCATTTCGGCAATGGCGGCCGCATCCATCATGTCGCCTCGGCCCATCATCGTGCTCCCGCCCATCATGGTTGTATCGCCTCCCATCATTGACCCGCCGCCCATCATCGAGGCGCCATCCATGGAGGTATTGCCGCTCATGCCGCCCAATCCATTGTCGGCTGCGCGTTCCAGGCCCTCAGAGTATTCTTCCAGCTGACTTGCCAATGCCGCGAAGCGCTCCCAGTCGGTCCACACCTCGTCCTTGGCTTCCGAGGGCATGCCCCCTGTGCCCTCTGGGAACAGCTTTGTCATGCTCTCACCGGCGTGCTGCTGGAACAGGCGCGCGGCATCGCGCACTGTTTCTGCGTCATAGGCCGTTTCGCCCCGCATCATCGGGGCCACGGTCTTGACCGCCTTCCCCATTGCAAGCATGGCATCCATGCGCTCTTTCACGATGCCGGTGGCACCGCTATGCGCGAATGCCGTGACCGCAGTACCTGCAATCAACACTGCCGCTACGATAGTCGTCTTTTTCATGTCTTCGATCCTTCTTTGGGTCTGCTTTTCGAGCGATGTGAAATCAGACCCACCGTCGCGGCGGTGGAGGATCGCTGGTGGGGCGCAACTCGGTTCGTTGGGTCGCGCCGTCTTGCATGACGGCTTTCAGAAAAGAAGGCTCGTACGCCATGTTCGGCTGAAGCAATAACGCTGCCGGGACAGAACAATCGAGGCCTGGATGGCAGTGGCCAGAGGCCTCGGTCCATGGCCCTGCGTCTTCGTGACCATGGTATTCCTGCCCCAACGACGTTTCACCATGATATACCGGCGCCTCTGGCACCCCGAGAACTACAAGGAAAAGGCCGAAAACGGCCGACAGAATCCATCGGTTCGTCTTCGACCAACGCATCAGTTGATCCCGTTGGCCCGCTGCAATTCGCGGACATAGGCGGCCACCATCTTGACGTCTCCTTGGGTCAATCCCTCGATCTTAGGCATATTACCGAAATTCCAGTGATGTGCACGGACGCCGTTTTGAGCTGCCAGAACAAAAGCCATGTCCGAATGGTGGCTCGGTTCGTAGATCTTGTGCACGAGAGGCGGCGCAACACCGTTGCGACCGGCGGCATTTTCGCCGTGACACTCGGAACACTTTGCCTCGAATATGCTCTTTCCAAGCGCCGCCTGTTGCGAGAGTTGGGAAGGCAGCTGGACCTGAACGATCGGGCCGCCTTCAGCGATCTCACTTGTGTCGGGTGGCGTCATGGAGTGGCCAACCGCTGTATCTTCCGCTCCAACGAACTGCCAAACGGCAAAACCCCCGCCGATAACAAAAACGGCACCAATCAGCGCAGTCAATTTGTCCATGCCTGTATCTTCCGCCTTGCCCGTTCGGTCAGATGAGTTTGACTTGAGTGCCGACAGGTGCCCGCTCGTAGACTTCCTCGATCTGTGCGTTGAACAGGCCGATGCAGCCGTTTGACGACCGGCGGCCGATCTTGCGCGTATCCTGTGTCCCGTGAATACGGTAGTACTGCCACGACAGGTACAGTGCACGAGTACCCAATGGGTTGTCCGGATCACCCCCCTCGACACGAGCCGGCCATTCCGGATTGCGTTCCCGCATGGAGGGCGTTGGCGCCCAGCTGGGGTTTTTGCGTTTTTCCACCACTTCGGTGTAACCGCGTTTGGTGAGTTCGTCGGTCAGCGGAACGGACGTTGGGTAGATCCGCATTTCGCCATCTGATGTCCAATGCTGGAGCGCCTTCGTCACGGTATCGGAGATGATGATCCCCTTTCCGAGTGCGTCGAAGTGATCTTGCCAGTCATGAACTCGGAAAGAAGAAATGTTGCGGCGAATGGTTTCGGCTCGAACCACGCTTGGTGCAACCAAAGCGACAGCCGCATACCCCAACAGGCTTCGTCGATTGATCTTGTTGTTTCGCGATGTCGTCATGACACACTCCTAGCCTACGGTTTGTACATGTCTTTTACGGGAGACCCGGCATCAGGCAACCTGACAAGGCCGCGAGAAGTGTATCCATTTGTATCCTTGACCTTACCCTGCTGGAGGGTCGCAAATGACGCCGGGAACGAGACAAAGAGGGTGTCATGGACCACCACAGCCACAGAAAAAAGCCGATCACGGACAGGCTCATGCATTATGGTATGATGGCGTGTTGCGTCGTCATGCTGCTGCCCGTTGCGGGGTTTTTTCTTGCCGGCGGCACATTGGCGGGCATGTGGGGCAATGCAGCGGCTTTCGCCCCGCTCCTGCTGTGCGTTGGGGCGCATCTCGTGATGCACAAGTTCATGGGAAAATCGTGCCATTCCGACAAGGCAAAGGATACTATCGAGGAAACGACCGAGCCCATAACCTCCGCGATTCCAGTCGTGGTCCGCGACAGGCCGTGATGTGCGCGGGAAGGTACGCGTAGGCGCGTTGCTGTTGTCGGGTTTCATGCTTGGGGGATGTGCAGGAAGTCTTGAAGACTGCTCGGATCGCGGCGCTATCGTGTCCACGAAGCAAGCGTCAGACCTTCTGCCGGATGGGTGTCGAACCCTTTCATCTTCTGCGACTGGCGTTGCGCGAATTGTCTGTGCGGACGGTCGTCAGGGTTTTGCCACAGGTGGACTTTGACGCAATTTCCGCCGTCCTGGCGAAATCTGCGGAAAATATGGGAAGGAAGTAGGTATCTTGATCGATTGCCTTTTGATCCTGCGACGGGTTTTGCTTATTCCCTTCGTGCTCCTGGCCGTTGTCTCTGGAAGTGTCGCGGCAGCAACCTCTGCTGAATACCAGAGCGCGCCACTCACCGCGCATCTCATTAGTGTACAGGACGGCGTTCCCGAGAACACACAGACTCTGTCAGCCGGGCTTCACCTTCAACTGAACGAAAACTGGAAGACCTATTGGCGGTCGGCGGGCGAGGTGGGAATACCGCCTTCGGTCGAATGGAGCGGTTCCGAAAACGTCGCAGATGTCGAATTCATGTGGCCCGCCCCGACGCGCTTCACCGCCTTCGGCATCGAAAATTTTGGTTATGCGGGTGAAGTCGTCTTTCCGCTGCGCATAACGCTCGAAGATCCCGGCGCACCTGTGACTCTTTCCGCGCAGGTCAAACTGCTGGTGTGCTCCAATGTCTGTGTCCCGGAAGAGTTTGACCTGTCACTTCGCCTCGGACGGGGCAACGTCATCGACAGCACTTCGGCTGGGCTGATCGGTACGTTTTCCGAGCGCGTCCCCGAAGGGGCCAAGACGAGCGGCGTCAGCGAGGCAAATGCCTTCATCGACGAAGACCTCACGGAGTTGATCGTCAGCCTTCGCGTCGATGAACCACTCCAGTCGCCGGATGTGTTTCCCGAACTGGGTATGGGTGTTGCGCTTGGCAAACCCGATATCCGTTTGGGAGAAGAGGATCGTTTGCTTTGGGCGCGCTTGCCGATCCTCTCGTCGAATACGGATGTGACAGTGGCTCCGTCGATTACCGTCACCGACGGCGAGAACCGGGCCTTCACGATCATCGCGGATCGCGTGGCGCAAGGAATAGCACCACCCTTTGAGCTGGCCGCCACGACACCGGACATGATGGAACTGATCTGGATTGCCGCGATCGCGCTGCTGGGCGGATTGATCCTGAATGTGATGCCCTGCGTGCTGCCGGTGCTGTCCATCAAGGTGTCGTCTGTGCTCAAACACACCGATCACGACACAACCCGTGTCCGGTTCGGTTTCGTCGCTGCCAGCGCCGGCATCATGACGTTCATGTGGGGTCTGGCGCTCGTCCTCTGGGCGCTCCAGACGGCAGGCCTCAGCGTCGGGTGGGGTCTGCAGTTTCAAAGCCCGCTGTTTCTTGCGGTGATGATCGCTGTTCTGCTCGTCTTTTCGGCAAATCTGTTCGGAGCGTTCGAGTTCGCCCTTCCACACGGCATTCAAACGCGGCTTGCAGGGGCCGGTGGACGCAACGGGTATTCCGCCGACTTTTTCACTGGCATGTTCGGTGCCGTCATGGCGACGCCTTGTTCGGCACCGTTCCTCGGCACCGCTGTGGCCTTTGCTTTGGCCGGGCGTGGCTTGGACATCCTCATAGTCTTTTCGAGCCTCGGGTTCGGCCTCGCCCTGCCCTATCTCGTCATCGCCGCGTTCCCGCGTCTGGTCGCATTCATGCCTAAGCCTGGTCGATGGATGCTGGTCATCAAAAGCGTCATGGGGGTCTTGTTGCTTGCAACCGCCGTGTGGCTGTTCTGGGTGCTCGACGGTGTCGCCGGGTTTGTGTCTGTCATCGCGGTCGCGGCGTTGTCCGGTCTCGCCGTTCTGATACTATCTCTCCCGAATGTGCAGTCCCAGTTCAGGTGGTCTATTGCCATAGCCAGCCTTGTCCTGGCCATTGCCGCAGGTCCTCTCTTGCAGCAATCAGCACCTGCGCGTTCGACGCCGCAGTTGGCAATGGCTTGGATCGCATTTGATCGTTCGGACATAGCGAAACGCGTGTCCGCAGGAGAGGTCGTTTTTGTCGATGTGACCGCTGACTGGTGCCTGACTTGCAAAGCGAACAAGACACTTGTCATCGACCGGGAGCCAGTCCGGAGCGCGCTTGAAGCGCCTGGAGTCACGGCGATGCAGGCAGATTGGACACGCCCGGACACGCGCATTTCCCGCTACCTTGAGAGTTTCGGCAGATACGGCATCCCCTTCAATGCCGTCTACGGACCATCGGCACCGAACGGCATTGTGCTGTCCGAATTGCTAACAACCGAAGCCGTGATGGACGCCTTGGCGCAAGCCAGCGGTCGGGATGTTTCCGCAAAGGTTGCCGGACAGGAGTGACCTGCCCGGGCGGGACACCGACCAGCAGTCAGCCGCCGAGCCGCTCAAGCGCGGCACGGACCGCCGCACGCCGAGGATCACTGGCGGGCTGCTGCTCCAACAGCGCTTCAGCCTTGCGGTAGGCCTCAACGGCGCGATCGGGCTCCTCAAGGACCGTATAGGCGTTTGCCAGCCGCATCCAACCATCCAGATCGTCCGGTTCATCCTCAAGACGCTCGGCCAGCCGCGAGACCATCGATCGGATGAACTCCGCGCGGTCCGCGTCATTCATCTCCGACGCCGCCGCGACATCTGCCGCACTCGGGCCGGGTGGGGATGTCGGCCCGCTGGGTAGATTGACGACCGGGAGGTCAGCTGCCGCTGCAATCCGGTTGATCTGCAAAACGTATGTTTCCATCCAGGGCACGAACGTCTTTTCCTGGTTCAGCCGGGAAACGAGCAGATCGTAGGCCTTACGCGTCTCTTCTTTTTGAAGATGGTAGAGAGACTCGAAATAGGTTGCCGCAGGATTGGATGGGTCAAGTTCCAAAGCGCGATCAATGGCCAATTTCGCCCGTGGAATAACAACGCCATCATTGGCAACCGCGACAGCCTCCGCCAGCATGGAGAATGTCGCGGAGGTGGCATCCTCCCGTTTGGCGACAACTTCGAATGCTTCGACAGCATCAACTGTTCTGCCCATGCGCTGATAGGTCTGGCCCAACAGCATCCACCCTTCGCTGGGGCCGCCGGTCGGATCGGATATAAGCCTTTCGCGAAGTTGTATTGCCAGCGCCGTCACTTCATCAGTCTGTGCGCGCTCCTCTGCACGGGCAGCGAAGGCCATTGAAGGCACCTCCGGCGATCCCATTGTCAGGTAGTAGCCCGCGGCAATAACCGGCGCGAGGACCGCCGCGACAACAAGAGTGCCTCTGCCACCACTACGGGACGATCCGGCTTTTGCTTCCAAATTGCGGGTCGTCGCGAGGATCCGTTTCTTGATCTCGAGTCTGGCTGCTTGAGCTTCTTGTTCAGAAATCAAACCGCGGTCCATGTCTCGTTCGATTTCCTGCATCTGATCGGCGAGGATGGCCGGTACCGCATCTCCTCTGGTGAGAGTGTTCGATTTGGACAGCAGCAGCGGGTAGAGGACTATTCCGATCGCGACCAGCGTCAGAAGACCGAAAATACCCCAGATCATGACGCATCCCCCGCTTCGTTTTGTCTGAGAATCTCGGACACGGTGTTCTCATCCTCCGCGCCCAAATCTTCAAAAGCCTCTTGCTTTCGCCGACTCATCAGTACCCCGCCACCAACGAAAACCCCGATCAGAACGAAAGCGATCGGCGCAAACCAAAGCGCGTAGGTCGCAGGCTCCAGAGGCGGTTTGAGCAGCACGTAATCCCCGTACCGCGCCCGAATGTATTCGATCACCTCCGCGTCGCTGTCTCCGGTGACCAGTCGCTCGCGTACGAGCAGACGCAAGTCCCGCGCCACACCCGCGTTCGAACTGTCGATGTCCTGGTTTTGACAGACGACGCATCGCAGATCCTTGGAAATCTCCCGCGCACGCTGTTCCAATACCGGGTCGGCCAGCATTTCGTCTGGTTCGACCGCATTGGCGGCAAAGGGAAAGAGCCCGATGCAAAACGCGAAAATCAACTGTCTCATGATGCTGCTCCCTTTGGCAGTGCGCCTGCCTGCTTCAGGGCTTGCGTGAACCGTTCGACGGCGTCCGGACCCACGACCGGCCCGACATAGCGAAACAGAACAGTACCATCGCCATCGACGATGAAGGTTTCCGGCACGCCTGAAAGGCCCCATTCGATCCCTGTCCGGCCTGAAAGGTCGGACCCGATCCGTTCGTAGGGATTGCCGAGGTCATTGAGCCACTTCACGGCATCTTCTGGTTTGTCTTTGTAGTTGATGCCGAACAACCGCATGCCCTCGCGTTCGACAAAGCGTGTCAACACGGCATGTTCCGCGCGGCAGGGCACGCACCAGGACGCAAAGACATTGACCACGACCGGTCGTTCGTTGCCTACAAGATCGCTTCGGGCCAGGCCGGGTGTCTCCAACCCCGGCACGGGATCGAGGTCGAACGCCGGGGCCGGTTGCGAGATCAGGACGGAAGGGATCTCGTTGGGATCCCGGTCGGGATTGAGCCCCCAGAGAAAAAAACCCCCGAATATGACCGCCGCAATAAACGGCAGCCCGGCAATGAGACGTTTCATCTTCTCTCCTACTCGGCAGGAACAGCATCGCTGGCTGGCTGTTTGGCGCGGCGCGGCGCCCCGACCCTCAAACGGCGATCCGACAAGGACAAACAGCCACCGATCACCAGCAGGATCGAGCCGATCCAGATCAGGTTGACGAGCGGTTCATAGAGGATCCGAAGGGTCCATGCTCCGGCGTTGTTCACTTGATCGGAGGCTGGCGTTGCAATCGACGTATAGAGATCACCCGCCAATGTAGAGCGGATGGCCGACTCCGTCGTCTGGCTTTCCGCGACCGGGTAATACCGGCGTTCTGGGAAAAGCGTCGTGACCAGCTCGCCATCCCGACGGACCACAAGGGTGCCGCGATCCGCGATGTAGTTCGGCCCTTGAACCTGTGTGGCCCCTTCGAAGGTGATGTCGAACCCCGCGATCGTGACTTCGGTCCCGGGGGCGGCAAAGACGATCTCCTCACTCTTCCATCCGGTCGAGCCGATCATCCCCATCATCAACACAGCGACGCCGGCATGGGCGAGTGTCATACCGTGAGAGGCGCGTGGCAGGTTGCGCGCGCGTCTCGCGCTCTCTGCAAGGGGAACCTCGAACAGGCGGATGCGTAGCGCCCATTCCCGTAGGGTTGCAAAAAGCAGCCACGCTGCGCCAAGGATGGCAAGATAGGCCATGATCGGCCCACCGTTCAGAAGATACCATGCGGCCAAAGCTGCGATGAACGCCAGAACGACCACGAACCGAATGCGATCGAGCAACCCGGCGATATCAGCCCGCTTCCACGACAGGAATGGACCAAGACCCATGAACACGACCAGCGCCAGCATCATCGGAATGAAAGCCGCATTGAAGAAAGGTGGACCCACCGAGATCTTGTCCCCCGTGATAGCCTCGAGGATCAGCGGATAAAGCGTCCCGAACAGAACGGTTCCCGTAGCGGCGGCCAGAATGAGGTTGTTCACGAGCAGCCCGGCTTCGCGGCTGATCGGGCGAAACAGACCACCCGGCTCCATTTCGGGCGCCCGCCAGGCGTAGAGCGCCAGCGACCCACCGATGGACACGGCCAGCAGACCCAGAATGTAAAGCCCGCGCTCTGGATCGACGGCGAAGGCATGCACGGATGTAAGCAGGCCTGACCGGACGATGAACGTCCCGAGCAGCGAAAGCGAGAAAGTCAGGATGGCAAGTAGGATGGTCCAGCTTTTGAACGCGTCGCGCTTTTCGGTGACGATGGCGGAATGCAGCAGCGCCGTGCCCAGAAGCCAGGGCATGAAGCTCACGTTCTCGACCGGGTCCCAGAACCACCAGCCGCCCCAGCCCAGTTCATAATAGGCCCACCACGATCCAAGAGCGATACCTGCCGTAAGGCTGACCCACGCGGCCAATGTCCACGGGCGGACCCATCTGGCCCAGGCCGGATCGACGCGCCCTTCCAGAAGAGCCGCAACGGCAAAGGAAAACACGATGGAGAAGCCGACATACCCGAAATACAAGAGCGGCGGGTGCATGGCGAGACCCATGTCCTGAAGCAACGGGTTGAGGTCATTGCCGTCGAGCGGCGGCGGAAACACCCGCTCGAAGGGGTTCGACGTCAGCAGCAGGAAGGACAGGAAGCCGACGCTGATCCACGCCTGCACCGACAAGGTGCGCGCCTTGGTCTCGGCGGGGATGTTCGATCCGAACCAGGCGACGCCCGCGCCGAACACCGCGAGTATCAGGATCCAGAGCAGCAGCGAACCCTCATGGCTGCCCCAGGTCCCGGCCACCTTGTAGAGCATTGGCTTGAGCGAATGGGAGTTCTCGACGACGTTCCTGACGGTAAAATCGCTGACGATGAAAGCCTGCATCAGCGCTGCGAAGGCGATGGCCACAAACAGCACTTGTCCTATTGCCGTCGCCTGGGCGGATTTCATCCAGACGGCATTTCTACGCGACGCACCTGCAATCGGTAGAACACTCTGAACAAGCGCAAGCGCCAGTGCGAGGGCCAGTGCGAAGTGACCAATTTCCGGGACCATGGCGTTCTTTCCTATTCAGCGTCGGTGGGCGTCGCGTCGGACGGCTTTGGCGTCCGCGGCGGGGTCTATTCGTCGAGCGTTGCTTTGCGGCGACGGAACTCTTCTTCGTCGATTTCCCCATTTGCAAAGCGGCGCCTGAGCGCTTCCTGCGCGTCCGAGTCCGGGGGACGGGTGCCATTGTCCCGCAGCCTGAACACCAGAAACACCACCAATGCGATCAGCGCACCCCAGAAGGCGAGCATCATGAAGCCGCCCATAAAGCCATAGCCACTGCCCCACATGTGCCCCGTCCAGGAGCCTGGTCCATCAGCCTGCGCCATGCTGGCGGGCAAGCTGGCCAGCAACGGCAGGATCAACGCGTTCAGTTTCATCTGTTTCTCCTTCGATCAGTTCGGTTTCATCCAACGGGATGGTGACAACAGCGCGCAAACCCGCGCTGTTCTGATTGACCAGCTGGATATCGCCGCCATGGGATTGGACGATTGTCCTCGCGATTGAGAGCCCAAGCCCATAACCGCCCGTTTCCAGAGACCTCGATTGCTCGAGGCGATAGAACGGATCGAAGACCTTTTCCAACTGGTCGACGGGAATGCCGGGCCCATTGTCATCGATGTTGAGTACGAGGTTCGAACCGTGGGTCGCCCAGCTGACTTTTGCGGCACCACCGTAGCGAACGGCGTTCTCAAGCAAGTTCCTCAGTGCCCTTCGGAACGCGTTGGGTCGAAGCCGCACGGCAACATCATCACTCGGGGCAAAGGTGCAGTGTGCCGCCATATCGCTGCACAAGCTGTCCAGAAAATTGCGCAGATCGACCACTTCGGCACCTTCGGATCCGGTAAGGCCGCGTGCAAAGGTGAGCGTCGCTTCGACCATACTCTGCATCTCTTCGACCGATGCGATGAGGCTGTCCCGCGTCTCTTCTTCGTCAACCAGCTCCGCGCGGACACGCATGGCAGTCAACGGCGAGCGTAAATCGTGGCCAAGGGCTGCGAGCATACGTGTACGATCACTGACAAACCGGGTCAGCCGTCGTTGCATGCGGTTGAATGCGACGGTCAGATCTCTGACCTCGGTCGGCCCTGTGACCGCCAATTCGCCCACATCTTCGCCCCGGCCAAGATGGTCCGCGGCCTTCGACAGGTGCCGCAAAGGACGCGTCAGGCGCGTCATTACAAACCAGAAGATCGCCACCAGAAGCAGTCCGGCGGAAATCCCGAAGGTCAGCATCGAATAGAAAGGCCATTGGATCGGCGGTCGCTCGAACCGCGTTCCGACATTCAGCCAACGCGCTCCCTTGATGGCGATGGACAGGTTCATTTCAACCGCTGTCAACTCTCCGCGCATCATCGCGAGATGCATTTCTGTCATCTCGTCCGAGAGATTGGGAAGAGGCCGCAACTCGCCCTCGACCTCGTGCAATTCAACGCGAATATCCCGGCTGTAGCTGTCATCCATCAGGGCGCGTATGCGCGCTTCCACGATGCCGCCGTCCGAATGACCGGTGTGATCCACGATCGGAGCGTCCGACAGATCGAACCGGATCAGAGGCGAATTTGCCGCGCGAAGGATCGAGTCCTGCAGATCCAGCGGGGCCTCTTCGATCAACCGCGCGACATTCGCTGCGCGACCCGCGGCCTCGAATCCTAAAGCTGCACGAATCGCAAGGCTGCGCTCGTCGGCGAACAGGAACAGGCTGATCACCTGGGCCACGACAAGTGCCGCGACCACAAGCAGGATCAATTGGCCGCTCAGAGATCTCATCGCACGGCGCATCACGGCGCATCCTCGACATCGGCAGCCAGACAGTATCCGCCGTTCCGCACCGTTTTGATGACACTGGGCCTAAGTACATCCGGCTCGATTTTGCGGCGGAGACGGCTGATCTGATTGTCGATGGTGCGATCCATCGGGCCTGCCGTCCGACCAGCGGTCAGGTCAAGCAACTGGTCACGGCTGAGCACCATCCTCGCGCGTTCCAGCAGGACCGTCAGCAATTTGAACTCGGAGGTCGTCAATGGGGTCTCGGTGGTGGACTCGTCAATCAGCACCTGCCGGTCGGTATCCAGTATCCAGTGCGCAAAAGAGACTTTCCTCCCAGCGAGGCTTCCGGCCACAGGTTCGTCGCGGTTGCTTCTCCGAAGAACCGACTTGATGCGGGCGAGCAGTTCTCGTGGATTGAACGGCTTGGCGAGATAATCGTCCGCACCGATTTCCAGACCCACGATCCGATCCGTTTCCTCACCAAGCGCCGTCAGCATGATGATCGGAAGATCACCCTCTGGCGCAAGTCTGCGGCAAACCGACAAACCGTCCTCGCCCGGCATCATGACATCGAGCACGAGGAGGTCGAAGTGACCAGTGGCCAGCTTGGCATCCATCTCCACGGCATCCCTGGCGACGGTCGTGCGCATTCCGTTCTTCTCCAGGAAGCGCGCGACGCTTTCGCGTATCTGAGCGTGGTCGTCCACGATAAGGATATGAGGTGGCGGTCCCATGGCGTCCTTCCTAGATCATCGTTGCATTCTGTTTCATGGGCAGAATTGTAGCCGTTTGTATCAGGTCAGTCCCTTGCTACAGATGGATACAAATCTGTGCCTGCACCGTGTCGTGCTCCCGGGTAGCGTCGCGCGTATGTTATGTGACCTTTGGGATCGCAACCGATCAAAGGATGAGGTTTTCGAATATGGCTCTTGATTTGAACCGGCGCCGTTTCGTTCTGGGTGCTCATATGACGGTGCTGACCGTCGCGGCGTCACCGCTGTTGGCGCAGAGCCGATCTGTCTGGTCGGCAGAGAATGCCTTTGACGCGCTTCTATCGGATACGGCGCGGATCATCGATGTCAGAACGCACAAAGAGTGGCAAGAAACCGGCGTAGGTGCTGGTGTATGGCCGATAAGCATGCACGCGTCCGGTTTTCCGTGTCTGACGTCAGCGCCTATGGGACAGATTTGAGGTTTTCGTAACGGAGGATTTCTGGTTCATCGCAGCTATCAAGA
>NZ_MPZQ01000012.1:0-84075 GCF_002020045.1 Thioclava sp. F28-4 | reverse complement strand
GCCAGTCGAGCCCGGCGAACAGGGCCTCGAACTGCGCCCGGTTCAAAGTCATCACGCCGTCCCGAACCGCCGGCCAAGTGAAGGAACTATCCTCAAGCCGCTTGTAGGCCATCACCAGCCCGGTGCCGTCCCAGAAGAGTATCTTCAGCCTGTCTGCACGCTTCGCCCGGAACAAAAACACGGTGCCAGTGAACGGATCCTCCTTCAGGACCGATGCGACCTGCGCGGCGAGACCGTCGTGGCCTTTCCTGAAGTCGACCGGCTGGGTCGCCACGAGGATACGGACGGTGTGGGACGGCATCATCACGAGGACGACCCGAGCGCATGGACGATCTCGGCAATCCGCACTGCCGGGGTGTCGGCGGCAAGCACGATCGTCACGTCACCGAAGACGAGACGCAGACTGTCGTCCGACCGCCCCGAGGGCTGCGGCGCCTGCGGGGGCTTCGGCTCGCACAGGACAACCGGCGCGAAGGCCGTCGGCTCATCCGACATCTCGGCGGCGGGCAGGACCAGCTTGCCCTCTTTGGCCAGGCATCGCCACGCCGACAACTGGTTCGGCTTCATCCCGTAACGCGCCGCCACGGCGTTGACCGTCGCGCCCGGCTCAAGTGTCTCCGCGACAGCCTGTGCCTTCACCTTCTCCGGCCACCGGCGGTGCCCGCTCTCGAAGATCTCAACTCCCAGCGATCTGAGAAACGCAGTCTGAACATCCATTGCGAAACGCACTCCCATCTTGAGATGGGTATCACCTCGCAGTCCGCGCCGGCGCAGACAACGTGCCGCTCAGACACCGCTTACGTAGGGGTGCTCGTTCAACGACATGGCATGTCGCGAAACGAGCACCCCCGTGCTGTTGAACGAGCACCTGCGGGCCCGGTGCTTAAAGTGCTCGATGATATGCATTTCGAGTTTGGTATGTCGTTGAACGAGCACCTGGGGCCTCACCCTGTCCTTATGGGCGCAACTGGCCTGCCTGTGATAGCGACGGACGATCGAGGCGCTCCACAAGCGCCTAGCTCGCGCTGGCTAGGTCGGCGGCGGCCGCCCGCAGGAGCCTCGCCAAAATAGAAAAATGGGCTGCGTCTGGGGGAGGCAGTTTGCGCGCGCCCGGACGAACGCAAACTTCGCCCCCGGTGAACCGACTCAGAAATCCAGCGAGTTTCGTTCGCGGTAACCTTGCAGAAAGCTTGCGAGCCGCGGGTCGGAGGGGGCGTCGAACACCTCGCGGGGCGAACCTGATGCGACGATTTCTCCGCGTTCCATGAACACGACGCGGTCGGCGACATGAGCAGCAAAGCCCATCTCGTGGGTGACGACGACCATCGTCATGCCCTCGGCCGCAAGCTGCTTCATGACCGCGAGCACCTCGCCGACGAGCTCGGGATCGAGCGCGCTCGTGGGTTCATCGAAGAGCATAATCCTCGGTTCCATCGCGATCGTCCGGGCGATCGCTACGCGCTGCTGCTGGCCGCCGGAGAGATGACTGGGATGGTTGCCTTCCTTATCGGCCAAGCCGACTTTCTTCAGCGCTTCGCGGGCCCGCTCTCGGGCTTCGCTGCGGGACAGGCCGCGCACACGCTCCAGCCCTTCTGCCACGTTCTGAAGTGCGCTCATGTGCGGCCAGAGATTGAACTGCTGGAACACCATGCCGATGTCGCGTCGCATTTCTCGCAATTGCCGTGCGGCCATCTTTTTGCCGCCCGGTGTTTCGTAACCGATCAGTTGATCGTCGATGCGCACTTCGCCGCTGTCGTATTCCTCCAGGAAGTTGATGCAGCGCAGAAGGGTGGATTTGCCAGAGCCCGAAGGGCCAATCAAGCAGGTCACCTTGCCGGGCGGAATGTCGAGGCTGACCTCGCGCAGGGCCTGGAACGTGCCGTAGAACTTGGAGACGTTGCGCAGGTGGGCTGCGGCGGGGGCAGGGCTGGATTGGGTCATCGTTCAGCTCCGATCAAGCAAGTAATAGGTGAAACGGCGCTCCAGCCTCCGCCCGAGCCGCGAGATCAGCTCGACGAAGCCCCAGAAGAACAAAGCGAGAATCAGGATCGGGGTGAAGAAGGCGAAGGTCTCGCTCATCATCGTCTGGGTCTGGAACATGATTTCGGGCACGGTGATCATCGAAAGGATCACCGTTTCCTTGGTGAGAATGATCGCGAAGTTCACCATGGGGGGCAGGGCGGAGACCATCATGATCGGCACCATGATGCGGCGCACGATCGTCATGTTCGCAAAGCCAATGGCGCGGGCGGCTTCGATCTGTCCTTTCGGGACGGCATCGAAACCGGCGCGCAGGATCTCGGTGAAATAGGCGCTGCCGTAGATCGTCAGCCCGAGGATCCCGGCTGGCAGGGCGTCGAGGCGCAAGCCGAGCAGGGGGCCACCGTAATAGAGCACGAAGATCTGCACGAGGAACGGGGTGCCACGGATGAATTCCACGTAAGCACGGATCGGATAGCCAAGTAAGCTGGGGCCAAAGCGCCGCACGATCTCGATCACGAAGCCCAGGGCGAGGCCGAAAACCGTGCCGAGTGTCCAGCTCAGCAAGGTGACGCCGAATCCGGTCAACAGGTCCGGGCCGTAATGTTGGAGCATCTCGAACATCAGAGAGTGAGCCTCCGTTCCAAAGCGCGACCGGCCTGCGCGATCACGAGGTTGATCGCAAGATAGATGAAGGCGGCGGCAAGGTAGATTTCGAGCGGGCGATAAGTCGCTGCAGCGACCGACTGGCTCATCCGGGTGATCTCGACGATACCAACCACGGTCACCAGCGAACTGGCTTTCACCAGCAGGATCAGCTCATTGACGATGGATGGCAACCCGATCTTGAGCGCTTGCGGCAGGAGGATGCGGATCCAGATGTTGCGCTCACTCATACCGATCGCCAGAGCAGCCTCGGCTTGGCCTTTCGGGATCGCGTTGAGCGAACCGCGCAGCACCTCCGAAAGATAGGCGGCGGCGCAGAGGCCCACGGTCAGAACAGCAGCGACCAGTGCCGGCACATTCAACCCGATCACCGGGAGAAGGTAATAGGCGACGAGCAATTGAATGAGCAGCGGCACCCCACGAAAGAAACTCACGTAAATCGCGGCGGCCCGCCTGAGACCCGGTCGTGCCGACAGGGCGGCGGCACAGATCACTGCACCGAGTATCAGCCCCTCAAGGCACCCCAGAACCGAGATCAGGAGTGTATTGCGCGCGGCCCACAGAAGGACCGGGAAGTTGTCGATGATCACCTGGAAGGAGAACATGGCCTGCCCCGTGAATGCGAGAAAGGGAAGGACGGGCCGATGCGTGACCGGCCCGTCATAGAGGCGATTACAATTCGGGCATGGTTTCGGGCAAGTCGGTCGCGGCGCCGAACCATTTTTCCTGCAACGTCTTCATGCGGCCATCGGCCTCGATCTTCTTGATTGCGTCATTGACGGCGGCGACCAGGCTGTCGCCTTCCCCTTTGCGCGCGACATAACCGAAATAGGTCGGCGTGCCGAAAGGCGGGTTGACCACGGCGAAGTCATCGGGCCGCGTCTTGGCGAGATAGTTGAGCAGCGGGGCGGAGCCCGCGACCGCGTCGAGGCGCCCAGTCATCAGGTCGGCATATGCCTCGTCGGTGGTGCCGTAGCCTTTGATGGTGATGCCGCCGATCTTGTCACTATAGGCTTCGAGCTGTTTCTCCTGCGCGGTGCCTTTTTGAACGCCCACGGTCATGCCCTTGGCGTCGGCCGGTTTCGTCATCTCGCCGCCCTTGCGTTGCACGAAGGCGACCGTCGCATCCGCAATGGGCAGAGTGAAGCTGTAGCGTTTTGCTCGTTCGGACGTCATCGTGACGGGCGCGAGCACGAAATCGAACTTTTTCACTTCGAGGCCGGGGAGGATCGAGGTCCAGGGCAGGTCCTCGTAGACTGGCTTGACGCCGAGCTCCTTGGCGATTTCGTCGAACAGGTCGCGGTCGAAGCCTACATATTCGCCTTGATCGAGCATGTCGAAGGGGGCGTAGTGCATTTCGGTCGCGGCCACGATCTTGCCGGCCGACTTGATATCGGCCAGATCGTCAGCCAGCGCCCCCGTTGCGGTGAGGGCAATTGTGCTCAGACCGAACAGCGCGGATTTCAGCGTGGTGGAAAAGGTCATAGTCTTCTCTCCTGTTGGCGGGGCTTTCTGTCTCCGGCGCCGTGCCCCTTGTGGCACCGGACTGTTGGCCCCGGTGCCGACCCGCGTCGGCGCCGGGGAGTTAATCATGTCGTCGCAGCGTAAGCGCATAGATCGGTCCATCGGCGGACAGACCCGCGAGATCGTCGTCTTCGGCGAGGAGAACCGCGCCAGGCTCGAGTTCGAGGTCACCGAGGCGAGCGGGGGCTTCGCGAACAAACAGAGCGAAGGTGCGCTTGGGCACGGGGTGGCCGGCATCAAGCAGTTCGACCCGGTGCGAAAAAGAGCCACGCCGGGTCATGATGTTGAGATCGATTACCGGCTCTTCGCTTACGCGCGCATCTACAGCGGCTTCGCCGGGAAAGGCGAGGGGGGCGGAGCACGCATCGAGACGAACAAAGCCGCCTTGCGAAAACCGCAGTTCCATGGACCCGCCAGAGAGCACTGTAAGCGTCCTGTCGATCCCGTCGAACCGCGAAAATGGCCCGTCGCGCGCAACTTCGGCCGTGCTCAGGCGCCACAGCATGCCCTCGAAACCTGCGCCCTCGGGGAAGGTCGCAAGTTCCCAGGTGCGACCGCCGCCATTCTTCCATGGCTGTGCTGTCGCTTCGCTGCGGCTCAGAAGCTTCATTTCAGGATCCCGGGAAGGTCGAGACCATGCTCGACCGCGCAGTCCTGCGCGATCTCGTAGCCCGCATCCGCGTGGCGCATCACCCCGGTGGCCGGATCGTTCCAAAGCACCCGCTCGATCCGGCGATCGGCCTCTTCGGTGCCGTCACAGCAGATCACCATTCCGGCATGCTGCGAAAAGCCCATGCCGACGCCGCCGCCGTGGTGCAGCGAGACCCAGGTCGCGCCCGATGCGGTGTTGAGTAGTGCGTTGAGCAGCGGCCAGTCCGAAACTGCATCCGAGCCGTCCTTCATCGCTTCGGTCTCGCGATTGGGCGAAGCAACCGAGCCGCTGTCGAGGTGATCGCGACCGATCACCACCGGAGCCTTGAGTTCACCGTTGCGCACCATCTCGTTGATCGCGAGGCCCGCCTTGTGTCGTTCGCCGAGGCCGATCCACATGATCCGCGCGGGAAGCCCCTGGAAGTCGATCCGCTCGCGCGCCATGTCGAGCCAGCGATGAAGGTGCTCGTTTTCAGGGAACAGCTCTTTCATCCGCGCGTCGGTCTTGTAAATATCCTGCGGATCGCCAGACAGTGCAGCCCAGCGGAACGGACCGACCCCGCGGCAGAATAGCGGGCGGATATAGGCAGGCACGAAACCGGGGAAAGCGAAGGCATTCTCCAGCCCTTCCTCCTGAGCGACCTGGCGGATGTTATTGCCGTAATCGAGCGTCGGCACGCCCGCGTTCCAGAACCCGACCATAGCTGCCACGTGCTCGCGCATCGAGGCGCGGGCGGCGGTCGAGACCTTCGCGGGATCGCTCTCTTGGGTCGCACGCCATTGCGCCACTGACCAGCCTTTTGGCAGGTAGCCGTGATAGGGGTCGTGGGCCGAGGTCTGGTCGGTCACGATGTCCGGACGCCCGTTCGGCAGATCCTCGCCCGCTTGCATCCGGCGCAGGATTTCGGGGAAGATCTCGGCAGCGTTCCCGATCAGAGCGACCGATTTCGCTTCGCCTGCGGTGGTCCAGCGGGCGATCATCGCAAGCGCTTCGTCAAGCGAATGGGTCTTCTCGTCGCAATACCTGGTGCGGATGCGGAAGTCGGCGCGGCTCTCGTCGCATTCGACCGCAAGGCAACAAGCGCCCGCCATGACAGCGGCGAGCGGCTGCGCGCCTCCCATGCCGCCGAGCCCACCGGTCAGGATCCACTTGCCGCGCAGATCCCCATCGTAATGCTGGCGCCCCGCTTCGGCGAAAGTTTCGTAGGTGCCCTGAACGATGCCTTGCGCACCGATATAGATCCACGACCCGGCGGTCATCTGGCCATACATTGCCAGACCCTTCTTATCGAGCTCGTTGAAATGGTCCCAATTGGCCCAGTGCGGCACGAGATTGGAGTTGGCGATCAGCACGCGTGGTGCATCCGCGTGGGTTCTGAAGACCCCGACCGGCTTGCCCGATTGCACGAGCAGCGTTTGATCCGCTTCGAGCTTTCGCAGCGAGTCGCAGATCAGGTCGAAATCCTCCCAGGTGCGTGCGGCGCGGCCGATCCCGCCATAGACCACCAGCTCGTGCGGTTTTTCGGCGACGTCCGGGTGCAAGTTGTTCATCAGCATCCGCAGCGGTGCCTCGGTCAGCCAGCTCTTGGCGGTGATCTCGGTCCCGGTGGCGGGGTAGATGTCGCGCATGTTGTGACGTGGGTTGTTCATCATTTCGGTCCTTCTTGGCAGGTCAGGCGAGCATCCGGCCCGCGATGATGTTGCGTTGAATTTCGGAGGAGCCCTCGTATATGCGCATGATGCGCAGGTCGCGGAGCTGCCGCTCGAGCGGGAAATCTCGTGTGAAGCCGTAGCCGCCGTGGATCTGCAAGGCTTGATCGGTGATGCGCCCTGCGGCTTCGGACGCGAAGAGTTTGGCCTTCGAGGCTGCGGTGGTGAACCGCTCTCCGGCCTGTCGCTGGCGCGCGGCCTCATGGCCCAGAAGTTCGGCGGCCGACAATTCGGTCGCCATGTCGGCGAGCATCCACTGGATGCCCTGCCGGTTGGAGAGCGCCTCGCCCCCGATGACGCGTGCGCGGGCCCAATCGTGGGCGGCGGCCAATGCGGAGCGCGCGATCCCGACAGCCATCGCCGCCACCTCGGTGCGCCCGTTGTCGAGCACTTTCATCGCGGTGCGAAAGCCGGTGCCCTCCTCGCCGAGACGGTTTGCATCGGGCACCATGACATCGACATCGAGTTCCCAGACATGGCCGCCCCGCAGACCCATTGTCTGTTCGACTCGGCCCGGAACGAGGCCGGGTGTGCCCTTCTCAACGACGAAGGCCGAGATTCCCCGGTGACCTGCCTGTGGATCGGTCACGCAGTAGAGGATAATGAAATCGGCGACACCGCCATTCGAGATGAAGCACTTTTTGCCCTTGATGTGCCATTCGTCGCCCTGACGCACTGCGCGGCTGCGCATGTCCGCGGGATCGGACCCCGCATTGGGTTCGGTCAGGCCGAACGCGCCGAGCATCTTCCCCTCGGCCGCGGCAGGCAGAAAGCGCGCGCGTAACGCATCATCGCCCCCGAGCAACAGGCTGTCGGTCGCGAGGAAATGCGCCGTCAGCGCCGAGACGGTGGAGCCGCAGCCGCCTGCGATCGTCGCGACCGCCTCGAAGAGCGCATGGGCCGAGATGTCGGTCCCGCCCCAGCGTTCGGGCAGATTAGCTCCCATCATTCCGGTCTCTGACAGCGCAGCGAGTTGATCATGGACGAACGTTCCGGTTCGATCGGTCTCGCCTGCGCGAGGGACAAGCTCGTCGCGGGCGAAGCACTCCAGCATGTCGAGGAACTGTCGCTCTTCCGCGCTCAAAAGGTGGTCAAAGGCTCTCATTGGCTTGCTTCCTTTACGACGCCGGCCGCGATCAGCCGGGAAATCTGGGCGGCGCTCAGGCCGGCTTCCTGCAGGATCTTTCGGGTCTCTCCTCCAAGCGCGGGCGCTCCAGTCTCAGCGAGTGGTGCTGCGCCTTCGAACCGGATGGGTTGGCCCACGACCGGGCTTTCCCCGAGCGCATGGTGCGGTAGCTGGCGCACGAGAGCGCGCGCCTGCGCGTGGTGCGAAGCCAGTTGCTGGGCCAGGGTCATGATCGGCGCGCTGGGCACCTGCGCCTCGGCGAGTGCCGCAACAACCTTTTCGGTGGGGCGACGGGTGGTCCAGCCTTCGATCACCATGCGTAGCGCCGGCTCGTTTTGCGTGCGTGTCTCATCGGTGAGGAAGCGTGGGTCCTCCGCAGTATCAGGAGCGCCGATCACCTGGCAGAGCGCGGTGAATTGGCGATCGCTCAGCGCCGCGATGATCGCGAGGCCGTCCTGCGTGCGATACGCCCCGAACGGCGTGGAGAGGGGGTGACGGTTCCCGACCCGCTCCACAGGGCGACTTGCATAGAGATGCACCGCATGGCTGGTCGGCAGCATCGCGACGAGACTATCGAGCATCGCGACGTCGAGCGACGCGCCGCGCCCGGTTTTCTCCTTCCCGACGAGCGCGGCAAGGATCGCGATCACCGCGTAGAGCCCGGCCGCTATGTCGCCCAGGGCCTCGCCTACCTTCAACGGGCCACCGGCCTCTTCGCCCGTCGCATCCATCCAGCCCGACATCGCCTGCACTACGAGGTCATAGGCCGGCAGGCCGGAGGCCGGGCTGTCCTGTCCGAAGCCCGAGATCGCGCAATATACGAGGCCGGGATTTTCTTTGCGCAACTCCGCCGGATCGAGGCCCAATCGAGCGGCCACACCGGGGCGGAAATTCTCCACCACGACATCGCATTGCCCGGCCAGCTGGCGCGCGAGTTCTTGTCCCTCGGGCGCTCTCAGATCGATCACGATCGAACTCTTGCCGCGGTTCGTCAGCGCAAAGAGCGCGGACTCCCCGTCGCGAAACGGGCCGATATGACGATAGTCGTCCCCTCGCGGCGGTTCGACCTTGATAACTTGCGCTCCGAGATCCGCCAGTAAGGCGGTCGCGAAGGGGCCCGAGAGGACACGAGTGAGGTCGAGGATGCGAAGCCCTTCGAGCGGTTTCATGCGACAAGCTCCGGGGCCAGCATTTCGAGCGCGCGCAGGATCTCGCCCAAGTGGGGCCGCAAACGTGCGGCTTTCCCGGCGCTGATTTCCCAAGGCGGGGCTTCCGCCGCGAGGTGGGTCGATTGGGCCAGTTCCATCTGGATGGCGTGGACGCCGCTTTCAGGCTCGCCGTAGTTGCGAGTTGTCCAGCCGCCGCGGAACCGGCCATTGATGACATGGCTGAACCCGTCTGCGCGCGCGCAGATATCGGCCGTCACGGTCTCGATTCGCGGATCGCAGCTGGTGCCATTCGCGGTGCCGATATTGAAATCGGGCAGCTTTCCGTCGAACAGGAAAGGGATGTGCGAGCGGATCGAGTGGCAATCGTAGAGGATCGCCACGCCGTGGCGCGCGCGCACCCGTTCGATCTGAGTGCGCAGGGCGGCGTGATAGGGCGTGTGGAACTCAGCGAGCCGGTGGGTGATCTCCTCAGCGGCTGGCTCTGTCGTCCAGATCGGCGCGCCATCGAAATCAGTGAGCGGAACGAGCCCGGTCGTGTTTTGCCCGGGATAGAGGCTCTCGTTTTCGGGGCCGCGGTTCGCGTCGATCACATAGCGGTGGAAGGTTGCACGCACCGAGGTCGCGCCCGGCAGAAGCCCTGCATAGAGCTCGTGGATATTCCAGTCGGTATCCGCCAGTGCGCGGCCACGGTCATTGAGCGCCTCTCGCACGTCCGCAGGAACCCAGGTTCCGGTATGGGGAAGACCAAGGATGACGGGGCTCTCTCCTTCGGTGATTTCGACGGGATCCGGGGCGATCGAACTCATGCTGCGACCCCCAGTCCGGCAGCGGTGACGAGCGTCGAGTCTTCAACTAGCCTGCGGGCCTTTTCGAGATCAGGAGCGAGGTAGCGATCGGCGCCCATCGTTTCGACATGGCGCCGTAAGACCTCGATTGTTCGCGCGAGCGGGGCGGATGTCACCAAGGGCGCGCGGAACTCGATGCCCTGCGCGCCACACAGCGCCTCCACTCCGAGTATCACCGAGAGATTGCGCGTCATCAGCATCAAGCGCCGTGCGCCATGGGCTGCCATGCTGACATGGTCCTCCTGATTGGCGCTGGTTGGTGTGCTGTCTACCGAACATGGGGCGGCGAGATGCTTGTTCTCGCTCATCAGGGCTGCAGTGGTCACCTCGGCGATCATCAAGCCGCTGTTGAGCCCCGCTTGAGGTGTGAGAAAGGGCGGCAGCCCGAAACTGAGCGCGGGATCGACCATTAGCGCAATGCGACGTTGCGCAATCGCGCCAATCTCGGCAACGGCCAGCGCGATCTGGTCCGCAGCGAAAGCTACGGGCTCGGCGTGGAAGTTCCCTCCCGACACGATCGTGCCATCGGAGAGCACGAGCGGGTTGTCGGTCACTGCGTTGGCCTCGGTGATCAGGGTCCGGCCGGCGAAGCGTAACAGGTCGAGTGCAGCACCGGTCACTTGCGGCTGGCAGCGGATGCAGTAGGGATCCTGCACCCGGTCGTCCCCTTCGCGATGGCTCTCGCGAATTTCGCTGCCGTCGAGCAGTTCGCGCATCGCCTTCGCGACTTCGATCTGGCCCGTATGACCGCGGAGGCTATGAATTTCGGCCCTTGTGGGCGCTGTCGACCCCATGATCGCATCCGTCGACATCGCGCCGGTCACGATGGCCGTGCGCAGGCAGGTCATCGCGCGGAAGAGACCCACAAGCCCAAGTGCGGTTGAAAATTGCGTTCCGTTGATGAGCGCGAGCCCTTCCTTTGCGCCGAGCGTTATCGGGAAGAGACCTGCAGCGGTAAGCGCATCCGCGCCGGGCTGTCGCTGGCCCTCGAACACGGCTTCCCCTTCGCCGATCATGACAGCGGCCATATGTGCGAGCGGTGCGAGGTCGCCCGAGGCGCCGACGCTGCCTTGTTCAGGCACAACCGGCGTGACGCCGTGCTCCAGCATACCCTCGATCAGAGCGATGATTTCGGGACGAACCCCCGAGGCGCCGCGTCCAAGGCTGAGTAGCTTTAGCGCCATCATGAGACGTGTCGTCTCCACCGGCAGGGGATCGCCGACGCCGCAACAGTGAGACAGGATCAGGTTGCGCTGGAGGGTTGCGGTATCCTCGGACGCGATGCGCACCGAGGACAGCTTGCCGAAGCCGGTATTTACCCCGTAGACGGCGTCCTCGCCCTTGGCCGCTGAGGCAATCCGTGCGGCCGAGGTCGCGATCGCGCTCGCGGTGCTCGGATCGAGCCGCGCGGCCGCGCCGGTGCGCCAGAGGTTTTCGAGCTGCTCGAGGGTGACCTCGCCCGGCATCAATGTCAGCATTTGCGGCCTCCGAAGTAGCGGCAGTGAAGGGGGTTGAAGCCGATCCGATAGGTCAGCTCGGCGGGATCGGTTACGTCCCAGACCGCGAGGTCTGCCCGCATACCGACGCCGAGCCGTCCGCAATCCTCAAGGCCGAGTGCCTGCGCCGCATGGCGGGTGACCCCGTCGAGGCATTCGGTCGGCGTCATGCGAAAGAGCGTCGCGCCCATGTTCATGGTCAAAAGGAGCGACGTGAGCGGTGAGGTCCCGGGATTGCAGTCGGTGGCGAGCGCCATCGCGGCACCTGCTGCACGGAACTCGGCGATCGGCGGCATTCTGGTCTCGCGCAGTGTGTAGAAGGCCCCGGGCAGAAGCACGGCGACGCTGCCCGCGCGTGCCAGCGCTTCGGCGTCGTCCGCGGTCGCATATTCGACGTGATCTGCAGAGAGCCCACCGCGCGCGGCGACGAGCCGGGTGCCACCTTGGTGGCTGAGCTGTTCCGCATGAAGCTTGACCGGGAGACCCAGTTCTTGCGCGACATCGAAGACCCGCGCCATCTGCTCGGCAGAAAAGGCAATCGACTCGCAGAACCCGTCTACCGCATCGACAAGTCCCTCGGCATGGGCGGCCCGTAGACCTGCGATGACCACTTCATCGAGATAGACTTCCGCACGCCCGGCATACTCCGGAGGCAAAGCGTGTGCGGCGAGCCAGGTCGTCATGATGCGGACGAGACGCTCCTTTTCGAGTCGACGCGCCGCGCGCAGCATCTTGATCTCGTCTTCAACGCTCAACCCATAGCCTGATTTGATTTCGACCGCCGCCACGCCTTCTGCCAGCAGCGCATCGAGACGGGGCAGGGCGGAGGCGACCAGATCGTCCTCGCTTGCGGTGCGTGTGGCATTGACTGTGGAAAGGATGCCACCGCCGCTGCGCGCAATTTCCTCGTAGCTCACACCTTCCAGGCGTTGCTCGAATTCGCGCGCTCGGCTGCCGCCATATACGAGATGGGTATGGCAATCGATCAGGGCCGGGGTGACCAGCCGCCCGGCGAGGTCCTGGCCGTCTGTCGAGCCTTCCCCGATCTCTGCGATGCGCCCGTCTTTAATACGCAACCACCCTGAGAAGACACGGTTCTCTGTGGCTCCGTCGCAGGGGGCCAGTGTTGCATTGGTGAGGGTGAACTCTGTCATGAACTCGATTCGTGCTTGATTTGCGATTAATATGTCTACACATAAAAAACCTGTCAACACGGAGGGGCAACCATGCAGACGATCTGGGCGCATAGGGCGCTGGTGGCGAATTCCTGGGCGGAACGGGTAAGAATTGACCTCGATGAGGATGGTCGCATCGGCGCGATCGCACCGGGAGCGACCTGCCCCGAGGACGCGAAGCGGGTTGAAATCCTGCTACCTGCTCCGGCCAACCTGCACAGCCACGCGTTTCAACGTGCAATGGCGGGCCTCTCCGAACGGCGCGGCGCAGACCCGCATGACAGCTTCTGGACCTGGCGACGGCTGATGTATCGGTTCCTCGACCGCCTCACTCCGGATGACGTTCAGACGATCGCGGCTTTCGTTCAGATGGAGATGCTCGAGGCCGGTTACGCTACCAATGTCGAGTTTCACTACCTGCATCACGCTCCGGGTGGTCGGCCCTATGAAGATCTGGCCGAGATGGCCGGACGGATCGCGGCGGCGGCGGCCCAGACCGGGATCGGGCTGACGCTTTTGCCAGTGCTCTATACCTATGGCGGGCTCGATCGGCGCGCGCTTGTCTCGGGGCAGGACCGCTTCGGCAACGATCCCGAGCGCTTTGCGCGTCTGGTCGAGGGGGCGCGTCGCCATGTTGCAGAGCTTGGTGCAGATAGCGGATTGGGGATCGCTCCGCACAGCCTGCGCGCGGTGGACAAGAGTGGGCTCGAGACGGCGGTCTCGCTTGCAGGCGATGCACCGATTCATATTCATCTGGCCGAGCAACAGGCCGAGGTTGAGGAGGTCAGGGCCGCGACAGGTGCGCGGCCCGTTGAATGGCTGCTCGAGAATGCCTCGGTCGACCGCCGGTGGTGCCTGATCCATGCAACCCAGATGCAGCCCGCAGAAACCGAGGCGCTCGCTGCGACGGGCGCGGTGGCCGGTCTCTGTCCGATCACCGAGTCGAGCCTCGGAGACGGAATTTTCGACGGCGTGCGCTGGCGGGCCGCAGGTGGGGAGTTCGGTGTCGGGTCGGATAGCAATATTCGGATTTCGCTCACCGAGGAATTGCGCACGCTCGAATATTCCCAGCGTTTGCGCGATCATTCGCGTGCCGCGCTTGCCGATCCGGACCGCTCGACTGGGCGCGTCCTGTTTCAGGGGGCGGTCGAGGGAGGGGCGCAGGCGGCAGGACGCGCCAGCGGAGCCATCGCGACGGGGCTTTGGGCCGATCTTCTCGCGCTTGACGACCTTGGGCCAGACGGTCAAGGGAGGCTCGGCGACGTCCTGCTCGATACCTGGATTTTCGCGCGTGATGATCGCGCGGTGCGCGATGTATGGTCCGCGGGGCGTCATGTGGTGCAGGACGGGCGTCACGTTCAACGCGATGCGATCGCGCGGGCATACGGGCGTGTTACGAAGCGGTTGGGGTATGAGGTATGACGGTGACGAGAGAGGATGGGGCTGACAATTCGATCAGCTGGCAGTCGATCCGCGACGAGATGATGGCGCGGATCCGCGCGCAGCTCTATGCGCCCGGCGAATTGATCCCCAATGAGGTGGATCTCGCTGCAGAATTCGGCTGCGCGCGGGCCACGGTGAACCGCGCGCTGCGCGATCTCGCGACATCGGGTTTTCTCGACCGGCGCCGAAAGGCTGGCACCCGGGTGCGCGAAGCACCGCGCCGCAAGGCCACGCTCACGATCCCGCTGACCCATGCCGAGGTCGAAGCCAGCGGGGCGCGCTACGCATACCGCTTGCTGGAGCGCAAGATCGAGGCTCCGCCGCCGCTGGTGCGCGAGAAGCTGAGGCTGTCGGGAAGCGAGCGCCTGCTCCATGTCAGCAGCCTTCATCTGGCCGATGATGTGCCGCACATGTTCGAAAATCGCTGGATCGTGCTCGATACCGTGCCCGAGATCGAGGACGTGGACTTGTCCAAGACCAGCCCGAATGTCTGGCTCGTGCGGCAGGCACCTTATACTCACGGCACGATGGAATTCCTGGCAGAAGCCGCTGGGGCAGCTGCAAAACATCTTGTCTGCGCGCCCGACGATCCAGTTCTTACGATGCTCCGGGTGACCTGGCTCGATGCGCAACCGATCACCTATGCGCGGCAATCCTTCTCGCCGTCCCATCGGATGCGTCTGGAGCTCTGAAAGGGGGCGGATCAAACGTCCACTTGTCTTTAATCGCGACTGGGTGAACAGCCGGTGGCTGGTCAGAGGTCACGGCGTGACTGCGACCGGCGCAAGCGAGAACTTTGTGCCGTTTGCGCTAAGAGAGATGGATGGTCGAGCGACGTGAATATTTGATCATCGAGTCAATAATTCGCCATATTCATGGGGCAGGAATAGCACATCTTTCAGGAAAGAATTTCAGATGAAAGCGTTTGGCACGACTCTGCTTGTCATCTTTTCCATCCCTGCGCCGACCGGGGCCTCGCAACCTGTGGACCATATTCACATTAGGAAGTGTGTTACCTAGGCGGCGGATCAACTTGAGGCCGGTGTCAGAAAGCAGGTTCACCGCTGCATGGGTAACCCTATTAATATAGAGGATGAGCATAATCATGAAATCGATTTCAATTCTGTTCGCTGCCGTGCTGCTGTCACAGGCGCTTTCGCCAGTGACGGCCTCTGCGCGAGAAGAGATGTTTTCTCCGTCCGGCATCGTGCGTATTGTCGGAGGGGAGCTGGAGATGAAATCCGTAGAGGTTGGGGGGAAGCGCTTTCCCCTCGGAGATTTCCATGGCGACCTCATCGAGAAAGTCGGAAGTCTGGTGCTCGTCAGTGTGGCCAGCGGTGGGGTTGCGTGCCCTACAAACTATGCCTGGCTCGATACGACGCCCGGTCATCTCCGGCTGACGGAAACCTTTGGAACTTGCTCTGAAATTTATGAGCTCAGCCATGACGCGGAGACCGTAACGCTTACCATGCCGTCGATGGACCCTAGTGAAGGGCAGGTGGCCTTCATCTTTGACGGTCACAGCGTCGTCCGTAAGGTCTTAGGGCTGAAGAGCTCAAAGGTGGCGCGGAATTCAGCAGGAAACGCTGACGCGTGGATCGGCGAAAGTCCCTACGAATACCTGACCGCAGCAGAAATGGAACCAACTCTGCTGCGAGAAATGACGTGGTCACAGCTCGATATGCTGCGGCGATACATGACCGTTGGCTCGCAGCAGATGACAGTGGAGGGCAATTGGATCGTGGGATCGGGCTGCCTTCCGCATGTGTGTAATACTGACCATGCTGCCATCGCACTCTATCGCTCTACCGGCCAGCTTGTCGCAGCGATCAAAAGGGATGGTCACGAACCCGTCTTGATCGGAGAGCCGCCTGAAGCTCTCCCAAATACAATCCGGGCCATTATGGTGGAGCATTAAGCTTCTTGCGCGCAAATCCGGCCTTGGGGCCGACTGCATTTCGGTGTTTGGGCTAGGCTTCGCATTCTCCTTCCGCTGCCTGCGTTTGCCAAGTCTGCCCACCGGTTGCTGCACCGCAATACCCTAGGCTCCAGACTCGTTAGTTTTTAAAGCCAGGAGACGACAGTTGCGGCGAGGGCTACGGCGGACAGAAAGACCTTCGGGCACCTGTCGTAATGGGCCAAGGGAGCCATGCTTTCCTACACAAAGTAAAATAATGTGTAGGAATGCCTGATGGAGCATCTCCCGGTCCCGATCCAGACTGCCTTTCATGAGCTAATGCAGAGGTTCCGGGCCCGGCCATCCCTCTCCGTCCCTGGGTCCATCATGCGGATCGAGAAGTCCGGTCGGGGCTATTGGGTGTCGAGGCGCCGCATCGGGGACCGGGTCGTGGAGAAAACGATTGGCCCTGAAACGCCGGAGGTCCTGGCGACCTTCGCGGCCGCGCGCGCCGAGCGGGAGGTCTACGACGGTTGGCGAAAGAAGAACGCGACCCTGGTGTCGATGCTGAGGGCCGCCGGACTCCTCTCGCTCGACGTTAACACCGGAAAGGTCCTCTCCTCCTTGTCTCGGGTCGGATTCTTCGAGATCGGCGGGATACCGGGGGGGGGCGAACGCGTTCCGCCTCTACCCCGCCCTTCTTGGGGTCGCCGCCCCCGCGCGGGAGATGGTCTTCACCGGTTACGTAAGCATGCTCGCGCCCTCGCATATCCTGCGTCCACGAACTTCGGCGCGACCTCGGTCGCACCCTTTCGATCCGGCGCTTCCTGCGTCCGGTCTGCTACCAGAACATCTCCGAGGGCGTGCTGCCCGCGGACCTTGCGTGAGTTTCGCCGGCTTTCGTTTCAGGCAGAACGATGAACAGCCTGAAGTGGTCGCTTAAGCTACACGCTCTTGAGGATGTTGCTGCGTTTGGGAGGCCTTCGGTTTTTGGTCGGGCGAGGTCCTTCCCGGGGGGGGGGGCGAAGTATGGTGCCCCCCGCGTGCCGCCTTTTTTTGAGCATAAGCCGACGCTGCCGCGCCGGCCCGCAATCCAACCGTTCAGGAAAGCTACCTATAGTCTGTCATATAGCTAGTTTTCCCGGCGCCGTTTTTCGCACCGGTCTCCTGCCCGTTTTTTCAGGTCACCAACTTATCCTCGAGCGAGAGCCAAGGAAGAGAAGAGGTGATCCATGAGCTATCAGTTTGTCCATATCGAATGTTATTCGGCGGCTCCACGCAAGGTGAAGGGGGCGCCCGACCATGTAAACACGGCCGCGCAGGTCTTTGGCGAGGCGATGCGGGTGCCACGCTATTCGGGCCATGTCGCCGAGCCAAAGGCTCCCACCAAGCTTGGCGGGACGACCACGCTCGAAGAGCTCGAAGCGCTCTGGACCGAGCAGGTGGAGTCGATCCGTGAGACCGTGAAAACTGCGAAAGGCACGAGCTATCAGCGTCGGCTGCGCCGGGATGCGGCGACGCTTTACACGGAGATACACTCGCACCACCTTTCGGTGGAGACCCTGACCCATGATGGGGGACGGCATGCACCTGAGATCAAGACCTGGGTGCAGCGAGTGCTTGCGCATTTTAAAAGCCGGATGCCGCAGGGCGTGGAGTGGGCGGCCGTGCTGCATCTTGATGAGACCCATGTCCACCTCCACATCCTTGCGATCAATGTCGACGATCCGAAGCTCGATGCGAACAAGCTGCATGCGGGCAAGCGCGCAGCCGCGGAGGTGCGCGCCTGCTGCGAGACCCCCTCGGCCATTTGCTCTCTCCCGCGGCCCCTCCCCAAGCCTCTTCCGCCGAGACCGCCCAAGCGGGCTCTTGGCAAGCGACCCGCGACCATCGCGCGCAACAAGGTGCATAATGCCGCGCGTCTCGCGGCGTGGCGCTCGGCCTCACGCAAGGTGCGCGCTGAAAATGCTGCGGCGCTCGCTGCGTGGAAAGAAGAGAACCTCGCCCATCTTAAAGCGGCTCGAAAACTACGAGGTGAGGTTCCCGAAATGGCCGCTTACCGTGCGGCCATGCGGCAGTTCCAGGACGACTATTACACGGCGGTCGGAGCGCCTTGCGGGTTGCTGCGCGACGGGCCGCGAAAAGCGCGGCTAACGACGAAACAACATGCCGCGCGCAAGGCGATCGCGGAGCAGATGCGAGTGCAGTCTGCGGAGTTCGACCGAAGAACTCTCGAGTTTGCGCAAAAGCAAGCCGCCCTGCGTGAGGTCATAACCGCGCTCACCGAAGGCCGTGCTGAAATTTCGAATGGCGCTGTCGTGATGGAGGATTTGCCGCACTGCCTCAAGGCGCTTGGCGAGAGCGACGAAGACCGGATGATCCAGGGAGTTTTGGATCTTCTGGTGCTGAGCGGGGAGGTCGGAGTTGGGGCGGTACAACCGTTGCGGGCGGACGAGATTGATGGGCCGGGGATGGGGTAGACCTGGCGGAACTCAACCGGGAGGCCAGGCTGCCGCGTAGGCCTCCTCGATCAGGGTGGCTTCCTCTTCCGTCAGCGCCGAGAACTCCTTGCGCAAGGCACGTCTGGATAGCGTGCCGTTGCCTTGTTCCAGAAAACCTCGCAGTAAATCCACCATTGGGGCGGGCATGTCCAGCAACGCGTCGACACTGGATTTGAACCGATCATAGCGCTCAATGTAGTCAATTTCCCTGGGTAGGTCCTGCTCGACCGTTTCCCTGACACAATCGGCGACGAACTCGGCATGCATGGTGCTGTCGAAGAAGCGGTAAAGCGCCGCTGTGTCAGACAGGACTTCCACATTCCCCCGGGCTGTGGGCTTCCACTCGATGAACTCCATCATAGGCTCCGAGACGGACTTTAGAACATCGCTGTATTCCTCGATACGCCGGTGGACCACGACGCTTATAGGGAAGACCAGGCCCGTCGGATTGAACCCGCCACGGGCCAAAACATGGTGCAGCAGATACCGATGGAGACGGCCGTTCCCATCCTCGAAGGGGTGGATGTAGACAAAACCGAACGACACCGCGGCCGCGACCACCATCGGATCGACACCGCCCTCGAGAGCCCGCGTTTCATAGAGCGCGATTCCCTCCAGGAGGTCAGCCAGATCTTCATGCCGGGCGCTGATATGCACCGGCTCCGGGACCCTTCCGTCGCGGCTGTGGCTACCAATGAAGCCACCTTCCTTGCGAACCCCCATCTTCACGAAGCGTGCATCTCGCAAGACAATCTGTTGCAGGCGCTCAAGCTCGCCCTGCGATAGCGGATGGCTTCCCGCCTCGCCGATCGCACGTGCCCAGCGGGCTGCTCGCTGGGGGCCTGGTTTCTCCTGCTCGATCGCAAAGGAAGCCTTGGAATCGTCAAGCAACAGGAAAGCTGCGGCGCGCGACACGATATGTTGCGGCGCCTTTCCTGTGATCCCCCTTGCCAGAGCTGGAAGTTGAAGCGCGATCAGTTGCTCGAGCCTCGGGGATCTCTGCACGAGAGGACAAAAGGCCGGGGTGCCGGGCAGGTTATCGATAATCTTGTGACGGGCCGATCGATTCCCTGGATCGATCGCGAAATAGATGTCTGGATCGAGCGCGGGTTGATACTTCACCTTCCCAAGGTCAGGCAGATCCAGCATCTCGCCTGTCAGCCATTCCCAAAAGAACCAAAGCCGACGCGCGACGAGGCCGGTCGCTCCCTTCAAGGCTCGGGAAATCTCGGAAGGGTCTGCAACCCTTGTGACCTCATGCATGATCCGAAGTTCGATGCCTTCGTTCTTTATGGCAAAGGTCAGGTGATCGAAGACGGCCTCACCCGGCCATTGCTCCGATCGAAATATCTCCCATTCCGGCTCGGACCGGCGTTCGTGGTGATCGGAGACAAGAGCCAAGCGGCGCGGCATGGGCGTGCGTAGACCGAGCTCACTGATCAGCCAGCCATATCCTACAATCCGGCCCGGGCCGGGGAGCTTGCGTCCGTAGAAATTCATCACCGCGCCACGAAAATAATCACCTTGATGGATTTTGTTTAGATTTTTTTCACCTAAGCTGCAAGATCATCCGCGTAGATAACCGTCACCTCGTGTCGATTTTCTTCACTTTAGGCGATTTTTTTCGAATTTCGTCACTTCTGTCGCGGCCAAGCGCGGGCAGGCGGCTCAGGTCCAGTCTCCCGGGCGAAATCTTGGGGCGTTCTCTCCAAGCACGCGCTTGATTGTGTCCGTGATCGGCGGTGGCGCGGAAAGATCGCAATGGGTGCAACGTTGGCACGAGCAGGTGAACGATAGATTTCCGATCGAAAACTTATGAGCGATTACTTCGTGAGAGGTCTGCACTTGCCGGTCGGAGAGGTGTATCCGGCGATAGGTGTCCCAACCAAATCGGGGGTGCTCGTTAGTCATCACCGCGCTTTCCTCAAGATACCCTCGGCCCGCCAAAGGGAACCATGCAAACCCGCGTCGCCTTTCCCGGGAGAGGGTCTCAAATAGGTGCTTTGGGACATTCATGCGGTGGCCTATGCTCCTTCTAGTGATTACGCGAGCCCGAAATGCAGATGAACGGCAAACTCCAAGATCCAGCCCAGATCGCCGCCGTTGCGCTCAAAGCCTATGCGCGCATCGTCAAGGCTTGGGGTCTCAGCGAGAAAGAGGCTGCCGGCCTCGCGGATATGTCCGAGAGCGAGCGGACGCGTGCCAGGAAGTCTGACTTCGCGGGTGAACTGACGCAGGATCAGCTCCTGCACCTGAGCGCGGTGGTGGGCATCTACCAAGCGCTCGAGCTCTATTTTTCCGAGCCGCTCGCGAGAAGCTGGTTCACGCGCCCGAATACGGGTCCCTTGTTTGGTGGGCGCCGTCCGGTCGAGACAGCTATCGAGGGTGGGCTGCCGCAGATTCTCGCGATCCGGACCTATCTCGACGCCCTGCTGGAAGGCGCGTGAGAACCGCCCTTGGCGACGCTATGTTCATTCCGAGCGTTTACTGAGCAAGTGCCAAGGGAAACGGGCAGGAGCTCTGAAAGTGCCTGGCGACCTCGTGAACCTTCTGAGGAGAAATCTCCATCTCGCTCACGAAGGAGTTCTGAAGCTCCGGTGGGACTTCCGAAAAGAAGGCGAAGACGAGTCCGATGTTGCGTTTTGCGGCATCGTTATCCGAGATGCTCTGGGCGAGTTGATGAGCGGACAGGTTCGCACCATAGGGGGTGTTAACGGTTCCAAGAACAAAGGACGCGATCTGAGACATGGCCCTTCTTGCTCTCATCATCCTAGGGCAACACGCCCGATGTATCATGATCAGCCAGAAAGACCTCCACCAGCTTATCACCGGCGCGCTCGCCGCTTCCCCTTCTCGCGATCGGCGTCTCTCACTAGGGCGCTTTGCTTGCCTGGATCAGCTACAGAGTGCTGCCGTTTGAAAGAGAGAATTCTGGAAGCTGGGAATCGATGTGCCAAGGCACGTCGGATCATCCTTCCAAATGCGCGCCTTCAAACAGAGGGTGCTCGTTTTGCTGTATTTCATAAACCCCACTTTCAAATCATATCAATGGCTTACGGTGGGGTGGGGGTGCTCGATAAAAGGTATGCCACGGCGCGAGCCGCGCACCTCTATGCATTTTATCGAGCACCGGCACGCGCGGTGTTTTGCCTGCTCGATAATATGCATTTCGGGTGTCATGTGTCGTTTATCGAGCACCGTAGCCGACTGAAAGCGGCTATTGCGACGGTTCGCGACTTCGGGCAACTGAGGTGTCAGATGCTCGCCCATCTCTGACCTTGCCGCGCGAACCTTTACTCACCGGCGTCGTCATCACCGTCTTCGAAGTAGGCATCGTCGGAGATCGGTTGGCTCTTGAGCCATTGCACTTCTTCCTCGGTGAGGCCACCAAAATCAGCCGCGAGACGCTTGTAGTCGCGAGCGCGTTCAATCAAGACAGGAATGATCGCCGCGGCGCCAAAAGCGACGAAGCCGATCATACCGACGATCTCATGTGAGCCCATAGCGACCTCCATTGAGGGCTTCAACTTCACAAGGAAAGTCCGGAAAAGTCAAATTTTCTGGCCTTTGGCTTCACCGGTATCCCAGCTCCGCCATCGACAGCTTCGTCCTCCCACACGCGTGGCGCCGCGACGCTGGCTTGCTGTTCTTCGCCTTGCCCTTGAATTGCGGAAGCCGCTTCCGCCGAGGCACTGTAAGTGGGTCCCACATCGAAGTAGTCGGCGCTCGTAGCGGAACGCTAATGGAGCCAATGCGCTTCTCCATCGATGGGATTGCCCAAACTGGCGGCGGAACGCTTTGAAACGCGCGCCCTCGCGGATGACCAGAACAAGTGCCGCCGCGGCAAAAGCGACGAAACTGCGTAGTCCGAAGAATTCACGCGCTTCCATGGCGAGCTCGAGGCTAAGTCAAATTTCCCGCTTATGACTTCACCCGATTAGTGTCCGAAGAAGAGGTCCTAGATTGTATGGACAGGCTTGCGGATAAGGAGAATGTTGCCGTCGTTTTCGCAACCGAGCGGGAAGACCGCACAACGCCCCCGAACCGCTATGCGACGAGCGCGAAGAAATACCTGCAAGCCGCGTCCTATTCCGGCAGGCACAGCCGGATAAGAAGCGCGAGGATCAGCGCAGGCGGCATGACCTTGCATCCAACTTTCAGGAAATGGGTTGCAGAGACATCGAGGCCGGACCGGCGAAGCGTCGCGAGCCACAGGAGCGTTGCGAGCGATCCTGTCACCGAGAGGTTCGGCCCAAGATCCACGCCGATCATCAGGGAGTCGCGCATGAGATTTCCGAGGTCTCCTGCTGTCGCGGCCGCGGCGGCGGCCAGTCCGACAGGAAGGTTGTTGGCGAGATTGCTTGCGATGCCGACCGCAAGTCCACTCACGCCTGCGGCCGCCCGCGGAGAGCTTGCGGAGATCTGCCCAAGCCATTGACCGAGGGTCGACAGGAACCCGACGCGGTCGAGCATGGCGACCAGCACGAAAAGCCCGGCGACGAGCGGCAGCACGCCCCATGTCAGGTGCCGCAAGAGGGGCAAGGGAGACCGCCGGGTGGTCAGCGCCACCGCCAGCGCCACTGCGGCACCGGCGCCGAGCGTCGCAAGTCCCAGCCTGCCGCCCAGAGATGAGACGGTGACCAGCGCCACCGCCGAAAGGCTCAGCCCTCCCGCCGCGACCCAACCGCCTCGCGAAAGCGCGGGCACTTCGGGCGTGATGGGCTCGGTGCCCAGATCATGGCGCATCGCCCAGCGAAGTGACAGATAGCTGACCACGATCGCGGCGAGCGCGGGCAGGGCGAGCCGCCCGAGCCAGTCGCCCAGCGGCGGCATGACACCATGGTAGAGCACGAGATTGGCGGGGTTCGAGATCGGCAGGACGAAACTCGCCGCGTTTGCGACGATGGCGCAGGTGAAGAGATAAGGGAGCGGCGGCACGCGCGCGTGCCGCGCCACCGCGAGCACGGCTGGCGTCAGCACCACGACCGTGGTGTCGTTCGACAGGAAAATCGTCACGCCCGCGCCGACCAGATATAGAATGAGAAAGAGGCGCCGCGCGGACCCCGCGGCTGCCTGCACCGCGCGGGCGGCAAGATGGTCGAACAGGCCTTCGCGGCCAGCGACTTCGGCCATAAGCATCATTCCGACCAGAAAGAAATAGACCTCTCGGCCTTCGCCGATGGCATGCAGGGAGTCGGAGAGCGGCAGCGCCCCCAGACCCACCACGGCAGCAGCGCCACTCACGGCAAAGATCCAGTCGGCCAAGCCGAAGGGGCGCAGGATCACGCCCGCCGTCGCGAGCGCCGCGATACAAAGACCGATAACCTCAACCATCATCAGTTCGCCCAACGCATGCAGCCCTTCCGATCGCCCCGGGGGCGTCAATGCAATGACTGACTGATCTGGCGGAAGCTGTCGATACCTGCTCGTAGTGCGGGTGGGCTGAGAGGCGCCAAGGCCGAACGCAACTCCTGCGCTATCTGGTCAAATGAGTCCCATCCGACAGAAGGATTTCGTCCATCGGCACATCCCAGGGCATCGGGTAGATGGTCGGCATTACGCAGTTCGAAAACCCGACGCCAATGATCCGCAGCTTTTTCTCAAATCGCGCCAGCGTCCGGTCGTAATGGCCACCTCCATTGCCGAGACGGTGGAGGGTCGTGTCGGCGCCGACAAGGGGGACGATCACGATGTCGGGCCTGCGAGGTTTGCCCTCGGCAGGGACGGGGATGTTCCAGACCCCGCGCACCATCTCGCACTCCGGGGACCACCTGCGGAATTCGAGCGGCGCATCTCGCTCGATGAAGACGGGCAACAGAATTTCGGCCCCGGCCTCATGTGCCTTGCCCATCCAGCCCCGCAGATCCGGCTCGCCCCTGATCGGCCAATAGACAGCCGCGGTGATGCGGGCATCGAGAGGAACTATCAGGTCGAGACCGTCAATCAGCCGGTCGGTCGCACGCTCCCGATCTTCTGCCGACAAGGCCCGCGCGGCCACAAGCCGAGCGCGCTCCGCTCGTCTAAACCGCGCCACATCGCGTGCTGTCTCGGGATCGACCAGGTGCCCGTCGACCAGAAGATGAGCAAAGCAAGCGGGGGCTCCTCCGGTAGCATCGTCGTCCATGTTTATGCCATCCGCTCACGTTTCCGAGGCGGAAAGATCGTATCGTATCCCCAAGTGAAAACGAAGGCGTAGACGAGGTAAAAGCCTGCAAAGGACAGTTCCATCACGAGAATGGTCAGCAGGGAGGCGTCGAGCCACCATGCGAAAATCGGCAGAAGCAGGGTGAGCAGAGTCACCTCGAAAAGCACCGCGTGAGAGATCCGAATTGGCATAGTCTTACGGACATCGCCACGACGCCAGAGCAGGAGATAATCGAATGCCAGGTTGAAAAGATAGTTCCAGGCAGTGGCCGCTGTTGCGCCAAGCACGGCCAGCACGCCCATTTCCTCCATCGGATGATCGAAAGCCCAAGCGAAAAGCGGCGTTACGATGAGGAGACCAATGAGTTCGAAGCTCACGGCTTGGCGGATACGGTCTGGGGTGCTGCGCATGGAAGGTCTTCAAGTGTAGGGCTGGAGGTTAAGCGTGCCGGCCTTCTGGTCGGGCGAGGATATCCCCGGGGTCGCCTATGGTGGGTCCCGTGCGTCCGCTTTTCAAGCATGGGCGCACGTTGCGCTGTCCAGGGACCTCGGGTCGGTGTCTCGTGAATAGCCCCGCCTTTCTTCGACGCCTTCGTGTCTCAGTTCCCGCTGTCGCTCGAAGCCGACGGGCGACAGCATTCCATGCCAAGCGTGCAAAGCTTGCCGCGCCGAGCGCAACCGGAACCTCATCGTCTCGCTACGAAGGTCGAATATCGCCGCGCCATCTGATCGTTAGACTCGCCGCATGTTGCGCGCGCTCATCCTATGGTTCTTTCTGGCGTTGCCCGCTTTCGCGGCGAGCCTGTCGCGCGAGCAGGTGGCCGATATCGTCGTTGCGCCTTATGCGGTGGGCGATGAAATCAATGAAAAGGGCGTCTGGCAGCTCCGCAATTCCGGGGGCGGCGAGGCGGGTTATGTCTTTGAGACCGGCGAATTGGCGCCGTTGCCGGGTTTTTCCGGCAAACCGATCAACATGCTGGTCATGCTCGATCTGGAAGGGCGCTTCATAGACGTGAAACTGATCAGTCAACACGAACCGGTTTTCGTGTCTGGGCTGGGAGAAGCGCCATTTCGGGAATTTCTCGAACAGTATCGCGGCCACTCCATCAACGAGCCGATCGTCGTCGGCACGCCTTATGGCGGTGCCGGGTCGGGCTCAGATCTCGTTTATCTCGATGGTGTGACCAAGGCGACCGCGAGCGTGCGGATCGCGCATGAATCAATCTTGGCGGCGACGCTCGCGGTGGCGCGTGAGAAGATGAAGGGAATCCAATCCGGTCCGCCGCCGAAGCCTGATCCAGACCATCGCGAGCAGCTTGACTGGCAAGGCCTTATCGAGGCGGGACTGGTGGGGCGGCTCCGCGTCACGAACGCAGAGGAAGACGCGGCGTTCGACAATACGAAATGGGCCGCCGATGATGCGACGGTCGATAGCGACCCGAACGGACTTTATCTCGATCTCTATGCTATCGACCTCGGCCCGGGCTCGATTGCAAAAGCTGCGCTTTCTCCCGAGACCTATGCCGAAACGCGACGCTTCCTGTCTCGTGCGCCGGATGACGAGCTCTATCTGCTCATCGAGGCCGGCCGACAGGGGCTGGTGAGCGAAGACTTCGTCCGGAACACGGCACCGGATCGGATATCTGCGCAGCAAGATGGATTGCCGCTGGCGCTGCGCGATGCGGACATTCTGGCGCAACTGGCCAAAGATGCCCCGGCGACGCTTGAGGACGCGACGAAGATGGTGGTCCGGCTGGATCGCCGTCTCGGTTTCGATCCCTCCCGCGATTGGGAGCTGACCGCGCAGGCGGTTCGTCTGCATGGGATGTTTCAGCCCGAAGCGGGAGAGGCGAAATTCAGTCTCACGATGAAGACACCCGAGCGGTTCTTCGTTTTCCCGCAAGTGCCGGAGGCCTTGCCGCCATGGCGTGAGGCGCTTCGCAATCGGGCAACGGATTTGTGGGTTCTCAGCGGGTTCCTCGTGCTGCTGTTTGGGGCGCTGCTGCTGCAATCGCGGCTTGCGGCGCTCAGGCTTTTTACCCCGGTGCGGCTTGCGATTCTCGCGATCACGATCGGCTTCGTCGGTTATTGGGGGCAGGGGCAACTCTCTATCGTGACGCCCATCGCGGTGATCCGGGCGCTCACCGGGAACGGCTCGCTCGAGGTGCTCCTCTATGACCCGTTCTCGCTTCTGATCTGGGCGGCGGCGATCCTCGGTTTCCTCCTGTGGGGGCGCGGATTTTTCTGCGGCTGGCTTTGCCCTTACGGGGCAATTCAGGAATTCGCGCATCACATCGGACGCTTCCTGAACTTGCCGAAATGGGAGCCGCCACGGTCACTTGCCCAAGCGCTCCTTTGGACCGGGCCGGTGGCGTTGGCTGTGCTGACCGGCATTGCACTTGTCACGCCCGATCACATCGAGAAAGCCGTCGAGGTCGAACCTTTCAAGACTGCTATCACCACCCATTTCGCCAGACCCTGGCCCTATGTGCTCTGGGCGGCGGGGTGGATCGCGGTCTCGATGGTCTGGTTCAAGGGGTTTTGCCGCTCCGTCTGCCCCTTGGGGGCCGCGATGCGGCTCGGCGGCCTCTTACGACTGCGAAGCTGGATCCCGCGTCGGGCCGACTGCGGCTCGCCGTGTCAGCTGTGCAAGGTGCGATGCAATTACGGGGCAATCGCGAAGACCGGCCAGATACGGTATTCAGAGTGTTTCCAATGCCTCGATTGCGTGAAAATTCATGACGATCCAAAGCTTTGCGTGCCTCTCGTGCTAGCCGCGAAAAAGGGAAAACGCGGCCCCGGCCTGAGGGAGGCAGCAGAATGAAACGGCGCCGTTTCCTGCAAATTTCGGCGGCGGCGCTATGTGCCGGAGCCCGCGCGCAGGCAGCGACCTGGACTGGACAGGCATTTGGTGCCGAGATCGCGCTCGATCTCAGGGGCGGGGTCAGGAACCGGCAGGACATGCGCGCGATCCGGGACGAAATTCAAGAGATCGAGAACACGTTCTCCTTGTATCGCGAAAGCGAATTGACGCGCCTCAACGCGACAGGCCGCTGCCGACCGTCTGCTGCGATGTCGGAGGTTCTCGCGCTCTCGCGACGGGTGCATCTGGCGACGTTGGGCGCGTTCGATCCTACGGTGCAGCCGCTTTGGGATGCCTTGGCAAATGGCAATAGCGGCGCTTCGCTGCGTACGAAAATCGGCTTTGAGACCGTAAGAGTTGCGGCGGACATTCGACTCGGACCGGGGCAAGCCCTGACGCTGAACGGGATCGTGCAGGGATATGCGGCTGACCGTGTCCGGGACCTCTTGGTTGCGCGGGGCTATTCCGACGTGCTGGTCGACATGGGCGAGTTCGCGGCGATCGGCGGTCCGTTCGATCTTGGGGTGTTGGATCCAAGCGCTGGATTGCTTGCGCGCCTGCAGCTGCGCGACGGGCGGGCGATGGCGACCTCGTCGCCGGGAGCGCTCGCTTTGCCGGGTGGCTCGCATATCCTGGGGCCCCAAGGGCAGCTCCCGCGCTGGTCAACGGTTACGGTCGAGGCAAAGAGCGCGGCGCTCGCAGATGCGGCCTCGACTGCATTCGTGCTCATGGAGCGCGACGAGATCGCACGTAGCGCGGCCCGTCTTGGCCTCGATGCCGTCCATCTGGTGGATTTCGATGGGAATTACGGGCCGCTCTGATCGCGAGATCGAAAGCGGCCCGAACGCGCAGATCACCGCGTCGGTGGGGTGAATCCCACGCCGTAATCGGCAAAGGCCTTGGCGATCCGCCCGTCTTCCAGCGCAGCTGCGATCGCGTCATCGACCGCATAGCCAAGACGACGATGCTGCATCGAGAGCGCCACGCCGATCGCCCATTTCGAGCGCGGCAATCCGAGCGGCGGTTCGTGGATGTCGATGCCGGGCGCAAGCGCGGCTTCCAGCTCGGCACGCGGGCCCATCACCGCCATCACCTCGTGATCGGCCAGTGCCTTCATCGCGAGCGCGGTATTGCGGTAGCGATGCACCTTGTCCGCCGAAGGTCCACGGGTTACGTCGGTCATGTAGAAATCGGAAATCGAGTCATTCTCGACACCGATAGGATCATAACGGAAGACCGCCGGGGACGGCCCCTTATCGGGATAGCTCGCGGCGTCATAGGCGATGGCGATATGTTCCTCGCCGTAAATGCCGGTGAAAACGACCTGATCGAAGCGACAGGCGTAATCCACATCATAAGGAACATGCAGCATCACGTCGGAGACGCGGCCATTTACGACGGCGCCCTTGTAGACATAATTGCGCAAATCGGCGTCAAGCGTTTCACCTGCGGAGACGAGCCGGAAGCGCGGCTCGACGCCCAGAGCTCCCGCGATAATCTTGCCGATCTCGATATCGATCCCTTCGGCTTTTCCGGCGTTCTCGAAGGACCAGGGCGCATAGTCGTCATAGACAGCGAATTCGATATAGCCGTCCGTGGCAATCCTATCGAGATCGCGCCCGATATCCTGTGGCGAGGTATTCTGCAATTTCTGTTCTGGGGCCACGCCTTCGCATGCGGCAAAGGCGGGAATGGCTCCGACCATCCCGCCCAGAAATGCCAGCACGCCAAGCCCCGCGCGGGCCTGTGCGATGACGCTCATCATTCCGCAGCCGATATGCCGATCGAAAGCATATCCGCCGCTTCCTTCTGCTTGCTCGGATCCTTCTCCAGCTCATGTGCTGCGCGGGACGCAGCGCTGTCGGCGACAGGTGCTCCGGAAGCGGTATCGACCTTGCCGGAGATATCCTCGAGCGTCGCAATCACGGTGGGGACGTCGGCCTCTCCTGCGGCAAGCTGATCGCGGATCTTGTGAAGCTCATCCGAGTAGGGCTCCAATGCACCATCGTCAGGTCGCGTCTCGATATAGGTGCGGATTGCCCAGGCTGCTTTCTGACCGAGGATTTCCCCGAAGGCGGGCATCTTGGTGGTCCCGTTCTGGGTCATCCCATGGCGGAAGCGTTCAACAAACCATTCGTCGCCATATTCCTCGGCTTCGAGATAGCGCAGGTCCGGCGCCAGACCGCCCGAAACCGCACCCAGCCCGTGGCAGCGCGCACAGTTCTGATTGAAGCCGCTGTCGCCGATCTGGACGGCCTTGGCCCACACCTCATCACCGGCCGCCGCGGCGCGATAGGGGTTCTCGCTGAGCCATTCCTCGCCAACGTCGGGCAGGGCATCGGTGTTGACGGGCTGTGGGGTCACGTCGCCATGCGAAAAGGCGGTAACCGGCGCAAGTGCCAGCGCCAGAAGCGCGGCCATCAGGCCCTTACGGGTGTAGAGCATCTAAACCTCCCAAAAAGATCTCGCTTGTCTTCTGGATAACGCGAGGCTGCGTCGGGCCACCATTCGACCTTGGTATCAATCGCGGTCCCGCTGGCGGGGAGGGGCATTGTCCTTTGGTCGAATAGGCGCGCCGTCGCGACCTGATACTGTGGTCGCAAATGCGTGATCGCCGGAGGAGCGGCGGGGGGCGCAGATGGGAGGAACAGATGGCTTTTGACGGATGGAGCCGCGCAGCGGGCGCGGCGATTGCAGCTCTCGCAATGAGTGCAAGCGCATGGGCGGCGGACCTGCCAGTGCTGAAGGTGGCCGCGCTCGAAGGCGGAACCGTGAATTGGGAGCTGGACACAATCAAGCACTACGGTCTGGACCGAGAGAACGGCTTCACTCTCGAGGTGGTCCCCGTCGCAGGGAAGTCGGGCTCCGATATCATGCTGCAGGGCGGGGCGGTCGATGCCATCGTGACCGACTGGTTCTGGGTCGCGCGGATGCGCGCAACGGGCGAAGATTACCGCTTCATTCCTTATTCGAAAGCGGTGGGCGGGCTTTTGGTCGCTCAGGACAGTCCGGCAAAAACGCTGGCCGATCTCGACGGAAAGAAAATCGGCATCGCAGGCGGGCCGGTCGACAAGAGTTGGCTCATACTGCGGGCCTATGCCGAGCAGGCCGATGGCTTTGATCTGGCGGGCAAGACCGAGCAGGTTTTCGGCGCGCCGCCCCTTATCATGAAGGCGGCGCTCTCGGGCGAAGTCGATGGCGCGATCAATTTCTGGCATTTCGGTGCGAAGATGGAAGCCGCAGGGATGCGCGAATTGGTGAGCGTCGGCGATGCCGCGAGCGCGCTTGGTCTCTCTCCTGAGACACCGCTGCTCGGCTATGTTCTGTCGGGGGACTTGGTGGAGTCGAAACCGGAGCTAGCCTCGGGTTTGGTCGCCGCCTCGCGTGCGGCCAAAGGAAAACTCGCCACCGACGACGAGGCCTTTGCGCGGCTTCGCCCGATCATGAATGCCAAAAGCAACGCCCAATTCGCGGCGCTCAAGGCGGGATGGCTCGCTGGCGTCCCGGCACCCGGCCCGGTCGATGAGGCGGCTGCCGACAAGATGCTGCGTCTCATGGCGAAACTGGGCGGTGAGAAGCTGGTGGGCGGCGCGACATCGCTGCCCGAGGGCACATTCCTGACGAACTGAGCGATGGGCGCAATTTTGATCACGCAAGGGAAGAGATCTGGCGTGGAGACCGGGCGCAGCTTCGCTCTGCGAAACCGCGCCCGGCTCTGGCCCAACCTTCCTGTGGTCGTTGCCTCGCTCATGGCGCTCGTTCTGCTCTGGGCCTGTCTCGCTTGGTGGTTGGCCGATCCGCAGCTTGCTCCCGGACCACAGATAGTTTTCCCGACTCTCTGGACGGCATTGGTGAGCGGTGACCTTTGGCCAGACCTGAGCGCTACGCTCACACGGGTGACGGCAGCCTTCGGGCTGGCGATGGGCTTCGGCGTGGCGATCGGGATCGCACTTGGCGGCAGCCGTCGTGCGGATCGCTGGTTTGGGCCCTGGTTGACGGTCGCGCTGAATATTCCGGCGCTGGTGACCATCGTGCTTTGCTATCTCTGGATCGGGCTGAATGAGTGGGCGGCCATCGCGGCTGTGTCGCTGAACAAGATCCCAATGGTCGCGGTGATGCTGCGCGAAGGGATGGTGGCGCGCGACACCGACCTGTCGGACATGGCGCGACTTCACTGCATGGGCTGGTTCGCCCGGCTGCGCCACATTTTGATCCCGCAGCTCGCGCCGCATATCATGGCTTCGGCGCGCGCGGGGTTGGCACTGATCTGGAAGATCGTGCTTGTCGTCGAGTTTCTCGGCCGATCCAACGGGATCGGATTCCGCATTCATCTTGATTTCCAGATGTTCGATATCGCGGGCGTGCTTGCGAATGCGCTTGCCTTCGTCGCCGTGATGCTCGCGGTGGAATGGGGTCTCCTTGCGCCGCTTGCGCAACGCGCTGCACGCTGGAGACAAAGATGATCCGGCTGGAGCTGACAGAGAAATCCTTCAGTGGCATACCTGTGCTTGGACCTATGAAGCTCGATGTCGCGCGCGGCGAGGTGCTGGGGCTATCGGGAGCGTCAGGTGCAGGCAAGACAACCCTGTTGCGACTGCTGGCTGGGCTCGACCATCGTTTCGAGGGAAGCCTCAAGGTGGAGGGGCGCCGCGCAATGGTGTTTCAGAACCCGACCCTGATGCCTTGGCGCCGCGTGATCGACAATGTGACGCTCCCGACTTCAGCCACCGAGACACAGGCGCGTGCGATGCTGGATCGGGTCGGGCTGGCCGGCCTTGAGGATCACTGGCCCGGGCAGATTTCGGTCGGTCAGGCGCGGCGCGTGGGGCTGGCCCGGGCCTTCGTGATGCGCCCCGATGTGCTGTTAATGGACGAGCCCTTTGCCTCGCTTGACGATGCGAGGGTGGAAGGCCTGCTGGAACTGACCGCTGGCTTGATCGCGGAAACCCATGCGGCGGTGGTGATTGCGAGCCATGCGGCAGGCGAACTCGATGCGCTGGCCACACGGTTTGCCCGGGTCGAGGGACGCCCGGCACGGCTCGTTCAAGAGCGGGTGCGGGCGGGTTCGTAACCCCAGATCGCAACGGCGAAGAACACCAAGCTCGCCAATGCGGTCCAACCGAGAGCTGCGGGGTTCAGCTGGCCGTAGAGCGCGAAGCGGATCAATTCGACTGCTTGGGTGAAGGGATTGATCTCGCATAACCTGGCGAGAAGCGGAGAGCTCTCCTGCATTTTCCAAATCGGGTAGAGTGCCGAAGAGCAGAAGAACATCGGGAAGATCACGAAGTTCATGATCCCTGCGAAATTCTCCAGCTGTCTGATGCGCGAGGACAGGAGCAAGCCAAGCGCTCCCAACATGATTGCCGCAAGCAAAAGCGCGGGGACGACGGTCACATATCCCGTCGACGGTGCGCGCAATCCGAAGAGCGCCGCTATGGCAAGGAAGGCCGCGACCTGCACCATCCCGACCAGCGCGCCGGCGAGCAGTTTCGCGCCAAGCATGAACCATCGTGGCAGAGGCGCTGTCAGCATCAGCCTCATCGCACCATTCTCGCGATCGTGGACGAGGCTGAGAGAACTTTGCATTCCGGAGAACAGCAAGATCATCGCGCAGAGACCGGGCAGGATATAGGTCTCATAGGAAATATAGGTTCGGTAGGGGGGGATGATCGACAAGCCCAGTGCCGCCCGAAAGCCCGCCGCGAAGATGAAGAGCCAGACGAGCGGGCGCACGAGAGCTGCGAGGAACCGCTCGCGTTGCGTGAAGAAGCGAGCGAGTTCGCGCGAGGCGATGGCGGAGGCGGCGGAGAGCGCGCTCATGCCGTTTCGCCCATCGCCTGGGAGAACCAGTCAGCTAGGAGGCTGTTCTTGCTCAAGCCCCGGACGTCGCCTTGCTCTTTCACCTGACCTTTCTGTAGCACCACGACCTGATCCTCCGAGCGTAATTCATCGGCGAGATGGGTGGCCCAGAGCACGGCTATTCCGTCTTGGGCGAGTTGATGGACATGGGCGGTGATCGCGCTGCGGGCAGGTGCGTCGAGACCTACCGTCGGCTCGTCGAGCAAAAGGAGCCGGGGCCGATGAAGCAGCGCGCGGGCGATCTCCATCCGGCGCCGGTGCCCGCCATTGAGCGCGCGCAGTTTTTCTTCGGCACGTTCGGCCATGCCCAGACGGTCGAGCGCTTCCGAGATGCGACGATCGGCGAGTTTGCTGCCGAGCCCGTGTAGCGCTGCGAAATAGCGTAGATTTGCGCGAACCGAGCGATCGAGATCGAGAGTCGGCTGCTGGAAGACGACGCCGATCTCGGCCAGCGCCTTGCGCCGGGCGCGTGCCATGTCGTGACCGGAGATCGTGACCACGCCGGGGGCGGGCCGGATCAGTCCGGTCAAAACCGACATCAGCGTCGATTTGCCTGCGCCGTTGGGGCCAAGCAGTGCGCAGAAGCGCCCCTTCTCGACGCGGAACCCCACATCGCGCAGCGCGGGTTTGCGGCCCCAGTCATGGCTGAGGCCCGCAACATGCAGGGCAGGCGCGTCACTCAATCAAGATCTCCAGCCGCTGATCCTCACCGGTCGAGCCGGGTATGTGCAGGTCGTAGCGACCCGGCTTGATCGCGATGAACCCGATCTCCATCGTGCCTGCGCGGTCGAACTCGATGGAGGCGAGACCCATCGGGCGGACCTCCAGCCCGCGGATCACCACCTCGTCGACCCAGATCGCGCGGAAGAAGCCGTCGCTTTCGAGCCCGATTTCGCCCGACCCGTCGGCGGTGATCTCGACCTCGTAATATCTGCCCGATCGCAGCGTCCAGGGACCGCCCAGCGGCTCGCCCACCGAGAGGGTCACTTCGGGGAGGTCTTCCTTGTTGTGACCCGACAAAAGGCCCGCCAACGGGGCCGCATCGTCATCGGCCCAGGCGGGACCGGCGCAGAGCGCGGCGATCAAACTGACTTTCAGAATTTTTGAAAACATGGAAAGCCTCGTCATTTGGAGGTCGGGCGTGCGGCTGCGCCCCAGGGGAAGCGGCCGACTTTCACGGTGTCGATCGGCTCGAGCGTGGCGATATCGATCACCGTCACATCGCCAGAGACACCGTTCGTCGTGAACAGTTTCGTCTGATCCGGCGAGGTCGTCATGTGCCAGACACGGCGCCCGACGAGGATGTATTTTTCGACCTCGAGCGTCTTTGCATCCACAACTGCGATATGGTTCGCCGGCCCGAGCGCAATGAAAACCTTCGAGGCGTCGGGCGAGAACCGCATGCCGACGGGCTGGATCTTCTCGGGGCGCACGCCTTTGAGCGCGAAGGAGATCTTGCCGATCTCACTGTGGTCCGAGGTATCGAAGATCGCGACCGTGCCGCCGATTTCGGAGCTGACCCAGAGTTGCGCGCCATCAGGGCTGAACTCGGCATGGCGCGGGCGCGGGTCAACCAGAGAATTGGCGATGATCTTATGCGTTTCGGTGTCGATCCAATGCGCCATGTTGGTCGTTTCCGAGGTCGTCACCTGAACCTTCCCGTCGGGCGAAATACCCATGCCTTCGGGTTCGACGCCGACATCGATTTGCGCCACCACTTTTCGGGTTTGGGTGTCGACCACAGTGGTGATCGCGTCATCCTCGTTCGCGATGTAGAGAAGCCGGTCGTCCGGGGCGATCACGAACTGTTCGGGGTCTTCACCTGAAGGCAGATCGTGCAGGATCTCGCCGGTATCGGGGTCCATCACCTGCACCGCGTCGCTGTCCGAGGCACAGATATAGACTCGTTTGAAATCGCGGCTGAATGTGATCCCGCGTGGACGTTCCCCGGTCTCGTAGGTGTGCAGCACCTTGAAGGTCGATGCATCGATCACCGAGACCGTGTCGTCAGCTTCGTTGGTGACCCAGATTTCGTCCGCGAAGGCCGGACTCGCGAGCAGGGTCGTCAGAAGAAGGGCGCGGATCATTGGCTGTCTCCGAAGGCGGCGCAGGTGGATTCGGGGGCGTCGATGCCCAGTGTGTCGAGCTCGTTGGTTTGGTGCAGAAAGCCCTCGAGCGGGGCGAGCGCGGTCAGCGCACGCTCGGTCACCAACGGGATCGGCTGACGCAGCTGACCGTTCCAGTTGCGAAACGAGAGCGGTCGGCCGAGGAAACCCGCGAGGCGAAATTCGTCCGAGAGCATGTAGCGGCGCAGGGTCGCAGGGTCCGTCGATTGCGTGCGGGTGAAAGCCTCACCCAGAGCCGCAACCGCGACCCAAGCGGCGAAATCGCCCTGCGCCATCTCGCGGCCTGCGGCTTCGCGGAAACGGTTTTGCAGCTGCGCCGCGCCATATTGCTCGACCACGCCCGACCAGCCCACGGGCTTCAGCCCTTCGGAGCCCGCCAACGGGCGCGGAAGCCAGCTGTTATAGGCGATGTAACGCGCGAAATCGCCCGGCTCGTCGGAGACGAGAAGGAGGTCGTGATCGGGGAGGTCCTGCGTAAAGAGCGGCACCTCGGCAGCAGCCGCCCGGCGCATATCGGCATCGAAGGCCCATTCCTTCTCGCCCGCGAGCGTCAGGCCGAATTTGGTGAGCGCGCGTTTCAGTGCGGCAGTGAAGGCCAGGTCCTCGGGCAATTGCCCGGAGATCAGGGCCAGCTTGCGCCATTTCTTGAAAAGGATGAACTGCGCCAGCGCATCCGCGCGCATCGCATAGCTCGGTGCAGTATGCAGCACGTTCCCGCGGCAGTCATCACCACGCAGCGCATCGTCCTGCGTCGAGGCATCGAGGATAAGCACGTCCTTTGCTTCGGGCAGGTCGGCTAACGCCAGCAGGTCCGGGGCAGGGGCTTTGACGACGAGCACCTTCGCGCCGTTAGTCAGCACGGATTTCGCGGCACCCAGAAAATCGTCTTGGGGGGCGATGACGGTTACGTTCAATGCGTAATCCTGCCCGGTAAAGCGCCCGGTCGTGCGGATGTCGCCGATCGCAAGCTGCATGCCGTCGAGACCCAGAGTCTCGGGAACGGCCGCCATGTTCGAGAGAATCGGCGGCGGCGTGACCTGATGCTCCAGCCAGTCGATGCGCAACGTTTCCGATGACGCAGGCGCGCCAAGGAGCAGCGCGGCACAAACCCCGATGAGCCATTGGATTCGCAAAGATTTCCTCCCATGCCGGACTCCTCCGGCAACGCCATGCTGCGAAGCGGAGGTGCAAGGTGCAATACGACCAAGGTATAAGCCGCACCTGCGGGCGCACTCGCCGCGGCTATGCTAGGATCGTGCGAAGGAAGGTTTCATCGGAGCAGGAGGGGAATGCGATGCGCGCGATGATCTGCACGGCTATTCTGGTGGTGAGCCTGCCCCTTGGTGCCGTGGCCCAGCAATCGGATGAGGGCGGAGATCTCCACGGGGACCTGAACCCCGAGGAGTTGTCGCTCGACCGGGCGCTGCGCGACGTCGGGCGAGGTGAGACCTCGATGACCAATTGCGCGATGGGCTACCTGATCACCAAGTCGGGCCGTCATGCCGAGGCGCGTCAGCTCTTCGAGCGATGCTCGCGCGACGGTTGGACAGGGGCGATGACGTGGATGAGCCAGCTCGACGACAACGGTCTGGGTGGCCCCCTCGATCCGGGCGCAGCCGCTGACTGGGACAAGCGCGCCGCCGATCTGGGCGACCCGGTGGGGATGTTCAATCGCGGGCTCGACCTGATGCGCGGACGCGGCGTCGCGCGCGACGAGGCGGCGGGGCGGGCACTCGTGGATCGCGCGGCAAAGGCAGGTCTTCCCACGGCGCAGCGGCTTCAGGGAGCGGGTTACGACCTCGATGAAGTCACGCCCGATGCCGACAATTGGAAATACGCGCCGGTCTCTTGACCGGATGCGGGCGGCGGCCGGGTCTTCCTCTTCCCATACGCGACCCGGCTGCCCGAACCAGTGTGATCTACGACCAAGGTAGGGGGGTGAGCTTGATGCGGATCAAGCCCGCCGCTCGGAGACAGGGGCATTGTGCGGGGCGAAAGACAGTCGCAATGAAGAAGAGGTTCTCCGATGTTTCGCCCCGTCCTGGCCGCCACCGTCCTGATCTGCCTGAGCCTTCCGGCCGCTGCCGAGACCTATAAGAAGGTCAAGACAGATGCTGGTGGAGCTCTATTCGAGACCTCCTGCATGCGTTGCCACTCGGTCGATGCCGACAAGGCGAGCTACGGTCCGCTCTTGAGCGGTGTCGTCGGTCGTCGTGCGGGCACCTATCAAGGCTATCCATATTCCGAGGCGCTGAAGGCTGCGGGCTTTGTCTGGACGCCCGGCGCGCTGCGCGCCTGGATGGAGGACAATGACAAATTCGTCCCCGGCACCAAGATGCGCCATGTCGGGATCGAGGATCCGACAGTGCAGGATTTCATCGTCACCTATCTGACATCGTTGAATTGATCTCTTCCGCGTCGTCGTTCCTCCCGGCCGCGCGGTGGCTTTGACGGTCCGGTTCGGTCCGGGCGGGGTCGCACAGGGCGTAAGACCAATGGACAATATACGCCGCGATCCCGCCGTCGATACTTGAGCCGTGATGCATCGTGAGTGCGCGTGACCCCCGCGTCGCACCACGGGCGGGAGACCAAAGGGAGGACATGATGAACAGATTTGTATTGGCAGCCGTCGTTGCCATTTCCTGTCTCGGAACGGCTGTGAGCGCCGGTGTGACCGAGGAGGATCTGGCCAATGACCAGACCAGCACCGATAACGTGCTCACCAACGGGATGGGGCGCCATCTGCAGCGTTATTCGCCGTTGGAAACCCTCAACAAGGACAACGTGAAGAACCTCGTTCCGGCCTGGGCCTTCAGCCTTGGCGGCGAGAAGCAGCGCGGTCAGGAAAGCCAGCCGCTCGTTTATGACGGGGTCATGTATGTAACGGGTTCCTATTCGCGTATGTGGGCGATCGACCTGAAATCCGGCGAGGAGATCTGGCAATATGACGCGCGCCTCCCCGAAGGCATCCTGCCATGCTGTGACGTGATCAACCGCGGCGCCGCGATCTATGGCGACAACATTTATTTCGGCACGCTCGACGCGCGCATCGTGGCGCTCGACCGCAAGACCGGCAAGACGGTCTGGAACAAGAAGATCGCCGATTACAAGGAAGGGTATTCCTACACCGCCGCGCCCTTGATCGTTAACGGAATGGTCATCACCGGCAATTCTGGCGGCGAGTTCGGCATCGTCGGTGAGGTGCAGGCACGAGACGCCGAGACCGGCGAGCTGGTCTGGACGCGTCCGACAATCGAAGGCCACATGGGCACGCTCAATGGTGAAGAGAGCACCATGACCGGCACGCTCAACGCGTCCTGGCCGGGCGACATGTGGAAAACCGGCGGCGGCGCGACCTGGCTTGGCGGTTCCTATGACGCCGACACCGATACGCTCATCTTCGGGGCGGGCAACCCGGCGCCTTGGAACTCCTGGCTGCGCAATGCTGGCGAGAAGAATGACGGCAGCGGCGACAACCTGTATGCGGCTTCGCGTCTGGGCATCGACCCAAAGACCGGCGAAATCAAATGGCACTTCCAGACCACTCCGCGCGAGGGTTGGGATTTCGACGGCGTGAACGAAGTCGTGGCCTTCACGGACAAGGACGGCAACAAGCGTTTCGCCACCGCCGATCGCAACGGCTTCTTCTACGTGCTGAACCGCGACGATGGTAAATTTATTGCGGCCTATCCTTTCGTGAAGGATATCAACTGGGCGAAGGGCATCGATGAGAACGGTCGCCCGATCTATAATGAGGAAATGCGCCCCGGTGCGCCGAACACCAGCTCGGAGGATGGCAAAGGTCAGCAGGTCTTCGCGGTGCCTTCGTTCCTCGGTGGCAAGAACTGGATGCCGATGAGCTACAGCCAGAAGACCGGCCTGTTCTATGTGCCCTCGAACGAATGGGGCATGGATATCTGGAACGAGCCGATCTCCTACAAGAAGGGCGCGGCCTATCTGGGTGCGGGCTTCACGATCAAGCCGCTCTTCGAGGATTACATCGGTTCGCTCAAGGCGATGGACCCCGCGACCGGTGAGGTGAAGTGGGAATACAAGAATGACGCGCCGCTCTGGGGTGGCACGATGGCCACCGCGGGCGGTCTCGTGTTCTTCGGCACCCCCGAGGGCAAGTTCATGGCTCTCGACGACGAGACCGGCGAAGAGCTTTGGTCGTTCCAGACCGGCTCTGGGATTGTCGGTCAGCCGATCACCTGGGAAGAAGATGGCGAGCAATATGTTTCCGTCATGTCCGGCTGGGGCGGCGCGGTGCCGCTCTGGGGTGGCGAGGTGGCCAAGCATGTGAACTATCTCAATCAAGGCGGCATGGTCTGGACGTTCCGCCTGCCCAAGCAGTTGGCCTCGGCTAACTGATTGCTTTATCATCAACGAAATGCCTGGGCGCGAAGGGAAACCTTCGCGCCCTTTCACGTTCCATGCCGACTCTGTCGCGCGTTTCGGCGGGATAAGACTTTTTGCCAGTATGACAGGTCAGAGGGGCGCGATAGGCTAAAGAAAAGGCGGGCGAGGTTCCGCCACGCCATGCCGAAGGACGCATTATGAAGGATCGCGCTGTCAGTCCGAAGAGGGTCGAATTCAATGCGGCGATGATCGTCGAAGATCATCCGTTATTCTGCGACGCGCTGGCCATGACCCTGCAGGCCGTTGCGGGGATCGAGACAGTCGCACAGGCGGAGCGTCTGGGCGACGCGATACAAATGATTGAAGAGGGGGCCGCACCGGACGTTATCGTGCTCGACCTGAACCTGCCGGACGTTAACGGGCTCGACGGGTTGATGCGGCTCAAACAGGCTGCCCCGGACAAACCGATCGTCGTCGTTTCCTCGCTCGACGAACCGCGGGTGATCCGCTCGGCGATCCTCGCGGGTGCGGCAGGTTTCGTGCCCAAACATTCGCGGCGCGAGTTGTTCAGGGCCGCTTTCGCCGCAATCAGCCGCGGTGAGGTCTTCGTGCCGGAGACGAGTGGCGAGGCGCTGGCCGGGGGCAACGGTATTTCTCCTCAGGACGAGGCGATCCGACGTCTCAGCCAGCTCACCCGGCAACAGGCGAATATCCTCGAGCAGATCTGCGAAGGCAAAATGAACAAGCAGATCGCCTTCGACCTCGATATTGCCGAGACCACCGTGAAAGCGCATGTGACCGCGATCATGCGCAAGCTCGGCGTTTGCTCGCGCACGCAGGCAGTCCTGATCGCGCGCGAGGCGCAGAGTATGACGGGATTGCCCGAAGGCTGGAGGGCAGGCTAATCTTTCCGTTCAGGGAGGAGATATGCTGGATATTCACGACTCGCGCGCCGGCCCAGGCTGTCCGCGCTCTGCCTATGCGCCTGCGCAGGCGCCGGATTCACTGCGCCGGATCGCGGAAGATCTGGGTGAAGGCCCGTTTGCTCAGGTTTTTCTCTTTGTTGATCCCGGCGCCGATCTCGACAGTCTCGTGCAAGAAGGTCGCGCGCTCTTCCCTGGCGCTGAAGTCGTAGGCTGCACCACTGCCGGAGAGATCACCGGGAACGGCTACGATGAAGGCCAGATAGTGGGCTTCGCGCTACCGGTGAAGGGATTTTCAACTGAGACTCTGATCATCGAAGATCTAGACCGGCTTGATACGAAAGCGCTGGTGTCCGAGCTGTTGCGCGCCCGGCAAAGCCTCGGGCGTCTCGCGTTCGAGCGGGCGAATGAATTCGCGATCCTGTTGGTTGACGGCCTTTCGGGGCAGGAGGACCAGCTGGTTTCCGCACTTTCGGGTGGGCTCGGGCCGGTGCCAGTGTTCGGGGGGTCGGCGGGGGACGGCAACAAGTTCGAGCGTGCCGAGTTGTTTGCCCGCGGACGGCGTTTCGAGAATGCAGGAATCCTGACGCTTGTCCGTTCCGCCTGCGAGGTGAAGCTGTTTTCATTTAACCACTTGCAGCCCACCTCCTCGCGAATGGTGGTGACAACGGCCGATCCCGGCGCGCGTTCGGTGCTGCGGATCAATGACGAACCGGCAGCCCGCGAATACGCGAGGCTGCTGGGGCTCAGCGTCGCCGACCTTTCGCCGACAGTCTTTGCCGCGAACCCGATCCTCGTGCGCGTCGGGGGGCGTTATCACGCGCGTTCGATCCAGCAAGTCGGGCCGGGAGAATCGCTGATATTCTTCGCCGCGATCGATGCCGGCTTGGTCCTGACCCTGGGCCGCCCTGACGATATCTCCGCTCATCTGGCGCGCGAACTTGACGCGCTCTCGTCCAGTCGCAGACCTTCGGCCGTGCTGGGATTTGATTGCATCTTTCGCCGCTTCGAAGCTGAGGGCAAGCAATGCGCCCGCGCTGTTTCCGATACGCTGGCGCGCCATGGCGTGGTCGGTTTTTCGACCTATGGCGAACAGATCGGCGCAATGCATGTGAACCAGACCATGACTGGCGTGGCTTTCTTCCCGCCTGAACCATCGGGGATGGAGCCATGAGGCAGTCCCTGGCCGCTTCGCTGCTCGATCCCGGCGATACGTTGGAGCGTCAGAACGCGAAACTTCTGACCATCGCTGAGGCGCTGATCCAACATTCCGAGGAGATGAACGAGGACCGGGGAGCCGCCTTCGCCCAGTTCCAGCGCGCCGCAATGCTCGAAGAACAGGTCCGCGCGCGCACGCGTGATCTGGAACGGGCGCTCGATCTTCTCAACGTTTCGAATGCGCGATTGGCCGATGCGAACCGAGAGACCGAAACCGCGCGGCAAAACCTCGCCGCGGCGATCGAGACCGTTCAGGATGGGTTTGCGCTATTCGACGCCCAGGACGTGCTCGTGATGGCCAATTCGCGTTTCAACGCGCTTCTTGATGACGTGCGTGACGAGATCGTGCCGGGGATGCAGTTTGACGACTACCTCGAACTCGTGGCGGGATCGACGCATCTGCACATGTCCGACGGGATGAGCCGTGGCGACTGGATCGCAATGCGCCGCGCGCGCCATGCCGAGCACCACTTCATTTTGAACCAGCGGATGGGGGACGACCGCTGGATGCAGGTCAGCGAACATCGCACGCATGATGGCGGGACGGTTATCTTGCAGACGGAGGTGACGGATCTGATCCGCGCCGAAAGGGAGAAACGGGGGCGGCTCCTCGACGATCAGGCGAAAATCCTGCGCGCGACGCTGGAGCACCTGAAACTCGGCGTCTGCATCTTCGACTCGCGGTTGCAGCTTCTGGGCTGGAACGCGCGGCTTGGCGAATTTCTTCTTCTGCCGCGCAACCGGCTGCGCGAAGGGATGCATTTCGATGCGATCCTGGAACAGGTTCGCGACCAGTTCACCTTTCCCAACGGCCTCTCTGCGCATCGTCTCGGGGATTGGGTGCGGCGTGCGCTGCGCCGCGACCAGTTCGAGGTCGAGGTGACGCAGGAGGGCGGCAAGGTCTTCGAGATCTTTGCGCAGGAATTGCCTGACGGTGGCTTTGTCATGTCGCTCTCCGATGTCTCGGCGGAGCGGCACGCGATCGAAGGGCTGAGCCGCGTGAACGAGACGCTGGAGGCGCGCGTGACCGAGCGCACGCTGGAGTTGGAGGATGCGCTTGCCAGTGCCGAACGCGCCAACGCATCGCGCGCCCGGTTCGTGGCCGCCGCAAGCCACGACCTTCTCCAACCCTTGTCGGCAGCAAAACTCTATCTCGCATCGCTGGGCGAAGAGAAAACGTCAGATATCGCAGCGAGAACCGTCGAGAAGGCACAAAACGCACTCTTGTCGGTGGAAGGCATTCTCGGCGCGTTGCTCGATATTTCTCGGCTGGAATCGGGCCACGTCTCGGTCGATCTGGGGCCCGTTGCGCTGGGCCCGATATTCGCGGCGCTGCGCGATGAATTCGCCATGCATGCCCGTCTCAAGGGGCTCGATTTCCGTATCGTGTCGACTGACGCTGTCGTTGTCTCGGATCGCGCTTATTTACGGCGAATTCTGCAGAACCTGATTTCGAATGCGATCCGCTACACAGAGACCGGCGGCGTATTGATGGCTTTGCGCAACCGCCGAGATGAGCTTGTGATCGAAGTGCGCGATAGCGGAGCGGGGATTGCAGAAGATGATCAGGATAAAATCTTCTACGAATTCCATCGCCTGAACGCGAAGGCGTCCGCGTCGGAAGGCATGGGGCTGGGGCTCGCGATCGTGGAACGTGCTGCAGCGGTCCTGGGGCATCCGCTGACGCTGCGCTCGGCACCCAGGCGCGGTTCAACCTTCGCTTTGGGCCTGAAGCCCGCGCTTGGGGGGGCAGCACGGGCTGAAAATGACGTGGTGACACCGGTGCGCGACCCCGAGGGTGGCGATATCGTCGTGTTGCTAGTCGAGAACGACGCAGATCTCTCACGCGCGATGACACAACTTCTCGAGAAATGGGGAGCGACGGTGCTCGATGTCGATAGCGGCGAAGCGGGGCTGGAACTTCTCGAGGCAACGGGGCTAGAGCCGGACGCCTGCCTTATCGACTATCAACTCGGCGATGGAATGGATGGACTGCAGCTGATTGCCGCCTTGCGTCAAAAGATCGGCTCCGTTCCGATGCGCTTGGTTACTGCGGATCGTTCAGAAGAGTTGCGCAAGATGGCTGCGGCAGCGCAGGTCGAGATGCTCACCAAGCCAGTGCCGACTTCGCAGTTGGCGGCGTTTCTCTTCGGATCTCAGCGCCGCGCAGGCTGAGCGTCGCCGCGCTCGGTTGCATGGGCCAAAGGCTTCAAATGAGTCGGTATTGGCCCATGCATGGGGCGTTCCTGCGCCTCAGTGATTGTGCCGCGGCAGTCTCTTCGCAAGCTGGCGGAACTGCTCGGCGTCGCGGATCGTCGCACCGTCGGCCATCTGCGTGACGGTCTCGCGGTAGAGCTTCTGCCACGGGGTCGCTGCCTCCGGGATCGGCGGCAGGTCGCCAGCCTTGCGCGCTGCCAGTTCGTCGTCGGCAACGAGCATGTCGCAGCGCCCGGTGTTCAGATCGATCCGGATCGTATCGCCCGTGCGCAGCCATGCCAGCCCGCCGCCTGCCGCGCTCTCGGGGCCCCCCGTAGTCGGCACAGGGCGCGGCCAAGGCTTTTGGATGCGCGCAGGGCATCGTGTTGCGCGACGGCTCCGGCAGTGATGGTCTTCCACGGCTTTGCGTTTCTGCGGGGCTTTAACAGTTTCAATTTGACTTATTCTTTTCGTATCATATATCATCTAAATGATGAAGAAGCTTGTAAGTATTGGCGAGGCCGCAAAGGCCCTGGGCGTGACTCCGCTCACCTTGCGCAGATGGGATGAGAGCGGCAAGCTCAAACCCGACCTCGTAACCGAGGGTGGGCGGCGCCGCTATGACCTCGCCAAACTTCAGCCGGAGCTCCATCGGCAGCAGGATAATGCTGCCCGGCGCACGGTTGCCTACGCACGCGTTTCCTCCCATGACCAGAAAACTGACCTGGAGCGCCAGGCGCAGCTTCTCGAGGCCTATTGCGCCGGGCAGGGCTGGACCTACGAGGTGGTCACCGATCTCGGCTCTGGCATGAACTATCGCAAGAAGGGCCTCAAGCGCCTACTCGAAGACATTGTCGAGGATCGCGTCGGCCGACTGGTCATCACCCACAAGGATCGTTTGTTGCGCTTCGGCGCTGAGCTCGTCTTCGCGATCTGCGAGGCGAAGAACGTCGAGATTGTGATCCTGAACCAGGGCGAAGACACCAGCTTCGAAGAGGACCTCGCCCGGGACGTGCTTGAGATCGTCACGGTGTTCAGCGCACGGCTCTACGGTGCGCGCTCCCGCAAGAATGCGAAATTGATCGCCGACATTAAGGCCGCGGCCGAAGGAGGCGATGATGGCGCTTGATGGAGCAACGATCTCTACCCGGATCATGACAGTTCACCGCATCGCCCTCGATGTAGACAAGGCGCAGGACGCACTGTTCGCGCAATGCGCCGGCATCGCCCGGTTCAGCTGGAACTGGGCTCTCGACCGATGGAAATCCCAATATACGGCGCATTGCGAAAACAATTCCCTGCCCAAGCCTTCCGAGGCTGCGCTGCGACGCGAACTCAATGCCATCAAGCGGGCTGAATACCCCTGGATGCTGCATGCGCCCAAAGCGGTTCCACAGCAGGCGATCAAGAATCTTGGTGCCGCGTTCAAGGGGTTCTTCGAGGGGCGCACCCGCTATCCCAACTTCAAAGCAAAAGATCTCTGTCGTGAGAGCTTTCGGCCGGACAATGGCCCCGGGACATTCCGTGTCGAAGGGCGACGCCTGAAACTGCCGCGCATTGGCTGGGTGTCTATGCGCGAAGACCTGCGGTTTGGCTCTGAAGTGAATCCTACGCTGAAATCCGTCACCATCTCGCGGGAGGCGGGCCGGTGGTTCGCGGCGATTGCGGTTGAGATCGATCACAGCTTTACACCTCGCCCCGAAGGAGCGGTCATCGGCGTCGATCTCGGCGTTACGGATCTGGCCACCTTGAGCGACGGCCGCAAGTTCTCCGGTTCAAAATCCCTGGGTCGCAACCTGAAGCGGCTCGCACGACTGCAGAGATCGCATGCGCGAAAACAAAAGGGCGGAAAAAATCGGGCACGGTCTCGTGCCCGGATTGCAAAGCTCCATGCACGCATCCGCAACATCCGCCAGGATGGGTTGCACAAGCTCACGACCAAGCTGTCGCGTGAAGCCAGCACAGTGGTCATCGAGGACCTCAATGTCCGCGGCATGATGGCGAACCGGCATCTTTCCCGCGCCATTTCCGATATGGGGTTTTTCGAGTTCCGTCGGCAGCTGAGCTACAAGCTCGCACGTCTGGGCGGCACTCTTGTTGCCGCCGACAGGTTCTTTGCATCCAGCAAAACCTGTTCGGCATGTCATACCAAAGCGGAGGTTCTTCCGCTCTCGGTCCGCTCATGGACCTGCGCCAATTGCGGCGCGCAGCACGATCGCGACATCAATGCGGCGATCAACCTCAAGAATCTGGCCGGTAGCGAGGACCTCAAGGTCCGTCCGGTGTCAGCTTGTGGAGTGGAAGGCTCTGGCGGCGGGACTGATCCTGTCGTGAAACCGGCCACGATGAAGCAGGAAAATGGACCTGATCAGAAAAGATCAGGTCCATGAAAGCGGTTCGGGAATGTCGGCTTCCACTGTGCCAAGCTTCTTCATGCGGACGGGTATAAAATCGTCGCCATTTCGGATTCCCGCGGCGGCATCTACGATCCAAGCGGATTGGACCCGCTCGCCGTCATGCAGCACAAGCATGAGACAGGCGGCGTCAAAGGTGCGAAGGGGCAAGGCAAAACGAAAGAGATTTCAAACGCCGAGCTGTTGGAACTCGATTGCGATGTGCTGGTGCCTGCCGCGTCGGAGCGGCAGATCACGCTCGAGAATTGCGACAGGATCAGCGCCCGCATCACTCTGGAAATGGCGAACGGACCGGTCTCGCCCGAAGCCGACAAGAAGCTGACGGAAGCCGGGCGTATCATCGTGCCCGACATCCTCGCGAATTCCGGCGGGGTTACGGTGTCCCATCTGGAATGGGTCCAGAACAGATCGGGTTTTTATTGGGACAGCTCGCGCGTCCGGGATCACCTGAAGACGACGGTGGAGACCGAGACGCAATCGATCTGGACCTTGCACAACGAAATGGAGCTGTCGATGCGCGATGCCGCCTATATCCACGGCCTGCGGCGGATCGCGGAATCCGTGGAAGCGCGGGGCACGCCCGCTTATTTCGAGGGATCATGAGGGCCGATCCCGGCCTCAATCTGCACATCTAAAAACACGAAGTGGGATCAGCGACAGTCCATGTTGGCCCGTATCCTAACAAGGACTTGCCATTGAGTGACCCCGTTCCTCGTTTGGATAGATTGGCTGTCACTGGTTGCCCAGCGTGATATCGGCGCGGCAGTGAGCAAAGCGCTCAAGTCTTCAAAAGCGCCGAATAGTTCGGGTCGAAGCTTCTGCTGATGGGCTCCGCTGCAGCCCCGATGGCGACGATCCACGGGTCGCTGTGGCCCGTCAAAATCCTGAGACCGACCGCGCCGCCGTCAGACGTCTCGCGTATCTGGTTCACTCGCGAGACGAGCTCATCAAGCAGCGCTGCGGGCGACGTGCCGCACAGAATTATGGCCTCGGGATCAAAGATCAGCTCAAGGATCCTGGCGAGATGCGCCAGCCGATCTGCTGCCTCAGAAAGCCAGTCTTCTACATCGGAACGGCGATCGGTCAGCAGCTCCTCAATTTTGCCGAACAAGTCCTCGTCTGCATGATCAAGCCCAAATCGCGCGCAAAAGCCTCCGAGTGCCACACTTCTCTCCATGACGGCGCCGGGTGTGTTGGACGCAAGGTCGCTAATCATACCGATTTCGCCGGCATTGCCATGACGTCCGCCAAAGACTTCGCGATTCAGGATAAATCCCGCGCCAAGACCATAGCCGAGATACAAGCAGACGGCGTGACGAAGCCCATGCGCTTTCCCGGTCATTTTCTCTGCAGTGGCGGCAGCTGACGCATCGTTCTGGATACTCACGGGTAGCCCGATTGCCGTGGAGAGACGATCCACCAGCGGAAAGTCTTGCCAGCGCGCCATGGTATACTCGTCCTCGGCGCGATTTTTGAGGTCGGGGTCAAAAGGCCCGGGCATTGCGACGCCCAAGCCCACTGTCCGCTTGGCCGAGTTGGGATGCAGCTTTGCGAGATCGTCGCGAGTTTGCGCGATCAATTCGAGCAAGTGAGTGAGTCCCGCTTCAGGGTCGGTCGGACGAATGTTGGAATCTCGGCGCAAGACAATCTCGCCGACAAGGTTCATCACCGCAGTGCGCGCGACGTGGCGGTCAATCTGCAACCCGATCGAAAACGCACCATTCGGTGCAAGGTCGTAAGGTGTCGCGGGTTTGCCGCGCCCCGCCTTGACCGTTTCGCCTGCGATGACAAGCCCGTCTCTTTCCAACTCGTCGATGATGTTGGAAAGAGTCTGCTTTGCCAGTCGCGTGGCACGTGAAAGATCTGCACGCGACAGCGCCCCATTGAGGCGAATAGCGTCGATGACGACGCGTCGATTATGCACCCCCGCGGCACCAGCACTGGAGCCTGACAGGGCGCGAATTTCTGGCATTTTCGATCTCATGAAAAAGATATTGACAGGAGATGGTGCTCGCCGCAATCATTAAGTCCATCACTTGGACTAAATAGCCGAAGAGCTTTCGCCAAGCGATGTGATTCACTCAGGTCCTTTTCCGCATACTGCGGATGCGCCCTGATCCGACAGGAGAGAGAAATGAAATTTGCATTGCACGCCCCGCTTCTTGCCGCGACGGCATTGATGGGGATCACAGCCAGCGCAGCGCAGGCGGAAACCACGCTTAACGCCCTGTTCATGGCGCAGGCGGCCTACAGCGAAGACGACATCCGTTCGATGACCTCTGCCTATGAGGATGCCCATCCGGATGTGAAGGTGAACCTCGAATTCGTCCCCTATGAAGGGCTCCACGATAAGACAGTGCTCTCCATGGGCGCTGGCGGTGGATATGACGTGGTGTTGTTCGACGTTATCTGGCCCGCCGAATACGCTCAGAACAACGTGCTTGTCGATGTCACGGACAAGATCACGCCCGAAATGAAGGACGGAGTCCTGCCGGGCGCCTGGACCACTGTGCAGTATGACGGCAAGAGCTATGGCATGCCGTGGATTCTCGATACGAAATATCTTTTCTATAACAAGGCAATGCTGAAAAAGGCTGGGATCGATACGCCTCCCGCCACCTGGGCTGAACTCAAAGAGGACGCGCAGAAAATCAAGGATGCGGGAATCGTCGAGTATCCGATCGCCTGGAGCTGGGCGCAGGCCGAAGCCGCCGTTTGCGATTACACGACGCTCCTGAGCGCGTATGGCGGCGACTTCATCAAGGATGGCGCGCCCGACTTTCAGAACGGCGGTGGGCTCAAAGCTCTCCAATATATGGTCGATACCTATGACGCAGGTTTGACGAACCCGAATTCCAAGGAATTCCTGGAAGAGGATGTGCGCAACGTTTTCCAGAACGGCGACGCCGCTTTCGCGCTCAACTGGACCTACATGTATAACCTCGCCAACGACCCGAAGGAGAGCAAGGTTGCCGGGGATGTCGGCGTCGTGCCCGCGCCCGGTGTCGATGGCGTCTCCAAGGCCTCGGCAGTGAATGGCTCCATGGGCCTTGGTATTACCACGACGTCGAAGCATCCCGATGAGGCTTGGGACTACATCACCTTCATGACCTCGCAGAAAGAACAGAACGCCTATGCGAAGCTGAGCCTGCCGATCTGGAAGAGCTCCTACAGCGACCCGGACGTCACGAAAGGTCAGGAAGAACTGATTCAGGCGGCCCAAACCGGCCTCGCCGCGATGTATCCGCGCCCGATGACGCCGCATTACCAAGAGATGTCTATGGCGCTTCAGCAAGGCATCCAGGAAGCACTTCTCGGCACCAATAGCCCGGAAGACGCTTTGCAAGCGGCAGCGGAAAATAGCGGTCTCTGATTTCGCTTTTGCCCGTGAATGTGCCGCGCCAAGGTGCGGCACATTCCTTCCGCCTCGCTTCGACACTGCGACGCCACCATACGCCGTCGCGCACACTCTCCCTGACCACAAGGCTTGATGCCATGTTCACAGAACGCCTCTCTTTGCGTGTCTGGTTGCTTATGCTGCCGCTGCTTGTCGTGATGATGGCGGTCATCGGGTGGCCTCTGATCGACACGGTCCGACTGTCACTGAGCGATGCACGGCTTGTCGGAAGCGGCGGTCACTTCGTTGGCTTGCAGAACTTCACGAAAATGCTGTCGAACAGCTATTTTCACGCGGCTTTCTTCACGACCCTTAAATTCAGCGTCTGGTCGGTCACCATGGAACTGGTGATCGGGGTGCTCGTCGCCCTGTTGCTCAACCAACAGTTCTACGGTCGCACCTTCCTGCGCGCATTGATGATTTTGCCTTGGGCGCTGCCGACCGTGGTGAATGCGACGCTCTGGCGGCTCATTTACAACCCCGAATATGGCGCCCTGAACGCAGCCCTCACGCAGCTTGGTTTGATCGACGCCTATCGGTCCTGGCTCGGGCAGCCAGGCTCGGCGATGGCTGCGCTGATCGTGGCGGACGTATGGAAGAACTTTCCGCTCGTCTCGCTCATTGCGTTGGCAGCTTTACAGGCGATCCCGAATGACATCCGCGCCGCGGCAATTTCGGATGGTGCGAATGTCTGGCGGCGCTTCCGTCATGTCACTCTTCCCTACTTGCTCGGGCCGCTGATGGTGGCGCTGGTCTTGCGCACGATCGAAGCGTTCAAGGTGTTCGATCTGATCTGGATCATGACCCGCGGGGGGCCGGCCAACTCGACACGCAGCTTGTCGATCCTGGTCTACCAAGAGGCCTTTGCGTTCCAGCGGGCAGGGTCGGGCGCGTCGCTTGCGCTCATGATTACCCTGATGATTACGGTTCTTGCCGTGGCCTATCTGTTCATCATGCGGCGGCTTGCCGGGGAGGGCCGGTAATGGAACACCAATCGCCTGCTTTTCGCATTTTCATTCATGCTGCTGCCTTGCTGGTTGCACTTGTCATCCTCGCGCCGCTCGCATGGTTGTTCATCATGAGCGTGTCATCCAACGCCGACCTGTCCGCGAAGCCGCTGCACTGGTGGCCGGATACGCTCGATTTCTCCCGCTATGTTACGCTTTTCAGCCAGGCCGAGAACTCGGTCGGGGAAGCCTTCATGGCCTCGCTGGGCAACAGCATCAAAGTTGCAGGTATGGCGACGCTTGCGGCTCTGTCGGTCGGTATTCCCGCCGGTTGGGCGGCGTCGCGCCATCCTCAAATCGGCTGGACCCTCGGGGGCATCATCGCAACCTACATGTTGCCGCCCGTCGCGCTGTCGGTGCCGCTCTATCTGCTGCTTGCGAAATTCGGGTTGCTGAACAACGTTTTCGGCCTGGCGCTTGTCTATCTGAGCATCCTCGCGCCCTTCGTCACATGGCTGCTCAAGGCGGGCTTCGATCCGATCCCGCGGGAGTTGGAGCAGGCGGCAGCGATCGACGGGGCCCGTCTCGATCAGATGTTGCGGATCGTGATCCTACCGCTCGCGCTTCCAGTCATCGCGACGGCCCTGATCTTCGCATTCCTGCTTGCGTGGGACGAGTTCTTCTACGCGCTTCTTTTCACTTCAAACCAAGATGCCAAAACCCTGACAGTCGCGATCGCCGATCTGGCTGGGGGGCGGGTGTCCGACTACGGGCTGATTGCGACAGCGGGGGTTGTTGCCTCTCTGCCTCCCGTCGCCATCGGCATTCTCATGCAACGCGCCCTGATCTCTGGGCTGACCAACGGAGGTGTCAAAGGATGACCACCGCGCTCGAAACCCGCAACGAAGTGCTCGACGCTCTTTACGCAGAGATGGCCCGCCAAATGCGCGACAGCCGCGACAGCATCACGGAAAACGCCGAGCTGGCGCGGACTATCGCGGCAAGTATCAAGAAGAATCGCTCTCTTGTCCTTTTAGGGATGGGTGGCTCGCATGCTGTGGGGCGCGCGCTTGAACCCTGCTATCGCGCCATCGGGATCGATGCGGTCGCCGTGACGCTTTCCGAACAGCTTGATGCGCCTTTGCCGCTCGAACATCGCAGCGTAATCGTGACCTCGCAATCTGGTGAGAGCGCGGAAGTGCTACGGTGGTTCGACGAAGGGCATGCCCACGAGGACACGTTCGGCCTGACCATGGAACCGGCCTCTTCGCTTGCGAAACTCGCCCGTTGCTTAATTGGGGAAGGTGGATCCGAAATCCCATTTGCCGCAACCCGATCTCTCACGGTGACGCTGGCGCTTCACGCGGCTGTGTTGCGCGAACTGGGCTCCGATATCTCTGCCGCTCTCGAAATGATGGGCGCGGTCAGTCCCGTTGATGTCGCTCCAGCAATCGCCAAGCTTGCGAAGGTGCGAACCATCGTCACATCGGGTCGCACCCAGCAAGGCGTTGCGGAAGCGATCGCTCTTGGTTTGACCGAGCTATCCCGCCTTCCTTGTTTCAGCCTCGAGGGCGGCCAGTTGCGTCACGGCCCCGTCGAGATGCTTGCGTCGGATGTCGGGGTCGTCATGTTTCGAGACGCGGACGCTTCGGCGGGCTATGTCACCAGCCTTGCAGAATTCATCCTGACAACAAGCGACTCGCCCTTGGTGATCTTCGACGCCTCGGGTCTGGACCCAGTTCCCGGAGCGGAAACGATTGTCTGCCCGACCTCTTCCGGCTTGGCTGCCTGTTTCGCGCTTTTGCCGTCCGCGCAACGGTTCATGGTCGATTTCGCGGCCACGCGGGTGCCTGATGTCGGCACGCCAATTCGCTGTTCTAAAGTGACAAAGGTCGAATGAGCATGGGGACAGCGTTAGCGACCGTTGGCAACGTGAATGTGGACCTGATCATGGGGCCCGTCACACCGTGGCCGAAAACGGGCTCAGAGGTGATCTGCCCGAACAACGAATTGCGTGTAGGCGGTGCGGCCGGAAATGTCGCCCTCGCGTGGCAAGCAATGGGGCTTGATTTCCAATGCGCGGCCAATACGGGAAGCGATCACTTTGGCGACTGGCTCCGTTCGAATTTCGGGACCATCGCAGCGGGTTGGCCGCGGTGCTCTGAAAACACCACCGTCTCGGTAGGCGTCACCCATCCCGATGACGAGCGCACCTTTTTGACCACGACAGGACACTTGCCGAAGCTGGGTTGGTCCGAGGTAGATGCGCAGATCGACTGGGAGCATTTGCGCGGGGGCACGCTGGTCCTGTGCGGCAGCTTTCTCACGGAGCGCCTTAGTGCGGAATATGATCACCTCTTCGACCGGGCCGACCGGGCGGATGTCACGGTCGCGCTTGACACCGGCTGGCCGATCGCCGGTTGGACCCAGGAGGTCCGCGAACGTGCCCTGAATTGGGTGGCTCGCAGCGGCATCGTGCTGTTGAACGCGGTCGAGGCCACATGCCTGACCGATACGAATACTCCAGAGCAGGCGCTCGTCGCCCTTTCGGACCTTTTGAAATCAGACGGGGTCGCAGTGATCAAACTCGGCCCCGAGGGTGCGATCGCGCGAAAGAACGGACAGACCTTTCGCGCAAGTGCGCCGAAAGTGCCGGTGAAGGACACGATTGGGGCAGGTGACGTGTTCAATGCCGCTTTCAGCGCGGCGCTTTCGCAAGGCAGCATTTTACAAAAAGCGCTGGAGCAAGCCGTCGCGACGGCTTCTTTGGCGATCTCTAGCTCTCCGCGTCGCTACATCCCTGAGGAGGTTACCGTATGAGCACCCTCGAACTGCACGATATTCGAAAATCTTATGGCGTGTTGGAAACGCTCAAGGGGATCAATCTCTCTCTGGAGGCGGGCGAATTCCTCGTTCTGCTTGGCGCGTCGGGCTGCGGCAAATCCACATTGCTCAGCATCATATCGGGGCTCTCAGAACCAAGCTCGGGCGAGGGGGTTCTCGATGGACGCACGCTGAACGGCGTGCATCCCAAGAACCGCGATATCGCAATGGTTTTTCAGTCCTATGCGCTCTACCCCAACTTAACGGTTGCACGGAACATCGGCTTCGGTCTCGAGATGCGCAATGTCGACAAAGCGACCCGTGAAGACGCGGTTCGAAAAGCCGCGAAGATGTTGCAGATCGAAGCGTTGCTGGATCGCAAGCCCGCAGATCTATCAGGGGGGCAAAGGCAGCGCGTGGCGATCGGGCGTGCGATGGTGCGTGAGCCAAAGCTGTTCCTGTTCGATGAGCCATTATCCAATCTCGACGCCAAGCTGCGGATGGAAATGCGCAGCGAGTTGAAGCGCCTTCATCAAATGTTGGGCGTGACCATTGTTTATGTGACCCATGACCAAATCGAGGCGATGACTCTCGCCACCCGAATTGCCGTGATGAATGGCGGCAGAATCGAGCAAATCGGCACACCTTCCGAGATCTACAATCGACCCAACTCGCGGTTCGTGGCCGAGTTCATGGGCGCGCCGCCGATGAATATGCTTCCTGCCACCGCCTGCGACCAAGGGCTGCAGTTGGGTTCGATGCAAACCGTCTGGCCATGTCGCGCACCGGACGCGCGCGTCACGGTCGGCATTCGTCCCGAGGCGCTAAAGACCACCGAAATCACTGGAGGGCTCAGCCTCACCGGGACGGTCGATCTAATTGAGTTGACTGGGCCGGAGCAGATCGTCTCGCTGAATCTGGGCGAGAACAAACTCACGGCAACGCTTCCGGCTGAAGAGCCGCTATCTCTCGGGCAGTCTCTGACGGTTTACGTCGATCCGGCGCGGCTTTCAGTCTTTGATGCCGAGACGGGCGTCCGCGTGGAAGTCACGCCTGACGTTGAGCGTAGCTGAGAGCCTAAACTTGTAGCGAACATTCCCTAGAGAGAACTCGGTATTGCTTCTCTCGTCGGTTTCCGGTCACCAATCTCGATCGCGGAGGGGGGGCTCGTTTTGCTGTATTTCATAAACCCCGCTTCCAAAACATATCAATGGCTTACGGCGGGGTGGGGGAACTCGATAAAAGGTATGTCACAGCGCGAACCGCACACCCCTATGCATATTATCGAGCACCTGCACCCGCGGTGTTTTGCCTGCTCGATAATATGCATTCACAGTGTGAAACTGCATTTATCGAGCACCAAGGCTTCTCGGGCCAATAGGGCAACTTCTTGCTCTGGTGCGCTGCGCGCGCGTTTGGGGTTTTGCGTGCGCAGCGCGAAGAGGTTGTGGCTTCTTCAGTCTGGCGCTTCCACCAGGATCTTCACTTGGGATTTTTCGGCGACAAGCGCCTCGAAACCTTGCTCCACGATCTGATCGATCTTGATCCGCTTGGTCACCAGCTTGTCGGCGCTGAAATAGCCCTGCACCATCAGCTCCATCACCGCCGGGTAGACATTGCGGTATGCGATGGTGCCCTGCAGTTGGCGCTCCTTCAGAACGGCCGTATTGGGTTGGAAGGAAGCGTCTCCCTCCCAGATCGAGACGATCAGTGTCTGACCTTCGTGGCGGGTGCTGTCGATGCATTGCGGCAGAACGCGCGGCACGCCGGTCACTTCGAAAGCGACATGAACACCGCCGGTGGCGTCACGAATTTTCGCGACGGGGTCTTCCGCCGTCGGGTCTATGGCGCTGGTGGCGCCGAGTTCGAGCGCTTTCTCGCGGCGTTCAGCCGAGGGCTCGACGACATGGATCTGGGCCGCGCCCGCGACGCGCAGCGCCTCGACGACCAAAAGCCCGATCGGCCCTGCGCCGAAGACCGCAGCCGTGTCACCGGCCTTGATCTTCGACATACGCACCGCATGCAGTGCGACGGCGGCGGGCTCGACCAACGCGCCCTGTTCCATCGACAGCGCATCGGGCATCTTGTGAACCATTCGGGCGGGGACAACTGAGGTTGCAGCGAAACCGCCATGTCCCCCAGAGAGCCCGACAAAACCGAGACGGTCACAGAGGTTGTATTTGCCCTCAAAGCAGGCGGGGCAGGTGCCGCAGGCGAAGATCGGCTCGATCGCGACACGATCGCCGATGTTCAGTCCCGCGACTCCTTCTCCCAACTCCGCCACGGTCCCGCAATATTCGTGCCCCATGGTGATCGGCGCCTTATCATGGCTCAGCGGATGATCCTGCTCGACCGGGACGAAGATCGGTCCCGCCAGATATTCGTGCAGATCGGACCCGCAGATCCCGGTCCATGCGACCTTGATCGCGACCTCTCCGGGACCGGGGGTAGGGGTGTCGATTTCCTCGACGCGAATGTCTTTCACGCCGTGCCAACGTGCAGCTTTCATGGAATGTCTCCGTTCAATGGGGGAAGTTCTCCCGGCCCGTGAAGGGGCCGGGATAGGGGGCAGGGTCAGGAAAGGTGGTGGACCTCTTGGAGCCCGTAGACCGATGTCTCCAGCCCCTCGAGCCGCGCTTTCAGTTGCAGCGCGAGATAGAGCGAGTAATGCCGCGATTGGTGCAGGTTGCCGCCCATGAACCACAGATGCTCCTGTTGGGTCGGCTTCCACATATTGCGCTGCTCGCCTTCCCACGGTCCGGGGTCTTTCGTGGTGTCCGAGCCAAGCCCCCAGACCTTTCCGACCTTGTCGGCGACCTCTTGGCTGATCAGATCGGCGGCCCAACCGTTCATCGAACCGTAGCCGGTTGCGAAGACCACCAGATCGGCGGGCAAGCGCGTGCCATCGGCGAGCACCACAGCGTCTTCCTCGAAATGGTCGACCTGCCCCTTGGCCAGCTTCACCTCGCCATCGATGATTAGCTGGCTAGCGCCCACGTCGATGTAATAGCCCGAGCCGCGGCGCAGGTATTTCATGAACAGCCCAGAGCCGTCATCGCCCCAGTCCAGATCGAAGCCCGCCTTTTCTAGCCCTGCATAGAACTCCGCATCGCGCTCGCGCATCTGGTCATAAAGCGGGATCTGGAACTCATGCATGATCTTGTAGGGCAGGGAGGCGAAGATCATGTCCGCCTTCTCGGTTGTGACTCCGTTGGCGAGCGCCTCTTCCGAGTAGAGCGCGCCGAGCCCGATCTCCATCAGCGAGTCCGAGCGCACGATATGGGTGGAGGATCGCTGCACCATGGTGACATCTGCGTCCCCTTCCCAGAGCGCCGCGCAAATGTCATGAGCAGAGTTGTTCGAACCGATCACGACCACTTTCTTGCCAGTCCAGGGGTCGGGCCCCTCATGCTGCGACGAGTGTTGGATCTTGCCCTTGAAGTCTTCCATGCCGGGGAAATGCGGCATGTTCGGCTTGCCAGACATTCCGGTCGCGAGCACAAGCTGCGTCGGCTCCAGCGTCACCGTCTCGCCGTCACGATTGACCTCGACCGTCCATTTTCCGGTGGCTTCGTCGTAGCTGGCGCCGGTCACTTCGGACCGCGTCCAGTAATTGATCTCCATCACCTTGGTATACATCTCGAGCCAATCGCCGACCTTGTCCTTGGGCGTGAAGACCGGCCAATTGTCGGGGAATTTGATGTAGGGCAGATGGTCATACCAGATCGGGTCATGCAGGCAGAGCGACTTGTAACGGCTCCGCCACTGGTCGCCGGGCCGGTCATGCTTATCCAGAACGATCGCAGGCACGCCAAGCTGGCGCAGCCGCGCACCCAGCGCGATGCCCCCTTGGCCGCCGCCGACGATCAGCACATAGGGCTGAGTGCCATAGCCCAGATCCGCCTCTTCCGCCTCGCGGCGCTCCTTCCACGAGGTTCGGTTCTTGCGCGCGCCATGTTCAGCGCCCATCGGACGGCGCGTGCCGCGGTTTTCCTCGAAACCCTTGAGCTCCTGAAGCGCGGTCAGAAGCGTCCAGATGCGGCCATCTCGGATGCGCATCAGGCCCCAGCCGCGGCCCGACTTCGTCTCGAAAGTGACCCAGGCGGTGATCACGCCGCCCTCCTCGGCGGGGATCTCGCCCGACTGGATCTCAAACTTGCCGGGGCGGGTGTGCTCGAGCTGGTTTCTCAGCATGTCGGCCACGCCGTCCGGCCCTTCCACGGTTTTCAGGTTCCAGCTGACCGCAACGAGGTCGCGCCAGTAGCTGTCGGTTGCAAACAGCGCGGCCGCGCGGTCGATATCGCCGCTCTCCAGCGCGGCGTTGAGGCTGTCCAGCATGTCTTGGGTCTGGGTGTTGATGGTGGTGTCAAGCATCGCGTCTCCTCCTCTGCGCGTGTCTCTAAGAGGAGTATCGGCGCGTGATCGCTGAGCGATCCATGGTCGCGACGCGTGCAAAGGGAGGAAAAGCGCCTGCTGCGGCGCGGCATGTTGCGCGCGCAACAAGGGCGCAACAAATCACTCGGGCGGACGCAACCCGGCCTTGCGGATCCGACGCAAGATTGTCGAGCGGTTGACCCCGAGTCGCCGGGCGGCGCGCGCCATATTCCACTCGCAGGCATCCAGAACCTCTTCGAGCATGTCCCACGGGTCACTCGGTGCAGGCAGAGCCTTTTCGATATGTGGAGTGATTTCGACGGGGCTGGGCAGATCGAGCAGGTCGATCACCGATCCGACGCAGAGCGCCGCCGCCACGTCGAGAACCTGTTCGAGCTCGCGGATATTGCCGGGCCAGCTACGTCCCAGCAATTCGGCCCGTGCCGAGGGTGACAGCCGGACCGCGTCGCCCGCGTGGCGGCGCAGATGACGCGACATCAGCCAATCGAGATCACGCCGCATCCGCAGGGGCGGCACGGTGAGGACGCACCCTGCGAGCCGGTGAAACAGCGGGCGCGGCAGCGCGATCTGGCTGGGCTCAAAGCAACTCGTCGCCAGCGTGCGCAATTCGGGGCGCCGGTCGAGAAGTCCGCCGAGCGCGATCGCCGTCTCCGGGCCGATTTCCTCGATCCGGCGCAGCAGGAGTGTCGTCGGGCCCATCGCCTCGGCGCAGTTTTGCATCAGCGTCTGCGGAGCTAGCCCAGCGCATTCGAGGCTGATGAACCCTTGCGCTTTGCTGGTCATGTGGATCGCACGGGCGAGTTTCGTCTTGCCGGTGCCGGTCTCGCCACAGATCAGCAGAGGCACTGTGCCTGGCGCCAACCGCTCAGCCTGTCCGATCAAACAGTTCATCTCCGGATCGCCCGCGGTCAGCCCAGCGAGCGGTCCGCCACGACGCAGTCCCTGATGAGGGTGACGTGGCGCTTTGGGTGCGATCGCATGGCCAAACAACGCCCCGCCATCGCGCATCTCGATCACCCGCTCCTCGGTCGGGCGGTCACGCATCAGGTCGGGCAGGTCGTCGACGCTGATGCTGAGCACCTCATCGATTCCGCGCCCGAGGATCGGGGCGCCTTCGGGAAACAACCGCCGCGCGGCGCGGGTATAGCCCAGCACGCGCCCAGCCCCATCGAGCCGCACAGCGGCCTCGGGATCGACATCGAGGAATTCCGGGCTGGAGGACAGGCGCAACACCCAGTCGCGCGGGCTCTCGGCCATGAGGTTGGCCATCTCGACCCGTCGTGCCGCTGAGGTCACGAGATTCATCGCGAGGTTCTGGCTGCTTTTGGGCGTGGGCGAGCGCAAAAGCGAAATGTCGAGCACCGCTGCCAATTGCCCCAGACTGTCGAAGATCGGCGCGGCGGTGCAGGACAAAACAGTATGGGCGTTTCCGAAATGATCGTCCTGATGCACTGTCACTGGCTCTTGCGTCACAATGCAAGCCCCGACACCACAGGTTCCGGCCAGATCCTCGGACCAGTTCGAGCCGAGATAGAGCCCCGCGCTGCGCAGATCTTCGGTGAAGAGATCGTCGCCGAAGAAATCGACGCAGACCCCTTTGGCATCGGTCAGCAGCAAGACGTAATTCTGTCCTGCCACCTGCCGGAAGAGCGATTGCAACCCGGAACGCGCCGCGGCGATCATCCATTCCGCCTGCTTGCGGTGATCGCGCAGCTCTGCCTCGGTCACGATATGGGCAGGGTCGGAGCGCGTCGGATCCATGCCGTAAAGCTCGACACAACGCCGCCACGAGGCCGAAACGAAACTGTCTCGCCCGGTCTGGCTGCCATCCAGCACCCGTCCGATCTCCTCGACATGCCCTGCATCTCTCATGGCGCGTCGCCTCCCTGGAGGGACGATAGCACAGGCCGCGCGTCAAACCGGAATGGAAATTGGTCGTAGAGAATGATGCGGCGATTTGGAACTCGAGCGGGTGAAGGAGTGTGATCTCTCGCCTTTCTGCGGCGGGGCTATTCAGTCCAGCGGTCAAAAAAACCGAGGCAGAAAATGAACGCAAACTCGACTGCGCAACCTGCAGAAGTGTTCAAGTTGCAAGGGTCAGAAAGTGCATAAGCCATCACGAGTTAGTAAAAATTGATCAACTTGCGCTCAGCTCTACGTATCAGGAATACAACCTAAGGGTTATTTGACCTTGAGTAAGCGGAGGAGGCTTATAAAATGTTGATCTATAAATCTGTAATTCCGGCCCTGAGCGCCTGTGCTATTGGCACTATCGGTGGGGTCACGCCCGCTGCAGCCACAGACCTTACGGCAAACCTTGGAGTTGCGGTTGGTGGCCTCGAGGCCGGTGCAGGCGCGTCGGTTGGTGTCGGTGGACATGATTCTGGAGGAGACCCCTCTGGCGTGAATGTCGGCGTCGACGCCAGCGTTGGTTCGAGTGGCGGTGGTGCGAATGGCGGTGATGCGACCGGCGGCGGTGCGAGCGGCGGCGGTGGCGCCTCCGGGAACGGTGGGCAACAGCCAGGAGACGTCGATAATGCGTCCAATCGTTCGCCTGCCACAGGGGCAAATTCCGGAGACGCCGGGGATAACGCTTCTCAGCTCCCGCCTAATAGCGTCGTTCTCGTGGGCCTGCCTGTATTCTCGGCGGATAAGGTTTTCATCGGAACGGTCGAAGATGTGCAGGGCGGCGATCTGATCATCGACCTTCACAAAGGCGGAACGCTCCAATTGACTGGCGGCATCGGCAACAAGTCGCCTCAAGGTATTTTCCTGAGTGCAACCGAAGCGAGCCTTTCGCCCTATATCAATCGTTCATTCGTGAAGCTCGCCATCAAATAGGCTCGAACTTCACGAGCAAAGCCGAATGGTAAAGGCAACTGCGACGGTTCGCGGCTTCGGGCATCTGAGGTTTCAGATGCCCGTCCATCTCTGACCTTGCCGCGCGAACCTTTACTCACCGGCGTCGTCATCTTCGTCTTATCCCGGCAGATACAGGCGGCAAAGAAGCGCCAAAATCAGTGCTGGCGGCATGACCCTCAGCCCGACCCCCAGGAACTGGGCTGCGGAGACGTGAAGGCCGGACCTACGAAGGGTCGCGAGCCACAGGAGCGTTGCGAGTGACCCAGTCACCGAAAGGTTCGGACCCAGATCCACTCCAATCATGAGGCAGTCGCGCATGAGATCGCCGAGGTCTCCTGCTGTCGCAGCCCCGGCGGCAGCCAGTCCGACAGGCAAGTTATTGGCGAGGTTGCTCGCGATGCCGACTGCGATCCCGCTCAGTCCCGCGGTCATTCGTGGCGAGATTGCAGACATCTGCCCAAGCCATTGGCCCAGCGTCGACAGGAACCCAACGCGGTCCAGCATCGCGACCAGCACGAAAAGCCCGGCGACGAGTGGCAGCACGCCCCAAGTCAGGTGCCGGAAAAGTGGCAGGGGAGACCGCCGGGTGGTCAGCGCTACCGCCAGCGCCACGGCGGCTCCGGCACTGAGCGTCGTAAGTCCGAGCCTGCCGCCCAGGGATGAGACCGTGACCAGTGCCACGGCCGAAAGGCTCAGCCCTGTCACCGCGACCCAGCCGCCCCGTGAAAGCTCGGGCACCTCGGGCGTGATGGGCTCTTTCTCCAAATCGTGGCGCATCACCCAGCGAAGGGAGAGATAGCTGACCAAGATCGTGAGGAGAGCGGGCAGGGCGAGCCGGCGGAGCCAATCGCCGAGTGGCGGGAGGACGTCATGGTAGAGAACGAGATTTGCCGGGTTCGAGATCGGCAGGACGAAACTCGCCGCATTTGCAACGATTGCGCAGGTGAAAAGATAGGGGAGGGGTGGCACGCGCGCATGGCGCGCCACCGCGAGAACGGCAGGCGTCAGCACGACGACCGTGGTGTCGTTCGACAGGAAGGTCGTCACGCCCGCGCCGACAAAGTAGATGATGAAAAACAGGCGCCGCGCAGACCCCGCTGCCGCCTGCACCGCGCGGGCGGCAAGATGGTCGAAAAGGCCTTCGCGGCCCGCGACTTCGGCGAGAAGCATCATACCGAGCAGAAAGAAATAGACCTCTCGGCCGTCGTAGATGGCATGCAAGGCATCTGAGAGCGGCAGTGCCCCCAGAAGGACGACCGCAGCAGCGCCGCTCACGGCAAAAATCCAATCGGCCCAGCCGAAAGGGCGCAGGATCACGCCCGCCGTCGCGAGAGCCGCGATACAAAGACCGATAAGCTCAACCATCATCAGCGCGTCCGACGCATCAAGCCATTCCCTTTCGCCACTAGGCCCATTGAAATGACCGATCTGGCGAAGGCTGTCGACGGCTCGGCGCAAAGATGACGCAAAGATGTCTCAATGGCCAATTTTCGCCTTAAAGTTGTCCTAAGTATTAAACATCGAAGCACATCGATGCTTCTCAGTCTTTTTATACATTCTTTGGATTTCACATGTCTTGGAAATTTGACAGACAGACAGCTGCAAAAGCGCAATCTCCAGGCTCATTCGTCCGGGATCAAATTGATCGCGTTTCGACAAGTGAGCCACTGGAATTCGCGGCGCCCCTCCTCCTTCCGAAGCGTTGCATCATTTATTGCGGCGCAGGCGGTCTGATCAGCGCCGAGCTCTCTGAGCTTTGTGAGCGTGAGGACGCAAGATTGCTCGTATGGCCGGAAGGAGTATTACCCGAAATTTGGCTGGCGCTTCATACCGACGAAATCGACGTCCTCATGGTCGACGGAGATCATCTTGGGGATATCGAAGACACGATTGATTTCTGTATGCGTGTGAGGCGCGCTTGCCCCTCACTTCCAATGATATTGGTCTCAAGCGAAATGCGCGCGGACGACCTTACCTGCGAACGTATGCAAGCCTGCGATGCAACCCTCAAAGTTCCTGTTTCGCAAAGTCGGTTGGAACACGCGATCAAGGCCGCCCTTCAGAACAATGCGTATTTTCTGTCACGCCAGAACTTGTAGACCTCACAGAAATTGAAGATCTTTCTCGGGGGTAATGCAGCAGTCGCGCGATGAGGCGATCCATGGGCCGACTTTGGGGTTACCTGCGAATGTCTTTTCGTATGCCGAACGAAGACTCCCAGATAACTCTGCTGGCGGCGGGGCTGCACCTTCCCGATGGTATCAGAAAGGCTATGCCACGCCTGAACGTCTCGGCTTCGCCCACGACTGCGGCGGACGCGCTCGCACGATCTTTTTTTTATGCAATGGCAAGACGGTCCGCTCCGGGGCGAGGGCAGCTAGGCCTTCATGCTGTCAGCTGCTGGCCGAGCCGGCGTCAGTGAGCCTTCAGGACGTGGCAGCACGCGCGCGTCGGCGGATCACCTGCACGAGAGAGATCAAGATCAGCCCTACAGCGGCGATAATGAAGGCGGCGGCGAGCGGGCGCTCGAGAAAGACCATCGGATCGCCACGCGCGATCAGCAGGGCGCGGCGCAGGTTGGTCTCGATCAGCGGGCCCAGCACGAAGCCCAGCAGCAGAAGCGCTGGGTTGAATCGGGCCAGCGAGAGCGCATAGCCCACCAACCCGATCGCGGCGACGGCGAACATGTCGAAGCTCGACCCGCGCACGGAATAGACGCCGAGGCAGACGAAGATCAGGATCGCCGGGTAAAGCCAGCGGAATGGGATGCGAAGCATCGACACCCAGATGCCGATCAGCGGCAGGTTCAGGATCAAAAGGAGCAGATTGCCGATCCCGAAACTCGCGATCAGGCCCCAGAACATGTCGGGCCGCGCGTCGAGCATCAGCGGACCGGGCTGCACGCCGTGGATGACCAGCGCGCCCAGCATCAGCGCCATGATCGGATCGCCCGGTATGCCAAGCGCGAGCGTGGGGACGAAGGCGCTGATCGCGGCGGCGTTATTGGCGGCTTCCGGCCCCGCGATGCCCTCGATCGCGCCGGTGCCGAACTGCTCAGGACGGCGTGAAATCCGGCGTTCGGCGGCATAGGCGAGGAAGGAGGAGATTGTCGACCCGGTGCCGGGCAGCGCACCGAAGAAGCTGCCGAGGCCGGCGCCGCGCAGGGCGGGGAAGGGGATGCGGCGCAGCTCTGCCCGGCGGGGCAGCAGTTCGCGCAGCGCGACGCGCGGCGGCACGCCGGTGCGCTCGGCGACATGAATATTGGCGATTACCTCGGCCACGCCGAAGAGGCCCATCGCCAGCGCCACGAGGTTGACCCCATCCATAAGCTCGGTCTGGCCGAAGGTGAAACGTTGCACGCCGGAATTCACATCCGTGCCGATGCAGCCGAGGATCAGCCCCAGCACCACCATCGCCAGCCCCTTGGCCGGGTATTTCGCCCCCACCGTCGAAGCGGCGACGAGGCCGAGGATCATCATCGCGGCATATTCCGCCGCCCCGAAGGCGATCGCCGCCCGCGCCAGCGCGCCCGACAACAGGATCAACACGATGATCCCGATCATCGAACCGGAAAAGCTCGAGATCATCGAGGTGAAGAGAGCGACCCCTGCGCGGCCCTTCTGAGCCAGCGGATAGCCATCTTGCGTGGTGACTGCGGATTGCGGCGTGCCAGGCAGGCGCAGCAGGATCGAGGCCACGGCGCCACCATATTGCGATCCGTAGTAGACCCCTGCCAGCATCACCAGCGCCGCCTCGGGCGATAGATAATAGGTGATCGGCAACAGCAGCGAGATCGTCGCCATCGCGCCGATCCCGGGCAGGACGCCCACGAAGGTGCCCAGCAGCACACCGAATACGCAATAGATCAGCACGTCGGGTTGCGCCGCGACACTCAGCCCGTGCAGGAACCCGTCCCAACCGCTCATAGTCAAATGCCTCTCATCGTCCCGGCCAGAGCGGGACGGTCATTTTCAATCCGAAGGAGAACACTGCGACCGACAGGGCGGTGACCACGAATGCGAGCGCGATCCGCCAGCCGATCCGACGGTCGGGGGCGGCGAGCGTCGCGATCAGCACACTCGTCAGCGTCACCAGCACCAGTCCTACGCGGTCGAGGCCTGCGGCAAAGACCAAAATCGCCGCCAGCACTGCGAGACATTCTTTCCACGCGATGCGGATCGCCTCGCCGCGCCGGGCGAGGGCGGGCAGGGCGATCATCACCCCCAAGAGCGCCAGCACGCCGCCGAGGAGCGCCGGGAAGAACCCGGGCCCCATTCGGCGCAGCGAGCCGATCTCGTAGTGATCCACCGCGTAGAGGGTGACGAAGAGGCCGATGGCGGCCAGAAGGACGCCACCCGCCAGATCAGGAATGTCGCGCTTCATCGATTAGTTTTTCGCGTCGATCCGGTCGAGCACGGCGCCCCAGACCTTGGTGTCCTCGGCGATGCGCTGCTTCAGATCCTCGGGCGAGCCGCCCGCCGCCTGCCAGCCCATGTCCAGCAGTCGCTTCTGGACGGCGTCATCCGCAAGGATCGCGTTGATGTCGGTCGAGAGCGTGTCGATGATTGCCGGGTCGGTCCCTGCGGGGGCAATGAAGGCGTTCCACAGCTCGGCGCGGAAATCGTCGGGCAGACCGGCCTGACCTGCCATGACCGGAACGCCCGGGGCCTGGGCGAAGGGTTTCTCCGAGGTGATACCGAGGATCTTCAGCTTGCCCGCCTCGACATATTGCATCGCCGCCGAAGGCGCCATGAAGCCGCAATCGATCTCATGGCCGATGATCGCCGTGGTGACCTCGGCATAGGAGGTGAAGGGGATATGCAGCATCTCGACGCCCGCACGGTCGGAGAACAGCTCCGCCGTCAGATGCGCGCCCGAACCTTTGCCGACCGAACCATAGGCGAGCGCCTCGGGCTCTTTCCCGGCGGCTTTGACGAAGCCCGCGAGATCGTCGGCGGGGAAATCGGCGGCCACGACGAGCACCAGCGGGGAGGTCGCGATCAGCGTGACCGGCGCGATATCCTTGGCGACGTCATAGCCAAGGTTCGGCGTTAGGCGCGGCGCGGTGGTCAGCGGGCCATTGATCGTGGTGGCGAAGGTGTTCTTCTGATCCTGCGCGTTGAGCATTTGCTGGATGCCGATCACGCCGCCCGCGCCGGGCTTGTTCTCGATCACGATGGGCTGGCCCAGCTTGTCGGCCAGCGGCTCGGTCACGATCCGCGCCAGAAGGTCGGGCGAAGAGCCCGCGGGGAAGCCCACGAACACGTGCTGCGGTTGGCTCGGCCAGCTGGCATCCTGTGCCAGAGCGGGCTTGCAAAGCGAAACAGCGGCAGCGCCGAAAAGGGCCGCGCGGCGCGAAATGATCATAGTAAAGCCTCCCGAGGTCATAATTGGCATGAATGCCCGTATTCGCGCGCAAGATTGCGGAAAGTGTGGGCCTTGGCAAGGCGATGCCGGACGATGATTGGGGGCGGAGGCCTCCTGCGAGACTCGTTCAGCTATATGCTCTCTGCCGCGCCCAATCCCGGAGCGGCTTCCGTCGAGACTGCGGGAGCAAGCTCTCGCTAAGGGGGCAGGGACGATCAAACGGAACAAGGCGCATGATGCCGCGTCTTGAGCCTTGGCGCAGAGGGCAGAGGCTTGCACGTATAGTAGCTTTTGAACGTTGGTGCGGTGCCCTATGCTCCTCCTAATGACTAAGCGAGCCCAAAATGCAGATGAACGGCACAACCCAAGATCCGGCCAAGATCGCCACTGTCGCGCTGAAAGCTTTTGCACGCATCGCCGCGTCCTGGGGTCTCAGCGAGAAAGAGGCCGCCGGCCTCGCGGATATTTCAGAGAGCGAGTGGACGCGTGCCAGGACGTCTGATTTTGCGGGCGAACTGACGCAGGATCAGCTCCTGCGCCTGAGCGCGGTGGTAGGCATCTACCAGGCGCTCGAGCTCTATTTTTCCGAGCCGCTCGCGAGAAGCTGGTTCACGCAGCCGAATACGGATCACTTGTTTGGTGGGCGCCGTCCGATCGAGACAGCCATCGAGGGTGGCCTGCTGCAGATCCTCGCGATCCGGACCTATCTCGATGGGCTGCTGGAAGGCGCCTGAGCCCCCACAATTCTGGGCCATCGTCATGGTCTGGACCCAAGCCTGCCATAACTGGGATAGGTTAATCCCTTCGCGTTGTGTTCGTGGATCTAAGCTATTGAAGTCAAACGTTTTGTTGTCTCTGCGGTCGGAAGCTTTGCTGTGGGCGCAACAAATGTATGAAAATCAATAACTTGCGGCAATTCTGTCGCTAGACGATGCCGTCCCGGCTTGTGAGCGCCCCCTGAATCTTTATTTCTATTATCGGTCCGGCAAGGTAGCCTCATGGCGCAAGAGGAGACGGATTTGAAACAACCTACGCTAGCTGACACGGCGGAAGAAGTTCTGCTCGACTATGTCGAGCTCTATGGCTTGACGGGTAGGGCGCGACGATACTTCTTCAGCCTTGGCCAGGAGGAAGCAGCCCATGGATCACGCACTGACGGTCGAGCCCCTCGAGACGATCAGGGTTCTTCCTGAAAGACGGGAGCCCTTAAACATCCTTCAGGTATTCTCGCCAGATTGGGCTCGAGAAGAAACGGGCCGAGCCTCTTGGCGAGACCTCACGGATCCGCAAAAAAAAGGGTGACCGCTGTAAGCAGCGGCGGTTCGAGCGCGGAGTGATGCGGCCGTCGCAGCTTTAGAAAATTGACGGGCGGGGAATAGGGTAGTCCCCGCTGCCAGACATTCGTTCGCAAAAGCTAACGCGCCCTTTGTGGCGTCCGTGAAGCGGCGTTTGCATCTTCTTCTACCGTTGACAATTTCTAAGCTTACCTTAGCGTAAAGACTTTAATCAAAAGTCGATCGACGTGCGAAGATTCATCAAAGAGCCGATCTCGGAAGTGCATGCAGCGATCCATGCCCTTGTTGACGCGGCGGATGCGCATATCGAAGGGGATTTCGACACCGCTGCCGCCAAGTTCAAAGACGCGAACTGTTCAGTCACCTGGAAATGGCTGAACGATGCATGGTCCGACGTGCGCAAAAACGTTGTTTTCTGGAAGCCGGAAGGGGACAGTCAACTTGTTCCAAAATCGGAGCGCGACCCCGATCGATCGATCAAAGCGGCTATCAAGAGAGCTGTTCTTGAGCGAGATGGATACACGTGTCGCTATTGCGGTTTGCCGGTCATTCCTGCCGACATACGCAGGGTTGCCCATGGGCTGTATCCTTCTGCGGTTCCTTGGAGTTCCAGAAATCCGGCCGAACAGCACGCAGCTTTTCAAGCAAGCTGGCTCCAGTATGATCATGTCGAGCCGCATAGTCACGGTGGCATGTCATCGCTCGAAAATGTCGTGATTTCATGTGCGCTCTGCAATTTCGGAAAGGATCGCTTTACTCTCAGGCAGCTCGATATTGAGGATCCGCGTTTGCGCGAGCCTGTTCCATCCGATTTCGATGGTCTGGAGCGCTTGCGCAGGTTTGGGTTGCCGAAAACCCGGACCTCACCTCGTTCGAAAGAGAGCACGCGTGTAAATGAACCTCTTGCTTGCGAATTAGGCCCGACGTCTGAAAGTTTCTTCTTCCCCGGCTCTTATATCAGCGCGGGCTATGTCAACGTGCCCCCGGTCGCTGGCAAAGCACGCTGGTTTAAAATTGGTTCTTCAGTCGAGGCAGAGATGGTCGAGCGGGACGGTGTCCACGGTTGCATCGTGCGCTGCCCGCGCAAAATGATCGATCGGCGCGGAATAGATGCGGATGCATACTTGGCTCCCCTGCTTCCAACTCGGGGTCATAGAAAGGCTATGCAACCCGGCCCTGATCCCGAATGGAGCAAAGGTTTTTTCATGACCCCATTTTCACATGAGCATATCGAGAAGGCGATTGCGCGGCTACCGGCAACCGGTTCAAAGCAACTCAAGATACTCCTCCAACGCGCGGAAGATCATGGTATCGATAGGCTTGCGGACACAATCAAGGCTGAACTGGAGCTGCGCGGCCCTACCGATCTTGATGACAAAGCGGCACAACGCCATTTGGAATGGTCGGAGAAGGTTGCGGGTCTTGGTCTCGATGAGGCGATCCTCGCCGCCTTTCAGCACTTTCCGTTGCGGGCGGAAGAGCGGCTCTTGGTCCGTGCGATCGCGAAGACACCCGGCATCGGGTATCCCGAGCTGGTAAAGATCCGTGGCAAAGGTGATGTGGGTCTGATCCTAGGACATTTGATCTATGAGCGCCTCGGCTTCTTTCGAGGCTATCTTCCGAATGAACGACGAATGTCGGGCCTCCTCTTGCATCGCACAGAAGGTAATGGGCCGGTGACCTATCGCCTCACTTCCGAAGCCGATCGAACGTTCAAGACAATGGGCGTGTTCTGAGCGAAAAGAGTGATCCCCGGCGAAGTGCCGGGCGAGCCCGCATCTTATCGAGCAGATCGCTTCAAGTGAGTCACACTTTGCCAATATTCTTGTAGCGCTTGGGCAATTCGTGTCCGCACACATTGGCCGCGTAAACTTCGGTTTCACCATTGACTATTTATAATTGTCTATATTGCGGATCATCGCGACAGCCTCGGCGCCATGAAAACCGCGCGTCAATCGGCCAGCTTCAACGCTCTCCCAAGAAACGGCACACACGGTTTTCTCGGATAGGGCTCCAAGGTCAGTCGCATATTTGCCAAATCTTTTGAGAAACTCCCGAATTTCATTTGCCCGGTTGCTAGGTCTCGACCCAGTCAAATAAGAGAGGCTCCGGTATAAAATCCGCGACCGGATCGAGATAAAGTTCGGCAGGCTTAACGACTGGCGACGGGTGGCGATCCGCTACGAGTGATGCCCGACGGCCTTTCGCTTTGCCATCGCGTTGGCGACAACTGTGCTCTTCTGGTTAAGATTCAGGAGCCTATATGGTTAATGCGTCTTTCGGGCAGATACTTGCCAAACTTCTGGCAGGGGTGGCGTTTCTTCATTGCATTTTAAACTTAAATCAAACTTGTTTCGGCGGCTTGATGCACATCTCTTATTTTGACGAGCAAGCTCGTCTTCGCGTATTGGATCCCAGATTAGATCGCTGAGAGAGCATGCCGCGGTGTTAGTTTGGTGGTAAAGACGTTTGTCGAGGTATATTTGATATAGCCATCTGGGGTAGCCCATATGATAAAGTGCTGTCATTGCAATTTTTTCCGCTAAGGCGTGGACTGAATTTTCGTCTTTCTCTCGGGTCTCGGGAGACAAAAGGTAGACTCCCTGCTTGTTTTCAAGCTCGAGAGGCAATCTTAAGAAATGGATAGCAGTGGCCAAAACCGGAATGCAATTATCTTGTATTTCTTTAAAAAAACGTTTCTTATGCACGTCATTTTCGTTTTGCAACATGCTTGTGCTAAAACAAACAAAGCTTGTATCGCGTCCCATCCGGCGGGCACCCTCAACCACTCTGCGGTTAATATCATTTGTTTCTCCGCAATAAAAATTTCTTTTTCCATAGAGGATATAGGCTCCCGGTTCATTCGGTAGCGTAGACGCTAAGCTGTAAGGCTTGTGAAAAACCCCTTTTATATATTTAACTTTTTTACCTTCAAATTCGATCCAATCTTCTTCTGGTGTAGCGTGATTGTCGTCCCAACTTGATATTAGTTTATGCTTCATTGCATTAGATTTAATTATGCTCATTTTGGATATCCTACCGAGACATTCTTCAGCTGCGTGCGCCCAACCTGAAATTCCGCAGCATGGTGGGTATGGCCGAAAAGCCATTTCTCGGGCTGGTATTCCTCGATGAGCGCAGTCAGGTCTGAAGCGTAGCACCAAGGCAGCGGCGCGCCCGGAGGGAGCGCAGCCGGGTGCGGGGCATGATGCGTGACGACGACGGTTTCGCCATCGAAGGGGGTCGCCAATTGCCCTCGCAGCCAATCGAGATGTTCATGGTGCTTCGCGATGGTGTCGGCTGGCCGCGCCTTGCGGTAGCCGCTTCCTGCGACGCGAATATAGCGATAGTCATTCATCACCCAGTCGCTGCGGGACGACTTTTCCGCAACGCTTCCCGGCCCGAGCGCGAAGTCGGTCCAGAGCGTCACGCAGAGGAATCGCGTGCGCTCATGGGTGATCACACGTTTCTGCGCGAGATGCGCGCCGGCTTCATGCGCGAGATCTGCGAGGCGGTCGTCGCCATCGAGCCGAAAATCGTAATAGTCATGATTGCCCGGGATGATATGAACCCGATCGAGATCGACGTGCTGGCCGATCAGCTGAAGCGCCGGACGCCAACGGATCTTGGGCTTATTGGCGAGGTCGCCAGCTATGATGAGAAGCTCAGCGTGCTCGAGCTCAAGGTCGTCGAATGGGTTGCGGTTTTTCTGCATCCAGAGATCGAGATGCAGGTCCGCCAAGATAAGCACCTTGGACATGATCAGGATCTCCGATCGGCGCGCAGGAGCTTTGCGCTCGCAGAAAGGCGTCCATCTTTTTGCAGGGTTTTCAGGAAACTTGGATCGTATAAGCCCAAGCGATAGAAGCGGTTACAACTTCGAGCCCAGCCCGCCTTCGGCTGGAGATTCATGAGAGGCGAAGTTCGAACCCGCGCACCCTCACGCAGGTGCGGGTGGCCGGAGACCCGCCCGACAAGCAGGGGCACGTCGTCTTCGACTATCGGGCACCACGACTCTAAGAGAGGCGCGGCTGATTGCTCCCCGTTCGCTAGGTTATCCCCGATTGCGGGTGCCAGGTTACTGAGCGCGATCACCCATTTTATAAAGAGTGTGGCGTCGAAGGTTCCGTCTGCGCTCGATCCGCCTTGTCCGCCAAGGGCGCGATCGGCGAGATAGGTCTGCAGGAGCGGAGCAAGCGCGGGATGTTCTCGAATGCGTTGTTGCGCGCTGCCGAGATCGATCATTGCAATCGGCGTGACCGGGAGAATACCTTCAATGATCTCAAGATAAGGTTGGAGCGGGCTTGTTTCGTGAACCATTTGCTTCTTTCCTTTGCTTCGAGCCAAGCGCCCAACTGGACCATGGGCATGCGTCAGCCGTGCCCGGACAGGCGTTTGTCCGAGTGAGTTTCAATAACGAAGGGCGCAGGCCGACAGCGTGTCGACCCGGGTGCCGGGTGTGAATATTCAATATCTAGTTCGGAGCGCGTCCTTCGAGGAGGACGCGGGCCGCTAAAGCGGCGTGGTTAGGCCTGTTAGCATCGGGCTGCCTCTAACGACTAGGGAGTGAATCTTTCCCGTTCAAGCATATCCCATGACGTGGAGGAAGGCTAGGAGGAATTCGATTAAGCGCCTGTTTTCGCACGGATTTTTTAGACTTTTTTTCGCACCGCACGTCGTTGGCCGTGGGGTGGGCATTGTTCCTTGAAAAATAGGAATATCTTCGCGCTGGGCCGGGATTTGGCCGATGATTTTCGCATCGCCTGCACTCGAGCCGCATGCTGGGGCGCGGGGTCTGATACCACGAGCCAAACTCTAAATCCGGACTTTGCGTGTCATCAAACGTGGGAAATGCACGATCGCTTCTCTCCGATCAATCCTTGATTCGCGCGGGCAAATAGCAGGCGATTTCCGAACGAGTTCTAGGCCCTCGCGAGCGGAAATGGGCGCACTAAGACCGAGATGCATAGGCGCTCAGAGGTCTGCCCTGGACTGCTATCAGATCCCGGTGGTTCGGCTCAAAAAAATCCACATGACATGCGCCGGTGCCGAAACAGGAGGCCTATGCCCAAGATGGCTTGCCCAAGTAGACCGCCCGCCTCCGGCGGCCACCGATCTCCGCGCTGTTGTCGCGATCTTTTTTCGCACCGGGCCTCAAGCCAGCCAATCATCTCGCAGCGCAAGACCTTAAGTAGATTCCGTCCGCTTGGCCGGCAGCTGAAAAGCCGGGTTGAGCCTGGGATGTTATCAATTGATCTCCATCGATTGCCGGGCTCTCGCCTGCCATTACGCCTTGCAACTTCCAAAGACGCTCGGCGCGGAGCCTGAACCGTGACAAGGGGGGGATAGCAAACTGTGGCGCCGGCGAGGGCGAGAAAGATAGCCCGCGCAAGGGGGGAAGCCGCGCCCGTTCGCCGCCCGTTTTTCGCATGAGTATAGTGGGCAGGCTTTTTCGCACGGTGCGAGCGTGAATTTCCGGCGGGTCACGGAGCCGACCGCCTCGATACGCACTGCCCAGCTTCGATATTTGCGTCCGGGGCGCGGTTGCTGAGTGTCACTGCACCTTTCGTCGCTTGGGGGGGGCGATCGCTTGTGGCTGTCGAAGGCTCGCATTGTTTCCGGGGACGCCGGTCCCATTCTGTCGAAAGCATCGCCGAGTTGCCTTCGCAAAACTTTTTCACACGCGTTCGCGGATGTTCTCGATTTTCTGCATGCTTGGCGCTGCCGCCGGGTAATCAGGCGATGCTTGTTTTGAATTTTTGGATTTTTGTGCAGTTTCGCTTCATGTTTCTTGGATAGAAGGCTTTTGGGGATTTTTGCCTTTCGTTTTTCGCATGACGGCTGAACTGCCCGGTGCATTCGGGATCCTCGTCGCATCGGCAAGTGAGATCGTTTGACCTACCATGGCTCAGGCGTATCGTCTTGATCGTCTGACGGGGAGGCCGCGTCACTTGGCTGTCCACGCAGGATCGCCCTTGCGCGGGCCAGAGGATCTTCGATCCGGCGCGCCTCGACGGCCGCGATCTCGTGTTCCAGTCTCTCGAAGATCGGTGCGTAGACTAGTTTTTCGAGCATCAGCTCGGCGACGCGCTGTCGGGCTTTCACGAGCCGCTCGAGAAGCTCTTCATCGGATTTGGTGAACCCAGTTGCGCGATGAGATTTTCGCATATTTGGCGCAAAAGGACGCTGGGCCATGGCATGCATCTCCTGAGACCGCGCGAGCGAGGCTCGGCGGGGACGGGTAAGGTGATCCGGGGCGCGGATCTGCTGATGCGTTCAGTCTAAGTGCCGAGGCTGAAAAAACGGGTTCTCGATTTTTTAGGAAGTAGAGAAAATTTCGCCGGAGCTCATTGCCGCTCGTTTTCGGCAGCGCCTAGGGCGTAGCGCTAGCTGTTGCGCTCTGTCGCTTTTTCGTTCTATCTGTGAGCTTTGGATGGAAAGATTTTCGCACATGGCCTTTTCCGAGCTCCTGAGAGCCGAACGCGCGGGGCGCGGGCTCACGCAGGCCGAACTCGCCTCCCGCGCCAATATCAGCATCCCGACGGTGCGCGCCCTGGAGAGCGGGGCAGGCACGATCCTTTCGCTCGAGGCCGTCTTGCCGGTCCTTTGCCTGCGCTGGCGTGTTGCCAAGGCGGGTGAGCATATGGGACGCGTGCTCGCGGAGCGGCGGCGTGCGCGCGGTTTTTCGCAGCAGGCTCTCGCCCGCAAGATCGGCTGCAGCCGCGTGACGGTCATTGCCTTGGAAGCGGAGTTTTCCGGGCGTGTAGCGACGCTTGCCGCAGCATTGCGGCTGTTCCGCATCCGAGCGCCCCTGGAACGGAGCGATCTGGCGAAGGGGCAAGGGTTGGTGCCGCCGAAAAATGACGCGGAACAAGACCGGGTCATGACGCCGCCTGATCTGGCCGAAGCAATCATCGATCATTTTTCGCATGCGATGGCCGGGCGAGTCCTCGATCCGTCGCGCGGGGAGGGGGCATTCTACAATCACTATCCGGATCACGTGGAGCGCCAATGGTGCGAGATCAGTGAAGGGCGTGACTTTCTGTCTTGGTGGGATCGCGTGGATTGGGTCGTCACAAATCCGCCCTGGTCAGAGCTGCGGACGTTCACGCGGCACGCTATGAAGGTCTCCGAAAATATCGTCTGGCTTGCGCCGCTTACGAACCTGACGACGAAGGCGCGGTTGCGGGATCTCCAGGAGGCCGGATTCGGAATTGCGGAATTGCTCTTTGTCGACACACCGAAGAGCTGGCCACAGAGCGGCTTTCAGATCGTCGCGGCCCATTTGAAGCAAGGGTATACCGGGCATTGGAGGGTCGCCCAGCTTCGAGGGGGAGGGGGCGCAAAAGCCTCTTAGTGTGCCCTGCAATTTGTCTTCTGCTTGGCCTGGTTCGAGCGCTTTCAGATCTCGTCCAGCTCGTCCAGAGATCCCATATCTTGAGCCGTGCCCCCATGGAGCTCGCGCCATGGACGAATGTCATAGACGTCGCGTCCCTCCTGAAGCTCGATCGATATGCCGCGCTCCAGGAGCCAGGCTGTCGCAAATTTCATGAGCCGGGATCTGCGTTCGTGGTCACCCTCAACGCCATAGATATGGAGATGGGCCAATCCGGGGTCGCCATAATGGGCGCGGGCCGAGACGAAGAGATCGAGGTCCGGATTGCCTGCTCGCAGCAGTGCCTCCAGCTCGCCGAGGAGCCTTGGGCGTTGAGTTCTTGCTCGAGCAAGTTTCTGATCGATAGACATAGCAGCCTCAAAGGCTGAGGAACTTGACGGATTTTGGTTCGCGGCTCTTCACGAAGCCGACCCGGTCGGCTCGGACTTTCTTGAATACTAAATTCTGATGCTGCAACTCGCTGGGGCTGACCTCGCCTCTCGCCAGACGTTCCTCATCCTTCGCGCGGCTTCGCGCCTTTTCCTCTTGCCGTTTCCTGAAAAGATCTTCCATGCGGGGCCCTCCGTAAAGTTTTATTATAGCCTGAAAGCCCGTGCTTTGTCTCGTTTGATCGCAGACGCTGACTTCGCGTATTTGAGATGCGCGACGGCGCGCTCCTTGTAAGCAGCAATAGCAGTTCGCGCGGAGGTGCCGATACGGCAGGTGACCTGCCCTCGGCGCAGCGGCGGAAAATCCGGCAAAGATCGGCCTCCCTACGCTTCTTCTCAGAGGCGGTTCTGGTGAAGCAATGATCTCGGGCCAGTTTGACTTATTTGGCCCTATCCGGTCTAATTTCGACGGAAGGAGCGCGGTATGGACTGGAATGTGACAGCCGGTATGATCCTGATGGGCGCGTTCGCTGCGGCGGCGTTCTGGATTGTGATGCGTGAGCGCCGTCATATCAAAGATGTGACAAGCCTGAGTGCGGAAGACATCCGTTGGTTAAATTCGCGGCCTCTGTCCGGCGACGCCTATTTTGGCGAAAAGGCGGATGACGACGGCGATGACCATTCAAATGGCTAGGCTCTAAAGCAGCGCTGATCACATTAAAAGCTGGGCATTTCGACCTCTAAGGAGGGCCCCTCTCGCAGGTATCCAGCGGGCCGCAGTCGTTTCGATGCTCTCCCGAACTGCTTCGATCACCCGACGAGTATTCGCGATACGCGCGAGCCGCGTGTTCCTTGTCGATCTAGAGCTCGGCGCCATGTGGAAGCCGCAGGCGCCTCCGCCGGGCGCGATGAGCTTGAGCGTGCCGGTAGGCTCCCCAGTCATGTAGGCGGTGAACCCGACGCCTACTCAGATCTTCTGCAAGATACGGAATGCTCCGGTTTCGGAGAGTCCAGATCCGCGCAGTCATAGCCTTTGAGCGATCAGAGCGACGATGTCTCAAGTTTCCGGATCACCCGGAGGTAAAATGTCGGGGTGCCTTGCAAAGCTTCCGGCGGAGAATTTCGCCGTGCGATAGGCGGTTTTCTACAAGTCGAAGGCCCGGTATCTATAACGCGCGCTGCCTCGCAATGTCTCTTTGAGGCGGCTCAACTCTTCCGCAAGTATGTTCTAGACGAATCAAATTACACGGAGCATTTGCAATTTGCGATAACCAGACACCGAGCACCCAAGTTCCGAAAATTTTATGCACGCAATAATTGTGCGGCGATGTGTGGCTTATTGAAATACAACTCAAGGTGGTGAGGTCGCGTTGCTGGGTGTGAAAATTTAAATTACTTTTGCTATTTCTTAGAAAGCCTGCATTAACCTCTCGGGAAGTGACCTTCGACTGCTTCGGCGCCTCTCGCACAGCGAAAGTTTCTGCGTTTCGAGGCGTTCAACGTTCATAAAATCTACTAACAACACCTCGTTCGTACATTTCAGATATATCAATGCGTGAATTTCAAAAAGCCAAAGGCCGGTCGCTGCGAATTTTTACATGCGAGTCTTGTTCGCATCGGATGCGTTTCGGAGCAAACCGATGTGGGGCTTGCGGTCGAAGCGCGCCTCTCCTGAACCGATCCGGCGTGTGGGGCTTCCTGCTGATCTTTGCGATTTTCGTAGGGGTTGTGCTGATCACGCGGTGAGTTGGTCTCAAGAACGGCGCTGCGTTAGCGAAGCTTAGAGGGTGAAAACTTGAATGGTTTAGGTCTTACAAGCCCGCCCATGGTCGGTTTAGAAGCTGTTCTTCTCGTCGTAACTCTTTCCCTCTTGGCGCTCGCGTTGCGGCGAAAGTTGACCATAGCCGCTGCGTGTCTAATTATTTTTTGTTTTTCGATGTTGGGCGCTCTACTCACCTGGGGGCTCATTTATGCCCCCGATGGATCTTCTTTTCGGGAATTTGTCTGCTATCTGATCGGTGTCTGTGGTGGTTTTCTCGGGCTCTCGCTGTTCATGCTCGTCGTCTCGCCTTACGGATATTTAGTGATGTCTGGTGTTCTCGCAGTTGCGTCGACGGTGATGTTTGTTGAGGATATTTCCTACGTTTGGGAGAGCGCGGCACTGCGTGAGACGGCTCTCATCGCCTCACTTCTCATCTTTGGATTGGCAGTTTACTTGGAAGCGACGGAGGGTGCGCTTCGGCCGATGGTGCGACAATTTCGAAGAGGTGTTCTCTCTCGTTTCGCGTCGAGAGAGCCTCAGCGATAGCGCGGGGGGGGGGCAAAATTGACGAAAGGGGTAAAGGTGGTTGCGTGCCTGAGCGTCTCTAGCGCAATTGCGGCATAGCGTTTGCCGCGCATTCGGCGCTTCGGCGCAGCGACCATGCGGGATTGATGCCCAATTGCTGAAATCGAACGCAGGTCTGCTCACTCTCGCGAACGGAACTTCCGAGTAAGTATAATAACTGGTCGCGGCGGGTTTCGGGTGTCGTTCCCCATGCTAAATTCGGTCCGAGCTGTGATCTTAGACAGGCTTGAAGACATGCGTCACGTCTTCCAGAAAATGGCGGCTCAGTGTGTTCGCAAGCGTTCTCCGCACTAAGACCGCGAACGCTTCAGGCTCCTCTGCGGCTGACGAACTGAAGTTCGTCGCCTCGACACAAGGCGAAGTTGCTCCGTGGCCAAGACGCGACGGGGATCGACGGAGGCGGAGCTTGCAGCGATTTCCGTAACGCGCGCATTCGCACGTCATATTCGCGAGGCTGATCTTCCAACGCGGCAAATCGTAGAGCGAGCTCACGTTCGATGCTCTCGCAAGACAGATGGCCGTAGGTCCGGCTCCCTGGAGGGACGATCGCACAGGCTGCGCGTCAGACCGGAATAGAAATTGGTCGTAGAAAATGATGCGGCGATGTGGAACTCGGGCGGGTGAAGGAGCGTGACCTCTCGCCTTTCTGTGGTGTCACTCTGCAGCTCGACCCGACGATCCTCGTCGGCGCTCCGGGGTGCGGGGCCGGAGAACGCCGGCCCCGCAAATCGTTATTGGCGCAGATCCGTCACCGCCGAGGCGTCGACGCTGCCTGCATCATTGCCCCAAGCTCCGCGCAGGAAGCTTGCGATCTGGGCGACGTCCTCGTCGCTCAGACGATGCGCGAAGCCCGGCATCTTGAACGCTTCGGGACGCGATGCGGTGGAGGGCAACGCCGCTCCGTTCAGGATCACGTCGATCAGGCCCGTGGTCTGGTCCGCCGTCACGAGAGAGTTGCCCCCAAGCGAGGGGAACACGCCCGGCGAGCCTTTGCCGTCGCTGAAGTGACAGGCCGCGCAATTGTCCATGTAGAGACGCGCGCCAGGGCTCAGGTCCTTGCCCGCGACCAGCATGGCCGTGGTGTCGTCCTTGGCACTGTCCACCCGCTCGACACGGTTCGGCAGTTTCGTCGGGTCTTCGGCGGGGATTTCCGTCTTCGAACCTTCCGAAGCCTGGCCGAGCCGGATCTTGTGGAGGTAAGCCACCATCGCGTCGGCATCCTCGTCGGTCATGTATTGCAGCGAATGCTCGACCGCGAGAGCCATCTCACCCGTGACCGCGCTATGCGCATTGCGCCCCGTCGTGAGATAGGCCTTGAGCTGATCGGCCGACCACATCTGCGCGGGCGTTCCCGCATCGCGCAGATCGGGCGCGCTCCAGCCGGCGATCTCGCCCCCGCTGAGGAAGCTGTCGCTGGAGGCTGTCTTGCCGTCTTCCGACATGATCGCGGTGCGCGGGCTGTGACAGGCGGCGCAGTGTCCCGGCCCCTGTACGAGATAGGCCCCGCGTGCGAGCTGAACGTCGCCGGAAACTGCATCCGAGGGGTGGAAGCCCGGATCGTCCAGCGCGGCCCAGTTCCACGCCCGGATGCCCCAGCGTTGGTTGAACGGGAAGGACAGCGACGTTTGCTGCACCTCGTTCTCGACCGGCTTCACGTCGTTCATGAAGTAGTCGTAGAGCGCGCGAATGTCTTTCTCGCTCAGATGGCGATAGTTCTCATAGGGCATCGCCGGGTAAAGATGACGTCCCTCATCGTCCACCCCGTCAACCAGCGCGGCGCGGAAGTCGGCAAGCGTCCAGTTTCCAATGCCGGTTTTCTTGTCGGGTGTGATGTTCGAGGCGTAGATCGCCCCCATCGGGCTTTCGATGGCCTTGCCGCCTGCGAAGGGCTTGCCGCCCTCGGAGGTGTGACAGGCGGCACAATCGCCCATCCGCGCGGCATAAAGCGGCGCGCCCTTGTCGGGCGTCCAATCCGCCGCGAGGTCTTCAGTCGGTTTGGTGCGCTGCACCGGCACGAAGATAATCGCCAGCAGGACGATAAGGCCGAGCACGATGAGCGCGGCAATGATGCGGAGGAAGGTTTTCATGATCTCTCTCCTCTCACATCAACGGCCGGGGGTTCTTGAGATAGTCGTTGCGCAAGGCATCGACCGCCCAATAGGCCAGCGCCCCCAGCGGTCCCGTCGGGTTGTACTGGGTGTTTTGCGGATAGGCCGACGCGCCCATGACGAACACGTTGTGGCAATCCCAGCTTTGAAGGTAGCGATTGATCACCGAGGTATTGGGATCGGTGCCCATCACTGCGCCGCCGACATTATGGGTGCTCTGATAGACCGTGGTGTCGTATTGCGACCCGTCTTTCTTGTAGCCCGACGCCATCTTGTCGGGATTCATGCTGGTCGCGACATCTTCGATCTTGCTCTTCATGAACTGCGTCATCTTGATGTCGTTGGCCTTCCAGTTGAAGGTCATCCGCATCAGCGGGCGCCCGTGCCGGTCCGTGTAGGTCGGATCGAGGTCGAGGTAGCAGTCGCGGTAGGACATGTTCGACCCGTGCGAGCCGATGGACATCTTGTGGTTATACCACTCGCCCGCGGCTTCCTTCCAACCCTGACCCCATTTCGGCGTGCCGGGTGGCGTGGAGAGCTGTCCGATCGGACGCCCGCCAGTGTGACCCGCCGTGATGTAAGACCCACCGATGAAGCCTTCCTTGGCGAAGTCGATCTGGCTGATCGAGTAGTCGTCGATCGACATCCCGCCCGAGCCGGTCCCGATGAAAGGATTGAACTTCTTGTCCTTGAAGTAGAGCGAGGTGCCCCCGGTCATCTGGTAGCAATAGTTGCGCCCGACGACGCCTTCACCGGTTGAAGGATCGTAGGGCTGGCCGATATCGGACAGAAGCAGCAGATGAACGTTGTGCAGCGAATAGGCGCATACCAGCACGAGATCGGCGGGCTGGTAGACCTCTTCGCCGCTTTTCTCGTCGAAATAGGTCACGCCCTTGGCCGTCTTGCCATCAGCGGCCTTCTCGATCTTGAGCACTTCCGAATTCGTCTTGTAGCGGAAATTCGGCATCCGCTTCAGCGCGCCCAGTACACAGGTCTGCGGCGACGCCTTGGAGTAGTTCAGGCAGCCGAAGCGCTCGCAGAACCCGCAATAGTTACAGGCCCCAAGCTGCATTCCATACTCGTTCGTATAGGCGCGGCTCGCATTCGCCGCCGGGCGCGGGAACGGGTGGAGACCCTTCTTGCGCGCAGCATCGGCAAACAGCTCGGAGTCGTAGGTGTTGGCCAGCGGCGGGTTGGGGTACTCGCTGGAACGTGGCCCCTCGAACGGGTTGCCGCCGTCCTGAATTTCGCCGTTCAGATTGCCCGCCTTGCCCGAGATGCCCAGCAGCTTCTCGAAACGGTCGTAATGCGGCTCAAGCTCCTCGTAGGTCACGCCCCAGTCTTGGATCTGCATATCCTCGGGGATGATATCCGCGCCGAAATTCTCTTCGACATAGGATTTCAGACGCAGTTCGGCCGGTTGCGTGCGCCACGTCTGGCCGTTCCAGTGGATACCGGCCCCGCCGACGCCATCGCCGGGCAGGAACGAGCCCAAGTGCCGGTAGGGCAGGGCGGTATCGTTCACGCCGTGGCGGATCGTCAGGGTCGACTTGCGCGGCTTTTGCATGAAGCCGTAGCGGATCGCGTATTTCAGCTCGTCGATGACGCCGGGATACTGGAAGTCCGGGACCGTATCGCGGTCGTCGCCGCGCTCGAGCGCCAGCACTTCCAGCCCTTCCTTGGCCATCTCCATGCCGAGGATCGAGCCGGTCCAGCCGAGACCGATGATAACCACGTCTTTTTTCGGATCAGTTCTAGCCATGGTTTACGCCCTCTCGCCTGCGATATCGACCGCGCTGAGCGGATAGGTCTCGTTGAAGCGCGACACCCATTCGGTATAGGCGCCCCGCGCGCCGGGGAAGCCGACGTAAGTCCAGGCCTTCATGCCGTGATTGCCGCCATACATCGGGTCGGCGAAGTAGCCTTCCTTGGTGTTCTGCAGAAGAAGCGAGAAGAAATCGCGCTGTTCGGGCTTGAGCGAAACCTCGCCTTTCTCTAGCGACGTCAGCGCGGCGTCCTGCGTCTTCGCATCGAGATCGGCGAAGCCTTTCCCGTGGTTGTCCTGGCACCATTGCTCGAACACCGGGATGGCCGCGCGATAAATTTCGGCAGGGGTCAGCGGGCTTTGATAGCCCAGAAGCGGGTCGGCATCGGGCTGGAACGGGCCTTCCATATACCAATCCGCAGCCGCGCCGAAATCTCCGGCAAGCTGGCGGTCGATGAAGACTGGCACGCGCGTCTCGAGCGCGCCGGGCCCGTCGCCATCCGCCGGGATCAGCCGGTCGCAGGCGGCCATGACGAAGGCATATTCCTCGGCTGTGAAATAGCTGGGTTCATAGTCCTCGAGCGGCGGTAGCTCTTCCTTGGTCTGCGCCTCAGCCGAGGCGGCAATCACCGCCAAGGCCGCACCGGCTGCAGAGCCTTTGAGGAAACCACGCCGAGAGGGACGTCCTGGCAAATCGGTCAAATGGAAACTCCTGTCTCTATGCGCCGGGTGGCTATAGCGGTAGGAAAAGGCAAATCCATGCATTCGAAGCCATGCCGACGCCGGTAGCTCACGGGTGCGACGTAGGGTCGCATCTCAGGATTCACTTAACATGAGGCAGGCGTGAGCAAAGCGGTGTGGCGTCACGTTCTCGTGACTAGTGAGCTGGAAGAGGCCTCTCGCCGTATGCGCGCGGGAAGAATTTCCTACGGCATTGTTTTGCAGGTCAACGTCGTAATCGAAGTGCCCATTAGCGATAGATATCGTGCCAGCTTCAAAAGCATCTTACGAGATCGCCAGCCCGAAATCGCGCGGCGAGATCGCGATATCGGCAATTGTGTAGTTGTCGAGCGTCGCCAAGAAAGCCGCGCGGGCTTCCGCCAAGGGAGAAATCAAACGGCAGGACGCTGTGATCGCGCAATCGCCGCCGCTGCGCATACATTCGACGAGATCGAAATCCGTCTCCATGTGGCGCACAATTGTCCCGACGCCGATCTCTTGGGCGGCACGTGCAAGCCCCAGGCCGCCGGACCGACCGCGTTGTGCAGTCAAAAATTCGCCCCGGGTCAGCGCGTTGACAACTTTCATGACCGTGCTTCGAGGCGCGTGATAGGCCTCGACGAGATGATCGATCGTGAAACGGCGGTCTTTCATCGACGCCGCATAGATCATGACGCGCAAGGCAAGGTCCGTAGTGTCGTTCAAGCGCATTCGCAGATCTCTCCTGATCGGGCTCCCAAGCGACGCGTCTCGTATCACGAGGCCGGACAGAATGTCGCACAAGAAAAACATACCTGTGATTGGCATCTTAATTCCCGGGAGAATAGATGCGGATCATTGGTATGTTTTATAGCCCAGGAGACAATGATGGCCAAGCCGCTCTCGGAAAACACACTCATGATCATCGAAGCCACTGCACCCGTCGTCGCCGAGCACGTCGATCAGATCGTGCCGGTCATGTATCGCAGGCTGCTCGCCGCTCCCGAAATCCGGGCGCTGTTCAACATGTCGCATCAACATGGAAACTCGCCGCAGCACAAAGCGCTCGCGGGGGCGCTGGTGGCCTATGCGACCCATATCCGGAATCCCGGGGTCTTGGCCGATGCGCTGGAACGGATCGCACAGAAACATGTCGGTTTGCAGATCCTCCCCGAGCATTACCCCCATGTCGGCGAAGCGCTGCTGGGCGCTGTCGCCGAGGTGTTGGGCGAGGCCGCGACCCCCGAGATCCTGAATGCCTGGGGCGAGGCCTACTGGTTCCTTGCCAATACGCTCATCGAGCGAGAAGAAGAGATCTACGCCGGTGCGGAAGAACAGGACGGCGGCTGGCGCGGGTGGCGGCGCTTCAAGGTTGGCGCGAAGGACAGCGAAACCTCCGAGATCGCGTCCTTCACGCTCTATCCCGTGGATGGGTTGCCTGTTCTCAAGCATCGCCCCGGTCAGTATCTGAGCTTCCGCTTTGCACCTGCGGAAGGCGAGGAGTATCGGCGCAACTACTCGATCTCCTCGGCGCCGGATGGTCAGTCCTACCGCATCACTGTCAAGCGCGAGCCCGGCGGGCGGATCTCCAACTGGCTGCATGATGCGGTCGAGGTCGGCGCCGAGTTCGACGTGGCCGCGCCCGCTGGCGAGTTCTTCCTCGATCCCGCAGACAAGCGAGAGGTGGTTCTCTTGTCGGGCGGCGTTGGCCTCACTCCGATGATTTCGATGCTGGAGAGCTATGGCGGCGGCGATCTGCGGATGGTCTATGTCCACGCGACGCGGAATGGCCAGTCCCATGCGCTTGCAGCGACCTCCCGCGCGAAGGCACATGAGAGTCACGTCTTCTATGAGGTGCCGGAAGAGAATGATGTCGCGAATGGTGTCCATACCGGCCGCGTCGATCCGAACTGGCTCGTGCAGATCAGCGATCCCGCCAGGGCAGACTACTTCATCTGCGGCCCGACGGGCTTCATGCAGGAGATGGTTTCCGGTCTGAAGGCAGCAAACGTTCCGGACGC
>NZ_MPZQ01000011.1:0-111715 GCF_002020045.1 Thioclava sp. F28-4 | reverse complement strand
GCTTGGCGTAGATACTACAATGAGGAACGGCCACACGGCGCGATCGGGAACAAGGCTCCGATCACGCTGACGAAATCAGGGGGCGTCACCAGCCCGTCACCCTGAGCAAAGCCGGGAAACTCTGCCTAAGGGCGGTAGAGCTCTGGGGTGCGGATCAACACCAACCGGGCTCCGGTCGCGGCTGGATGAAAGTTCAGTGGCAGGTCACCGGGGGTCCGGCTCAACCTCTCCAAATCAGGCATATCGACGAGTTTCGGCGGCCGCGGGGCGACCGTGAACGTATCGAAGCGCGGCGTCCGGACGACGCTCAGCATTCCCGGCACGGGTCTGTCTTACAGCACGAGGAGCAAATCGGCGAAAAAGACGCCGAAGAGGGCGCAGACGGCCGCCAAGCGGGCGCCGCGGAAGCCGCCGGTGAAAGCTATCGCGAAGCCGCCGCCGATCCACACGCCGGTCTATGAAGAGCCCGTCTTGGCATGGCAGCGCGCGAACGAGGCCCGTTTCGCACGTGATGTGTTCTCCCGAAAGCGACGTGGGCGCGGGAGCTATATCTTTGCGAGCCTCTGTATATTCGCCATCGTCGCAGTCGCATTCGCGGCTGTCAGCGGTGAGGGCACCCCGCCCCAAACCCCGTCGGAACTGGCCGCGCTCGCGATGCTGCTCATCTGCCTCGCATGGGCCGCGGCACAGATCAGCCTTCTCACGCAGCGCATTCGCGACATGGGCTGGCCGCGTTTCATCGGGGCAATCGTCATTCTCGGGTCGGGGTTCGTCTTCTGGCCCATGCTGCTGGTGGGGATCGGCCTGACCCTCTTCTGGCCGCCGAAGCGGATCAATCCACGCCCTCTGCTCCCCCGCGAACCTGAGCCCTCGCAGGAACTGGTCACCGGCCCGTTACCCCCGCTAGTTCCCGATACCTACGCCCTGAAATCGGCGAAAACCCCACGGCAGGGTGAGCCTTCATGATCCGTGTGTGCTTCGCCCGCTTGCGCCTCGGACGCCGGAGCTTTGTGCTCGCAAGCATTGCGCTCGCCGTGATTTTCTTCTTGAGCTTCAAGGTGTCGCGGCCGGACTCCCCTTTCGACCTGATATTTGGGGAGCTTGAGACGCGCGATCGTCTCCACATTTTGCTTCCGTTTCTCTGGCTCTTTGCACAGATCTGTCTGATCGCTCTAAGATGCGGCGATATTTCGTGGCAGTCAGCCGTCGCCGCGGTCGCGATGATGGCGCTCGGCGCATGGTTCCGTCCGGCCCTCGCGCTCGCGGCTCTCATCTTGTGCCTCTGGCCGTCGAAGTTGGTCTCGTCATCGGCAGATTCCGATTTGGAACGGATGCGCAATTCGGGACACCCTCTTCACTGAGGGGCAGATGTCGCCTCGCAGAACCGCGGCGAACCGCCGAGCAGTAGACAGCTTCGCGAATAGCTGTCGACATCGATAATAAGCGAAAAGATCGCTTCCCTCGTGCGCACTTCGATGCAGCTACAGTCATTAGGCCCGAGCACCTCGTCGATCGCTTCCGCGACGGATATTTGATGATCGAGACCGGCGGACGCGCCGAAGTCACGCGGAAAGACATTTCTCAGAACCCGGTTGCGTTGCGCTTCAACGTCTCAGACGTGAAGGCTGCAGCCAGCCTGCTGGAGGCTCAAGGCGTGCCAGTCGAAGTCAAAATGCACGACTGGGGCACGACCGGCGCGTTCATCGACCCGGACCGCAACGTGTGCAGCCTGAAGAACGCCGACGATCCCTTCTTTACTGATGAGCAAGGGCAATGAGCTACCTGCACGTGGTGGCAGCCGTCAAACGTCCTGTCTCGTAAGGGCAGGACACCTATGGAAGGTGAAGCAACCGCACAGGCAGGAAAATACTGCTGCGCAGATTCAGAAGCTCGGCGAGCTTGACAGGCCAAGGAGAGAGGGGTGGGCCGCTTCGGGCGAGACGCGAACGTTACATCCCCTTGAATACGCTTCGATGCGGTTTGTCGAAAAACCGGTTGTCGCGCTGCACCCACAGCGTCCAGCAAGGGTTTAGGGGTTTAGGGGTTTAGGGGTTTAGGGGTTTAGGGGTTTAGCGTTTGTCTCCTCATCGAAAGATTTTCTAGCTCCCGCAATGTTACCGGTGTTTGATAGACATCGGCGATCATGAAACCTCTGAGGATGATATGATCATCAAAGTGAATGAATACCCGCAGCTACGCCAACTATGCTGGAACCGTCCTGACGATGCAGTTGTGGACGGTGAGACTGCACTGGCCCTCTACGAGCGCAACTGGCGGTTTGTTGATCATGATGCAATCACTCCACGTGAACAGAGGCTTCTGGATCAACTTATTGCAGAGCACGGCAATGGGCACTTTCTGGCCACTTGATATCCGAGTTGCACGGTGCGGAATTGTTCTAGCGGGAGAATGGAGGCGATATCTTTGATGATTTCAATTTCGTAACGACAATTCGCCATTTGACGTCGCGTGGTGTTTCGTCGGCGGCGCGGCGATTTCCCGGGCTTCGAAATTCAAAACGCAAGGACCGTCATGGCGCTGAAGTGCCGGTGTCCAATGCTGAGCGCCGCTTTGCGGTGCGCATGCGCAGACTGAGCTCCGAACGGATCTTGCCGAGGTCCAAGGGAAAAGGCGCCTTCCAGCGCGCTTGCAGTTTCGTCTTTGGATTTTCTACTTCTTCGAGCGTGACTGTCGCGAGCAAATCCCTGCATTTACGCATCGTTGTGCCAAGCCTGTCATTCGGATCCTCGACGCGCCCGCGTGCGAGCTGGGCCGCATAGCCGAGTTCAGCCACTTCCGTGGGAGACATGACTGAGAAGTCGACCGCCTCGCCGAGCGCTGCGGCGGCAAGGAGATCGAGCAGGTTCTCCTCGAGGGCCCGGACCGAAGCCTTATCCATTCGGCTGGAAGGTGTCATTTTCGTCCTTCAACGCATTCCCGATGAGTTCGGTCTTGTCTTGCAGAATATGCGCGGAAACAATCTTGTTTGCGTTACGTTAGGGCCGCTCTGTCGATCGGCACGCGGTTTCGCTGCTTTGTCTAGGTCTCATAACGCTTCGTGACAATGAAAGCTGACCCCATGTGGTATTCGGGAGCCGGCCTGACGAGCCATTGATGTTTTGTGGTTGGGCAAAACGGATTGATTGCTGTCTAGGGCGCGCAAGGGCGCCTGCAGCAGTCCGCGCGCCAATCGCGAGTCCCGGTCCCGGAACGCCCCCTGCTGATGTGAACCGCGTTGAGGACGCAAAGGTAGTGCTCCTTCATCTCACTCGCTGTCCCCCAGGGCCGCCGCCCACCGGTCGTCACGCCCACTTGTCGCCTTCGATGGATAGCCTATCGAGACATTCCGCAGCGTGGTCATTCCGATCTTAAACTCCGTCGCGAGATGGGTATGTCCGTAGAGCCATCGGTGAGGGCGGTATCGGTTGATGAGGTCGCTCAGATCCGAGGCATATGCTTGCGGGACGGGACTCTGCGGCGCTAAGGCGAATGGGTGCGGAGCATGATGCGTGACGACCACGGTTTCACTATTAAAGGGTTCTGATAACTTCGCTTCCAACCACGCTACGTGGTCACGATGTCGCTCCACCGTGTCGAGCGGTCGTGCCTTCCGGAAGGCGGGCCGCGCGATCCTGATACGGTAGTAATCGTTCATGATCCGGGCTGCCTCGGCGGCGTTTTCTTCCAGTGTTCCATAGCCAGAAAGCATGTCGGTCCAGAGCGTGCAGCATAGGTAGCGTGTCGTCGCGCACTTAATCTCTGCTTTTTGCGCGAAGTTGGCTCCGGCTGTCTGTGCGATGTCAGCAAGCCGTGCATCGCCATCGAGCTGGAAATCGTAGTAATCGTGATTGCCCGGAACTATGTGCACGCGCTCCAATGGGAGCCGCTCTCCGATAAGCGCAAGCGCTTGCTTCCACCGAGTCAGGGGCTTGTTTGTCAGATCGCCCGCGATGATCATCAATTCGACTGCATCGAAGTCGACGAGGTCCAGAGGGTTCAGCCCCGCCTTGTGCCAAAGGTCGAGATGAAGGTCAGCGAGGATGAGAGTATTGGGGAGTTTCTTCATCACGGTTTCGTCGTGCGGCCCTGATCTTGACAATGGTGGTCGACCGTCCGGCTGTCACCTTGTGTCCCAGAGGTCGACGGGTCAATAAGTCTTTGAAAACAAAAAATTTGTTTTTCACAAGGTGGGATTTTCGGAACAACCCGTTGAGATCGTTGAGTGAAGCAGGCAGACGCGTCCAGCTAAGTCATCTTTTCGCAAAATGAGCGAATGGAACCTTTCGATTTTCTGCTTCCAGCGCCGTCACCCACGACCGTAAATGGTGCAGAATGACCGATCGCGTCACTAGGGAGAGCGTATGTCATCAAACCTCGACACTGAAGCATCGAACGTGGTCGCGCTGAAAGCGTATCGTCGCCTGGTGCTTGAATGGGGACTGACCGAAGACGAAGCTGCGAGTCTCGCAGGTTTCGCCTCAGACCGGTGGCGCATGTTCGAAGGAGAGGGCGGGCGTATTGAACTTTCCGACGACCAGATGCATCGTTTGAGCGCGGTGCTTGGGATCTACCATGCTCTCGAGGTCTATTTTGGCGAACCTCTTTCCAAGACGTGGTTCACCCTTCCAAACGCGGGCCCAATGTTCGGCGGTGCCCGACCTAGCGAGATTGCTACCCGAGGCGGGCTTTCGTCTTTGCTGGCTATTCGGGCGAACCTCGAGGCGCTTCTTCAAGGCGCATGATAACACCGTTCTGACCGCCCAATGGATCGGCATCAGTCAAGGCGATGAACCTCGCTTCTTTCATATATGGCACCATAGTCACTTCCGTCTGGGCTAAACGGTGAGATGCCGGCTGCAGAGAGCTCGTGTCTCAAAGCTTGCCATGTGCTGCCACGCTCGACCGCGAGTCCCCTTAGCGTTACGAACCGCGCGTGAAAGGCCTCGATATCGGCAGAAGACAGAAACGCTTGCTCAACCTTGGTCTTAGGGTTGCGACCCGAAGTCGACGGCGTATGACCGAGGCGGACGAGCCTGTTCGCGCTGGTGGGCTTCAGGCCACATTGCCGGGCAAAAACTTCGATCGTGATGCCCGGCGTATTCGGTCGCTCGAGCTGCCGCTCGACCTCGTCGAGCGTGACGAGAATAGATGCATAGCCGTCTCGGGTCATATGCTTGCCGATACGTCGTAGCTGACGTCTTTCGATCATACGCAGGATTTGTCCGGGAGAGATTCTCAAACGTTGCGCTGTCTTCGCGAGGTCACCCCAGTTGTGCATCGGAACGTAGATTTGCTCAGCACCGGTCAAGATGTCCTCAACGAACCGACGCGCGGCGCGAACATCCCAAAGCGGCTTGTGACCGGAACCGGCGAGATGCGGCTCGAAAAAACCGTCCGAGCGTAGGATCTCGAATTGGGATCGCGATATGCTGAGCGCCGCCTGAAATTCTGTCGCGGCGACAAGCGTCGGGATCTTATCCAAAATCGGGGCGGCATCTGCTACGTCGAACAATTCCCATGCATCCGAACGTCCAGCATCGGTTGGTCGAACGACGCGTGCCTCCACGAGTAGGCTGCGAAGGCGCCGAGAGTCCATTCCGAGTTCGCGGGCCGCTGTTAGAACCGAATGGCGCCGCCGCTCCAAAATCGGTTCGCCCATCAACTCGTCACCGGGCCCTAAGGGCCAGGTTTGAGCAATATGATCTCGCAGCAAGGCTCTGAAAGGTGCGTAGTCTTGAGATGTTAGGTCGAAGGATAAGCGGTCGTAGAGATCACCAAATTTCTTCTTTGGCCCATCCGTCGGCTCGCCGACGATGGCCTGCAGATCGGATAGGACCTCGCGGATCTGACGTTCTCCACCTTTAGCGACCTCAAATCCGAGATCGAAACTGTGCCAAACCTCGTCAGGCGAGAACTTCTGCCATTTCGGAATTTTCGGCGCCCAACACGCCCGCCCCAGAAGCTCACAGAAATGCGCTGCCGGGTAGAGCGAAAATTGATCGATCCAGAGCGTGGAGCACTCACCTTCGAGGCGTGTCGCGAGCCACCTGTCGAAATTGGTTTCTTCTCTCGGAGGCAAATCAAGTTCGCCAGCAAGAATCTGTGCGCTGATCTCGGCCATCCGCGCGGAGACGTCGTAGCGTTCGGTCCGGTCGCGCCCCGCCCAGAGAAATACCAGCGGCCGTTGGTGCTTGTGGCAGAGCGACACCGGACGAAATAGCCAGTCTCCTCGAAGAGCGGGGCCACCTCGCAGATGGGCCATATCCTCTCGCAGGCATTCGGGACATCCGCGGAGATGGATTTCCTTAATCGCCTTCGCATGCATGACGTGTCCGCGAAACGAGTGCTCACGCCCGCCCAGATAGCGGGGCGTCCAAGCCATCAAGGTATCGGTATCGCAACCCGTCAGGCCGGCGAGCTTCGAGATCTGTTCCTCATCGCCCTCAATCATTTTGCTGAAGCTCAGCCCCATGTCACCTGCGAAGATCTGTGTCGGAACACCGTTCAGACGAGCCGTTCGAGACAGGAACGAAAAGGCGGGCTCGCGAAATCCCAGCATGGGCGTGAGTGTCAATGGTGCAGTCAAGGTGCGGTCAGATCTCTATCTCGGGTTGATCTGCCGGTGTGCGATGAAATTTCTGGCAGGGCAAGAGGACAGGTTGGCCGATCGATCAACGCGCAGGCCCCAGATGGGGCTGCACTCCAGAGAGTGCAAAATCTGGATTTTTGCTTGACCGGATGCACTGGCTTTCAAGCCTAGTCCTCCACGAGCTTACCAAAGTGTTTAACTTGGAAAGCTAGTGTTTTTCATTTTTTCGCATAAAATCAATAGCTTGACTCATGTCTTTGAGCGTCGGAAAAGACCGAGCGATTTTTTTCGTTGGGATTTTCACGAGATTCGACGAACGTCTGCCACAGCGAGATCGGATGAACGGAAGGCTGTGATCGCGAAGAAGAAACGCGCGCCCTGATGGAGCGCGCGCCGAAAGTTGGGACGACGAGCGTCCGGTTGTTACTTGTCACGTTAGAGGCCGAAAACGGTCCCGGCAAGCCTGCTCAGAGTCCCGTTGTAAACTTGAGACTTTCCGAGGCCTTCGCCTCGGGAGAACGGAGACTGCATGGCTGAACAAGCCGATTATATCGAGGGCCGTTACGGCGATTGGGAGCCCGAAACGGTCGTCTCTCGCAAGATGCCCGCGCTGCAAGTCGCCCCGATCCACGGGGTCCTTCCCTATAGCGGTTGGAGAAACCCGATGACGCGCAGCAACACCGCGCGTCGAGTCTCGATGGCGTTTGCGACGCCTGCGACCGAGGGTGTCCGGCGGGTATATCACTTCGAGTCCGAAGGTGAGTCCGCTGTAGCAATCGATGCTCTGTTGAATCCGAATCTGTTCGAACTCGAAGTGCAGCTCCCGCCAGTTACGTATTTCAGCCGGACCGCGCGTAAGCGGCGCAAGCATTCTTTCGATATGCGTATTACGTTTCGGGACGGATTCCGGCGGGCCTACTTTATTCGGCACGCTGCAAGCTTGGCTCGGTTGGACACACAAGCCGAAATCGCCGATCTCTTCTCGGCGGTGCCGCCTGAGTTCGCCGATGACTGCGTGGTTGTTCGGACGGACGACTATTCTCGCGCCTACCGGGACAATCTGCGCCAGGTCTGGGACGTCTGGAACAAAGAAGACGAAGCGGCCGACACTGAAGTCGAACGGGTTGCCCGGCGGGATGGCTATTGGCTGCTGAGAGAACTGATCGGACGGTGTCAGATCGAGCCTTCGCGATGCTTTGACGCTTCACTGCGCCTGATCGGGCGGAAGGTTCTTCGCGCCGATTGGAATGCGTTGATCAACTACTATTCGCGGGTGGAACTACGCCGGTGACGCACAAATCTATCTTTAACGTCCCAAGTGGATCCGAGCTCGTCATGGACGGGCGTCGCTGGCGCGTGGATCAGCGCGATGACAGCGCATTTGATCTTTCGGATGTTGAAGATGGCGAGTGTATTACCCTCTCGGTAGACCACGTTGAACGCGCGATCCTCAACAGGGAGTGTGACGTCACATTGCCAGTTGCGGCTGCAAAGAACCGCGAGCTTCTCGAATACACCGGCGGCTTTGAACGTCTCGAGCAGCTCGAGGAAGACGCGCAGCGCGAAGCAAAGAGGCGATTGGTAGTAATGCTGGAGCTCGAAGCCTTGGAAGCAGAAGGCTGGCAGCTTACCCAGAGGGCGCTCGATAAGGGCGGTGTGCTCCGGTCTCGTCTGCTCGCTCGCGTGCGTAGCCGTTCGAAAGATGCGAGTTTTACGCCGGCTTTGCGAGGCGGAAAAGCCACCCTCAATTTCAATTGGCCACAGGGCAGGACGCTTTTGCGTTATTACAAGCTTTTTCAGAGTTTTGGCCGTAACCCGGTCGTCCTTGCCGACCGCGATCAATTGAAGGGGCGTCGCGAGCCGAGACTTTCTCCGCACCAGGAACGCTTCATTGAATACGTTCTCAATCGTTGGAATAGCAAGTTGCAGCCGCAACTTGCGCCTCTTGTTGCAGGTGCGCAGGAACTATTCGATGTCCCGCCTGAGGAGCATGCACGTGGCTTCTGCTTTCCCTCGATCACGACAATTCGCGCCCGGCTCAACGCAATTTCGGCGGTCGTGAAAACCATCGGTCGCGAGGGCGTGCGTCATGCAACAAACCGCCTCGGGGCCGGTTCGACTGATGTGCGGGCATTGAAGTTCGGATCGAGGGTGGAGACTGATCAGTGCTATCTTTCTATCTTCTCGCTACCAAACGGACGGATGGCGGCGAAAGTAATCGATCCAGATACTACGGACGAAGAACTGGAGAAAGACGAGGTTAGAAGGGTCTGGTTACATTTCATGGTCGACGTAGCGACCCGAGAGGCGCTCGCGTGGATTATTTCGGAAACCGCAGATGAAGATCACAGCGCAGCACTGGTTCGCATGGCAACGCGCGACAAGACCCGGGAAAAGATCCGTTATGGGTGTAAACACGACCCGGCGCCGCCAGTCGGCCTCCGCGTCGTCTCTACAGACAACGGCAGCGCTATCCGGAACGGCGGAATCTTCGCGGCTCTCCTCGGGAGTGGGTCAACACTCATACTTGGCCGCACCTATCACGGTCCGGACAAACCTTTCCAGGAGAGCCTGTTCGGGCCGACTCAGTTTCAGGTCCTGAATTTTCATTCGGGCTATACGGGTAGTAGGCCGGGTGAACTGAAAGAGGTGAACCCGAAGGGATCGGCGAGCTTGACGCATGACGAGCTCTACGGGGCTCTCACCCGGTATTTCATCGATGAGTATCCGTTCCGTCCTCACCGGGGGACCGGGATGTTTGGCGCGACAATCCGACAAAAGAGTGAGGAAGTATTGCGGCTCTATGGAAAGATCGACCCGCCGTCTCAGCGAGACAGGTGCCTGCACCTTGGCGTGAAGCGCGAGGCGACCACGACATCTGAAGGTGTGAGAGTTTTCGGCTTGCCCTTTAACTCTTCTGCACTTCAGCGGTTTGCGGATGGGCAGCCGAAGAAGGTGCTTGTTCATCTCGACCCCGACGACCTTCGCCGCGTTTTCATTGTCGCTCAAGGAGAGAAAGAGGTGATCGAGGCGAAGTTGAGCATGACGGTTTTCAATGACCTGACGCTTGAAGAAGCTATCGAAATCATGGAGGAGGCGACCCGTTCCAACCCGAAACAGCGCGCCCTTCACGAGGGGCACCTGCGCGAGGCTATTGCCGATCGCGCGAGAAGATCCGGATTCTTCCCGGATTCGCGTGACCCTTCGAACTACCAGACGATCGCCCAGCTCGAAAAACGTGCCGCGCGGATTCTGGGAGTATCGACCACGTCGAGCGCTCCGATGAAGCACCTGGTGGCGCCCGGCGAAATCATGGAGCGACATGAAGTGGACCAAGAGCGCCCTTCTTCCACGAGCCCGCCGCGGAGCGATTTGAGCGCGCCGAAAGCTGCGGATGAGGGCGCAAAACGAATTGTCCTGCCGCCAACCAAGGAAACCAAGTTTTGAATGAATTCATCATCCCCGAAGTCGTGGCCCTGAGCGGTGACCTTGCTGCGCGGCATTATCCGTTGGACCGTGCTCGTGTCCTTCAACACAGCTTCTCCCAGCTTTTGAGCCGCCACCTCGGAGGATTGCAAAGCAGGACTCGTTTCGAGACGGGGGCGCTTCTCGTCACCGGCCAGTCCGGTGCCGGAAAGAGTAAGGAAATTGGCGACCTGCTAGGGCGCTTCAATGCCAGCGACACGCGGTTGCCCTCCGGTGAGAAGGCCTCCTTCGCCTGTTGCGTGCTCAGCTCGAAGGGCGGCTGGAAGGATCTCGGGAAACATACGCTCAGGGCTCTTGGTTACCCTATCGACGACAAGGCACGCCGCACTCAAACTGAAATCTGGAACCTCGTCGTCGATCAGGCGAAAAGGAAAGGGTGCATCGGCATCCATTACGACGAAGCCCAGCATATAATGCGGGGCAGGGGGCAGGGAGAGCTGCTCGTTATTTTGGATGCGTTCAAGGCGTTGATGAAGTCTCATGATTGGCCACTGATGCTGATTCTGTCAGGTGTTCCGGAACTAGCCGATTACATTCGCCAAGAGCCCCAGCTGTTTCGCCTGACCACCCGCGTGCGGTTCGAGAATATCGACCTCGCGGAACGCGATGACGGCTCGTTGGGCGACTACCTCACCCTGAACACGATCTTGGGCAGCTACGCTGACAAGGTCGCCATCGATGTGCCTGATGAGCTCCGAGAGCTTGAATTCCTTCATCGCCTCGCGACCGCCGCCGCGTTGCGATGGGGGTTGGTTTTCGAGATTGTGCTCGCTGCCCTTCAAGTCGCTATCGGTCGTGGGGCACGCGAGTTGACGCGGCAGGATTTCGACAGGGCTTGGGCTGACAAGACCGGCGCCGTAGAAATCTCCTCCCCCTTCTCAAATCCGAACTACAAAAGTGTCTACCGTCGGGATCGCCCCTTCGAAGAGGCTTACGTCGACTGACACTTCCCCGCACCACTTCGTCTCGCTTGATGAACCCGCGCCTCGGCGCGGGTTTTCTTTTGTCCTGCGCCTCTCCACAAGGACCGGTTGAAGACTGAGTTTTCCCGCGCAGCTTTATGGTTTTCTGCGCATGGATATGGTTTCCGGTGAAGCTTGCTTTATTCGTAAGCGTTTATAAGTAAAAGGAAAATTGTCGCCCTCGAATCGGCGGGGTGAATTCTTGGGCACTCTTTTGGTTTCTCTGGCTTGAAGCCAAAAAAAGCAACTGACTGCGCAGGCGAAAGCATAAGCCTGCGCATGGACCGCCCAAGCTGGTCTATCGTTGATCTCAGGGCGTCAGGCTGAAACAGGAACGGGGCGAGGATGCATATCCTCGCCCCGTTTGGTTTTCGCCTGTCTCCCGCGTCAGAACTGCTTGGACAGTCTCAGCGAGATGCTGTTGCTGTGGCTGTTCGACCCCGAGGTGTTGCGCAGGTCGATGCTGAGCTGCGTGCCGCCCTCGAAGGCGATATTCGTGCCCAGCCCGATCGTGAGCAGGTCCTGATCGGATTGCGGCAGGTTCAGCACATATTGCGAGCCGTTCACCAGATCCGCATAGCTCATCCCCGCGGCGATATCGCGGTTCATCACCCGGTTATATTCCAGCCGGAAGTTCGGCGAGACCGTCCCGAAGCTCGTTTTTCGGGTGAAGCCACCGCGCAGGCCGAAGTCGAGCTGGGTCGAGCCGAAGCTTTGGCGGTCGAAGCTCAGCGCATCGGCCGGGTCCGCAGTGCGCTCGGTAAAGGCATTCAGATGCCCCGAGATCACCTGCATCCCCGCATAGGGTGAGAGCATCCAGTTATCCTGCCGGAACTCCATCCCCGCGCGGACCTGTGCGAAGACCTGAGAGCCATCGCGCGAACCATAGGCCATATCCGGCCCGCCCGAGATCGCGCGGCGGCTGTCGAAGCCCAGTGTGCCATAGCCCGCCAGCACATCGACAAAGCCGCGTTCGCCGGTGCGGAAGGTCCCGTAGACTACCGCGTTCACGCTATGCCCGCTGGTCTTCGAACCATCGCTGCCGATATCCGAGCGCCCGTTGCCATAGCCGAGCCCGAGCCCGAGGATCGCGTCCGCGCTGGGTTGGTAGTCGAGACCCGCGCTGAGCCCGTTGCTATGAAGGTCGATCGCGCCGTCCTTCGTCAGGTTCAGCGTGCCCGCCGTCCAGATCGCGGTTTGCGGGCCGAACAGGTTTTCGGAGGTGCCGCTGGTCGAGACGGATGGGGTCGGCGTAGCAGCTGCGCCACGCGTAACCCCTCGGCTCGGCGCGGGCGTGCGACCGGTCTGGTTCTCGAACGGATCGACCGGGTCGGCAAAACCGCGCGCGCGGGTCACGCTGGGAATGCCGAGACGCGCGCCGAAACTGTCGCGCAGGCCATTGCCGTCACGCAGCGCTTCGAGATGCGAGGAGAAGTTCCCGATCTGCGTGCGGGCGAATTGCATCGCCATCGTGTTCTGCGCGGTCACGATCCCGATCACATCCGGATCCTGTGTCGGATCGGGGGCCACCTCGACCAGAACCGTCAACGTGGCGCTGCCCGGCGCGTAGCTCGCATTGCCGGCGGTCGTGCCGGTGATCTGGCAGCTACCCGCCGCGACCGGCGTGACCACAGCCCCGCTGAGTGTGCAGACCGACGGCGTCGCGTTGCTCAGCGTCACCGTCAGGCCAGAGCTCGCCGTCGCGGTTGCTGCGAAAGGCGCACTGCCGATCCGCACCGGAGAGCTGACCGGCGCGAAGGTGATCGTATCGGTCTGGCGCGCCACGGTGGCGGTGATCGTGTAGCTCTGCGTCGCGATCCCATCGGCTGCGGTGGCGGCCACGGTGATCGTGTTCGCTCCCGTCGCCAGCGAGACTGGCGCCGAGGCGCTGCCCGAGGCGGTCGCATTGCCGTTCACGGTGAGGCTCGCGCCGCTATCCGTGGCCGTCGGCGTGACGGTGATCGAGCCCGTGCCATAGGGCAGGTCCACCGAATAGCCGCTCGTGCCCGAACTGAACACGGGGCTCAACGTGCCCTGGCTCACGCTCAGCGCCGAGAGCGTCGCGACATTTGACAGATAGGCGAACTGATCCGCGCTGGTGGCGCTCGAGGTGCCGCCCGGCGCGGTCACGCTTACATGCACCGTGCCCGTGCCCGAAGGCGCGGTCGCGGTGATCTGGCTGTCGGAATTGACGGTAAAGCCGCTCGCAGGTGCCCCCCCGAAGCTGACCGCCGTCGCGCCGGTGAAATCGCTTCCCGTCAGCGTGACGGAGGTGCCACCGCTTGCCGACCCCTGTGCCGGGCTGATCGCGGTGATCGTGGGGGCGGCGCGCTGGATCGCGATGGAGATCGTGGCGCTTTGGAAACTCGCATTCGGCGCGCTTGAATCATGGCCGCTTACGGTGAAGCTGTAGCTGCCATTGGCGCTGGGCGTGCCGCTGAGCGTGCCGGTGGGTGAGAGCGACAGCCCCGGCGGGAATGAGCCGGTCTTCGCAGCGGTGTCGAACGTGTAGGGCCCGGTGCCGCCCGAGACGCTCAGCGTGGCCGCGAAGCTCGTGCCGACCTGCCCATCGGACAGCGCGCCCGACGTGACGGTGAAGGTGGGCGCCGAGACGGTGATCGTGACCGTCGCAGGGGCGGAGGTGCCCGTCGCGTTCGTGCCGGTATAGGTGAAGCTGTCCGCGCCGTGATAGCCCGCCGTGGGCGTATAGCTGATCGCGGTGCCGCTCACCTTGGTCGAGCCGTGGCTGGGCCCGGAGGCGACCGTGACCGATGTCGCCGCGCCGCCGGAGAAGTTCAGCGGCACCGCGTTGTCGGTCGAGCCATATCCTGCGGTGAGGCTCACGGCATTCGCGGTCGGCGCCGCCAGCGGCGAGACGCTGTTCGACGCGGCCGAGGCCGAGCCGGTGCCCGCAGAGTTGGTCGCGGTGACGGTGAAGCTGTAGCTGGTGCCGTTCGTGAGGCCGTTCACCGAGATCGGCGAACTGGTCCCGGTTCCGGTGAAGCCACCCGGCGAGGAGGTCACGGTGTATCCGGTGATCGTCGCGCCGCCATCGGAGGCGGGCGGGGTGAAGCTGATCTCGGCTTGGCTATCGCCTGCCGTCGCGGTGCCGATTGTCGGCGCGCCCGGCACGACCGCGTTCACGGCGAAGCTCTGCGTGACGGTCGGGGCAGGGTTATAGGTGCTGTCGCCCCCCTGATCGGCATCGATCGAGCAGGTGCCGGTCGAGGCGAAGGTCAGCGAGCCACCTGCGGTGATGGTGCAGACCCCGGTTGTGGTCGACGAGAAGCTGACCGGCAGGCCGGAGGACGCGGTTGCGCTCAGCGTCGGCGATGTGCCGTAATCCTGCGCGCCCGGATTGGCGAAACTGATGGTTTGGCCCGCCGTCGGCGTGACGCTGTTCGAGGGCGCTGAGAGCCCGGCCGATCCATAGCCGTTATCGGCGCTGACCGTGAACGTATAAGCCGTACCGGCGGTCAGTCCGTTGACCGTGATCGACGTGCCGGTGCCAGTCGCGGTTTTGTTTCCAGGTGAAGACACCACTGTGTAATCCTGGATCGGCGCGCCCCCGGTATCGGTGGGTGGGGTGAAGCTCACGGTGGCGCTCTCGACGCCGGCGACGGCTGTGACATTGGTGGGCGGCGGGGCCGTGGTCGGGTTGACCGTGAAACTCTGCGTGACGGTTTGGGCTGCCTGATAGGTGCCATTGCCCCCCTGATCGGCATCGATCGAGCAGGTGCCCGCCGAGACGAATGTCAGCGCACCGCCCGAGGTGATCGTGCAGACACCGGTGGTGGTCGACGAGAAGCTGACCGTCAGGCCGGACGAAGCGGTTGCGCTCAGCGTCGGCGAGGTGCCGTAGGTCTGCGCGCCCGGATTGGCGAAGGTGATCGTCTGCGCGGCCTTCGGTATCACTGAATTCGAGGGGTTCGAGGCCGGGCTCGTTCCGACGGAATTCGTTGCTGTGACGGTGAAGGTATAGCTGGTGCCTTTGGTCAGGCCTGTTACCGTAATCGGCGAGCTGGCCCCGGATCCGGTGAACGCGCCCGGCGTGGAGGTCACGGTGTATCCGGTGATCGTCGCGCCACCGTCGGAGGCGGGCGGGGTGAAGCTGACCTCGGCCTGCCCATCGCCCGCCGTCGCGGTGCCGATTGTGGGCGCTCCCGGTACGACCGCGTTCACGGCGAAACTCTGCGAGACGGTCGGGGCGGGGTTATAGGTGCCATCGCCCCCCTGATCGGCATCGATCGAGCAGGTGCCGGTCGAGATAAAGGTCAGAGCGCCGCTCGAAGTGATCGTGCAGACCCCTGTGGTGGTCGAAGAGAAGCTGACCGTCAGGCCGGACGAAGCGGTTGCGCTCAGCGTCGGCGAAGTGCCGTAGGTCTGAGCGCCCGGATTGGCGAAGGTGATCGTCTGCGCGGCCTTCGGCGTTACCGCGTTCGAGGGGCTGGAGGCCGGGCTCGTCCCGACGGAGTTCGCCGCTGTGACGGTGAAGCTGTAGCTGGTGCCGTTCGCGAGGCCCGTTACCGTAATCGGCGAGCTGCTCCCGGTACCGGTGAACCCGCCCTGCGTGGAGGTCACGGTGTATCCGGTGATCGTCGCGCCGCCATCGGAGGCGGGCGGGGTGAAGCTGACCTCGGCCTGCCCAGCGCCCGCCGTCGCGGTGCCGATCGTGGGTGCGCCCGGCGCGGCCGCGTTAACGGCGAAGCTCTGCGTGACGGTCGGGGCGGCGTTATAGGCGTTATTGCCCGCCTGATCTGCATCGACCGAGCAGGTGCCCGCCGAGACGAATGTCAGTGCGCCGCCCGAGGTGATCGTGCAGACGCTCGTCGTGGAGGACGTGAAGCTAACCGTCAGGCCGGAGGACGCGGTTGCGTTCAGCGTCGGCGAGGTGCCGTAATTCTGCGCGCCTGGATTGGCGAAGGTGATCGTCTGTGCAGCCTTCGGCGTAACCGCGTTCGAGGCGCTGGAGGCCGGGCTCGTCCCGAAGTTGTTCGTCGCGGTGACGGTGAAGGTATAGCTGGTGCCGTTCGTGAGGCCGTTCACCGTGATCGGGGAGGCGGTCGTGCCGGTGCCCGTGAACCCGCCCGGCGAGGAGGTCGCGGTATAGCCGGTGATCGGGTCGCCGCCATTCGAGGCCGGGGCGGAGAAGCTGATCTGCGCGCTGCTATCGCCTGCCGTGGCCGAGACATTCGTCGGTGCATCCGGTGCGGTCGCGGGGGCCGGGAAGGTGAATGTGACGGTGTAGGTAGTATCGGTTGTGGAATTTCCGCCCGACGAGATGCCCGATGCGTAATAGAGCGTGACCGGAACTCCGCTGGCCGGATAGGTCGTCGGAGCGGTGTCCAGAGTGACCGTGTAAGTCGGGAAAATATAGGTGCCGGTGCTTGTGTCGAGATTCGGGGATACCGTGATCACCGCGCCTGAATTCGGATCCGTGAAGGTCTGGCTCGTGATCTGATTATTAACCGTGTCGCCCTGGATCGGCCAATAGGCGTTCGCGTTGACCCCCGTCGCGTCATAGAGGCCATATTGGACATCGAGACATTCCGCACTCACGTTGAGCGTCTTTGTCGACCCCTGCCCGCCATCCAATAACAGCGTCGTGCCGCTGCCGCAGGCGGCCAGAGAGGCGCTCGCCCCGGCGGTTGTCAGAAGCACACCTGCCAGAATTCGCAGAATGAAAATCCGGAGGGTCGAAATTCGCGTTATGCGAGAAAATCGGTTGGATGCCTGATTGACGGCGCATGCAATGCGACCGCTCAGCGTCAATGCCCTGAACATATCTTGTTGTCCCCACTGAAATTGCAGCGTGGCTCGGACGCATCAAAGAAAATCGTCTGAAAATCCCCGTGGGGCAATTGGTGAAATAATGCGCGAGTCTCTGCTCCCTGATGTTGACGCTATGTCGCGTATTAATTTTCGTCAATCTTTAGCGCGTATTGCCGGGATCTTGCCGAAATGTGCCGACAGGGCTGTGGCGCGAAGAGCGCAGTCGCCGGGTGGCCAGGGGCGCCATCTGCAGCGCTCTCGCGCGCGCATCGCGAGCTCCCGTTTGGGTAATTTGTCAATATAGTCACACAACACATAGTTGTAAGTTGTCGTAGGACATGTTCGCCCGTAGCCTCGCCTTAGAGGAGAATTCAAGGGAACAGTTCGATGGAACCATTTCTGGGCATGATCATGCCCGTAGCCTTCGATTTCGCGCCGCAGGGCTGGGCGTTGTGTAATGGACAGTTGATGAGCATCGCGCAGTATTCTGCGCTTTTCTCGCTTCTCGGGACCGAGTTCGGCGGGGACGGGCGGACCACGTTCGGCCTCCCGGATCTTCGTGGGCGCAGCCCGCGCGGTGCCACCATGCAGGCGCGCGGGCAAAAACTGGGGAGCGAGGCGGTCACGCTCACGGACGCCACGATGCCCAGCCACAGCCACCCTTTCGTGGCCTCGCAGCTGGCGATCGCGGGACGCGCGCCGATTGCGCCCGACGACATGGTGATCGCTTCGGGCAATATTCCCGCTGGCAATCTCTATGGCAGCGCCGAGGCGCCGGTCGCGCTGGCGCAGACCAATATCGGTCACACGGGCGGCGGCATCGCGCATCCCAACATGCAGCCCTCGCTTTGCGTCAATTACGTCATCGCCCTCCAGGGCATCTTCCCGCAGCGCGCGTAAAGCGCGCAACGGATCCGCCGGAACGGAGAGGATATATTCATGGACCCCATTGTCGGACAAATCACGCTGTTTGCCTTCCCGCGCACGCCGCGCGGCTGGCTCAGCTGTCAGGGGCAGTTGTTGCCCATCAACCAATATCAGATGCTGTTCTCGCTTATCGGAACCCAATATGGCGGCGACGGCGTCACGACTTTCGGCGTGCCGGATCTGCGCGGGCGCATTCCGCTCGGCATGGGACACGCGCCGGGGCTGTCGGTCTACAAGGTCGGCGATAATGTCGGTGAGGAGACGGTCACGTTGAGCGTCGCGGAGATGCCGTCGCATTCCCACGCGATCCAGGCGTCGAGCCAGAGCCCGGCCGCCAACGCGACCGCCGTGCCCGGCCCGGAGGTCGAGTTCGCGACCGCAGATGGCACGGGTGTCACGCGCTACGCGGCCCAGCCCGGTGGCGCGCCGGCGACGCTGAATCCGGCCTCGATCGGATCGAGCGGTGCTTCCCACCCGCACCAGAACATGATGCCGACCACGGTGATGAACTACTGCATCGCCTATGACGGTATTTACCCGCCGCGCTCGTAAGCGCGCCCGGTCTTTTCGGAAAGGACAGGATATGGACCCCATTCTTTGCACGGTTATGCCATTTCCCTACAACTTCATTCCCCAGGGCTGGATGCCTTGTGACGGGCAGGTCTTGCCGATGTCACAATACTCGGCGGTCTACTCGTTGATCGGGACGACCTATGGCGGGGACGGGCGCACGACCTTCGGGCTGCCCAATCTCAACGGAGGCAGTGGTTCGTCGTTGAGTGTCGTTGCCGGGCAGGGCGCAGGGCCGGGGCTTACCCCTCGCGCGCTCGGCCAGCGGGTGGGCAGCGATACGGTGACGCTGACCGAGGCCGATCTGCCGCCGCATTCGCATTCGCTTTCGGTGTTTCCCGAAGGCGCGGATGCGAGTGCCGCGCCGACTGCGGGCGATACCTGGATCTCGACGGGGGCCAATGGATATACCGGCACGCCGATCCAGGATGCGACCAGCTTCGCGCCCGGCGCGATCGCACCCACTGGCGGTAGCCAGCCGCATGAGAACGATCAGCCGACGCTAGGGCTCGTCTATTGCATCGCCATGCAGGGTATCTACCCGAGCTTCGACTGAAAAATCTGCGCGCCCCGCGAGGCGCGCGGCTTGCAGGCGAAAGGGGCGGCCGCAGAGCGGCGCGCCCCTTTTTCTGGGATCAGGTGCCGTGAGAAATCGCGACGCGCTCCGACCTGATCCGAACCCCTTGCCGAAGCGCCTCAATCCAGCGTCTGCCGATAGCGCAGCATCGAGATCAGCATGATCACCACGCCGATTATAGCGATCGCCCGCAAGTCGCCGGTGATGTCGGCTAGGTGGGCGCCTTTCAGCATCACCTTGCGCACGATGCGCAGGAAATGTGTGGCGGGGATCGCCGAGCCGATCACCTGCGCCCAGCCGGGCATGCCTGCGTAGGGGAACATGAAACCCGAGAGCAGGATCGTCGGCAGGATCGTCATGAAGCTCGCCTGCATCGCCTGCATCTGCGTGCGCACGAGGGTCGAGATCAGGAAGCCGAGGGCGAGGTTCACCACGATATAGAGGTTGAAACCGATGAAGAAGGCCAGCCCCGATCCGAGGAACGGCACCCCGAACAGAAGCTTCCCGGCGATCAGGAACACGACGGTCTGGATGTAACCGATCACGACATAGGGCAGGATCTTTCCCAGCATCACCTCGAGCGGCCGGACCGGCGTGGCGATCAGGGTTTCCATCGTGCCGCGCTCTGTCTCGCGTACGATCGCGATCGCGGTGATCAACACCATCGTCATCGCGAGGATCACGGCGATCAGGCCGGGCACGATGTTCAGCGAGGTCTTGCTCGCCGGGTTGAATTGCTTGTGCACCACGACCGAGAAGGGCGGGGGCTGGCCTGCGACCGGGGCGAGGGGGCCCTGGAAGGTCTGTTTCACCGCAGTGTCGATGATCCCCGACAGCGCGCCGACTGCGGTGCCCACGGCCGTCGGATCGGACGCGTCGGCGCTGACGAGCAGCTTCGGCGACAGGCCTCGCACGATGTCGCGCTCGAAATTGGGCGGAATGACCACGACGAAATTCGCGGTGCCGTCGCGGAGCGCCTGATCGCCTTCCTCGGCGCTGGTGACGATGCCCTCGAATTTGAAGTAATCCGAGGTCTCCATGCCCGACAGCACCGCACGCGCCACCGGGCTTTCATCGGCCATCTCGATCAGGGTCGGCAGGTGATGCGGGTCGGAATTGATGATGTAGCCGAACATGACCAGCTGCAGGATCGGGATGCCGATCATCATCGCGAAGGTCATCCGGTCGCGCCGCATCTGGATGAATTCCTTGTAGAGCACCGCTCCGAAACGCGACAGAGAGAACCAGCTCATGGCGAGGGGCCTCCGTTGACGCCGAAATTGTCGGCCGCGGTCGCCATCAGGTAGATGAAGACTTCTTCAAGCTCGGCCTCTTTCTTCTCCCATTTGCGCGCGTCGTTCTCCCCGCTCTTTTCAGCGACGACCGCGTCGAGCCCGGCGCTGTCGGTCGAGGAGACATGAAGCTGGGCGCCGAAGCGCGCGACCTGCTCGACCCGCGGATCGGCGCGCAGCTCTTCCTCCAACTGGATCAAGTCGGGGCCGGAGACCCGCCACGTGGTCAGGCCGACCTGATGCGGGATCTCGGTCGCCGGGCCGTCGATCAGCTTCTTCCCATAGGCGATATAGGCGATGTAATCGCATTGCACGGCCTCATCCATGTAATGCGTCGAGACCAGCACCGTGACGCCCTGCTTGCTGAGCTGGCGGATCTCGTCCCAGAAGTCGCGCCGCGCCTTCGGGTCGACCCCGGCGGTGGGTTCGTCGAGAAGCAGGAGCGCGGGCTTGTGCTGCATGCAGGCGGCCAGTGCCAGACGCTGTTTCCAGCCCCCCGACAGAGTGCCCGCCAGCTGCTTGCCGCGCCCTTCGAGGCCAAGGGTCCGCAGCGTCTCGTCCACCACCTTCTTGCGGTTCTTCACCCGATACATCCGCGCCATGAAGTCGAGGTTCTCGCGGATCGTCAGATCGCCATAGAGCGAAAACTTCTGCGTCATGTAGCCGACGTTTTCCTTGATCGCGCGCGCCTCCTTGTGGATGTCGTAGCCAAGGGTGTGACCTTCGCCGCCATCGGGGGTGAGCAGGGCGCACATCATCCGGATCGTGGTGGTCTTGCCCGAGCCGTTGGGGCCAATGAAGCCGTAGATCGCGCCTTTGGGCACCGACATATCGACCGCGTTGACTACCTTCTTGCCGTTGAAGATCTTCGTGAGCCCCTTCACGACGATCGCGGGCTCGCTCTGGGTGCTCACGCTGTCGGCGGCTGTCGTGCTCATTTCACCCGCCTCAGGCTGACCGGCTGGCCCGGCAGGAGCGACGCGCCCGCCGAGATGCGCGCCTCGGCCCGGAAGACGAGCCGCGAGCGCTCTTCGCGCGAATAGATGATCGGCGGCGTGTATTGCGGCTCGGAGGCCATCTTGCTGATCGTCACCTTGATGCCCGGATCGCAGCCGTCGCATTCCATCTCCAGCTGATCGCCAATGGCGAAATCCGCGCGCTCGGCCTCGGGCAGGAAGAACAGGACCTTGAGCGCATTCGGCGGCAGGATCGACAGCACGGGCGCTCCGGCTGCGGCCACTTCCCCGGCCTTGTAATAGACTGTCTCGATCCGACCGGCCACGGGGGCGGTGACCGTCATGTCATCGAGTTGCGAGCGGGCGAGATCGGCATCGGCCTGTGCCGCCTCGAGCGTTTTCTGGGCGGCCAGAACCTGCGCACTGCGCGCGGGCAGGGCTGCCACTTCGAGCTGAGCCTTGAGCTGGGCTACCTGCGCGTCGGCCTCTTCCAGCGCGGCGCGATCGACATCCACCTTGGCCTGGGCGACGATTTCCCGAGCGAACAGATCCTCGGTGCGCTTGAGCGCGGATTCCGCGAGATTGCGATGGGCGATGGCTTGTTCCAGCGAGGCCTTGATTACCTCGATCTCGGGGTCGCGCGAGCCGGTTTCGAGGTTGTTCAGATTGGCTTTGGCGGTCCCGATCTTGGCCTCGGCCGCCCGCAGCGCCGCCTGCTGTTTCGTCGAATCCATGTCGAAGAGGAACTGATCGGCCTTCACGCTGTCGCCTTCGATCGCCGCCAGCGTCTTGATGCGTCCGGTGACCGAAGGGGCGACATAGACGTATTCGCCCTCCACATAGCCCGAGTAATGCGGCACCGGGGCGTCCCCATAGCCGGGAATGATCGCGGTGAGCAGGGCGCTGATCCACGCAACAATGGTATCAAGCATCGGTCGAACCCTCCGGTGACAGGAAAACGCCGTGGAATAGAATGTCGAGGTGGTTCTCGATCAGCTGATCGAGCGAGAGCCCGTCCTCCGGCATGATGTCGAAGATCTCCGCAAGCAGGAGATGGACGACGATCGGGCCGATGATCGAGCGTAGGGTCAGTTCGGGATCGACCGCGCGCAACTGGCCCGAGGCGATGCCCTGTCTGATGATTTCGGTGGCGGCGGGCAGGACGTGGTCGAACACCTCGCGCCGATACATCGCGGCGATTTCGGGGGCGACGACGGCCTCGCGGATCACGACCTTGGGCACCGCCAGCACTTTCGGATCCCCGAGCGAGGTCGCAATCAACGAGAACAGCGCACGCAGTGTGGCGCGCGCATCATCGGGGGTCGGTTCGACAAGGGCTTGCGCCCGCGTAGCGATCGGAGAAACCGCCCGACGCACCAAGCCTTCGAGGATCGCCTGTTTTGACGGGAAATAGAGATAGACGGCGCCCTTGGAGAGACCCGCCGTCTTGGCGATCTGCGCCACCGACGTATGGGCGTAACCCTTTTCATCGAAGAGTGAGAGCGCCGCGTCGAGCACCTCGTCAGGCCGCGCCTCGGCGCGACGGCGAAATTTGGGCTCGGGCGAGTCGGGATCTGTCATGGGTAGAAAATAACTGACCGGTCAGTCAGTAGCAAGAATTTTGACTCAGCCCCTTATGTCTTCTGACAACTTCAGGAAAAAGGCGAGGGGGGTATGCCCGACGCCGTTAGTCTTTCGCGGAAGTTGAGGGAAAAATCGCTCAAGGTCGGCAGGCACCGTTGCGCCATGCTTCGCTGAGCGTTACGCCGCCCCGAGCGCCACGATGGCGCGCGGGGCTTTGGGGCAAGTCTGTCTTAGCTTTCCCTGCTCACGCGGTGGCGAAGCCAGACGATCCCATTCTCCAGCGTCTCGGTCTGCACCAGCTCCAGCGATTGCGCGGGGCCGGTGCCTTGTTCGTAGATCGCGGGCGCGCCGCTATTGCCGTCGATCACCGGCAGGATCAGGGTGCTGGTCGCGTCGATCAAACCTTTGGCGAGGAAGGTGCCGTTCAGCGTGCCGCCGCCTTCCAGCAGCAGCCGGTCGATCCCGAACCCCTCGGCGATGCGGCTTAGCGCGCCTTCGATATCGTCACCGTCGGGGCCGCCGAACACGACCGAGATGCCGCGGTCTATCAGCCGCTCGACATGCGCCTGCGCGACGCGCTCGGAGAGCACGATCGCCAGATGGTCGCCCTCGAGTTCGTCCGTATCCGGCAAGAGCCGCCCCTTGCGGTCGAATACGATGCCGAGGGTGCGTCCCGCCAGATCCGCCAGTCGATCGGGGCGCGGGGTGGGCGCGGGGTCGAGTATCGGTTCGACATGCGGCACCCAGCCTTCGAGCGAGGCGCGCCCGATGATCCAGCCTTGCCCCTCCAGACGGGTGCCGACCGCATCGTAGATCGTGAGCAATTCGTCTTCGGAATAGGGCCACCCTTCGGTCTTCAACCGTCCGTCGAGCGTGGTGATCATGTGGCAAGTGATGTGCGGCCGGGGCATTGCGGGGCCTCGTGCTTTGAAAAATCTCGGGAAGAAGAAAGAGAAGGCCGAGCCGCGCAGGCCCGGCCCTCAAGGTCAGCCGTTATAGTCTTCGTCGGTGACTTTTTCGAGCCAGGTGACCGGCGAGCCGTCGATGCTTTCCTGCACCGCGATATGGCTCATCGCGGTCTCGGACGAGGCGCCATGCCAGTGCTTTTCGCCTGCCGGGAACCACACGACATCGCCCTGGCTGATCTCTTCGACGGGGCCACCGTCGCGCTGGACGCGGCCGCGCCCGAAGGTGACGATCAGGGTCTGGCCAGCTGGGTGGGTGTGCCATGCGGTGCGCGCGCCGGGCTCGAAGGTGACATGGCTGCCCGAGGTGCGGCCGGGTTCTTCGGCCTGAAACAGCGGATCGACGCGGACGGTGCCGGTGAACCAGTCTTCGGGGCCCTGCATCGAGGCGTTGGTGCCGGAGCGAATGATTTTCATGGGAAAACTCCTTTCTTGGGGTAGGGGCGCGCGGGCTTAGCCGCGCAATTTCTCGAAACGATAGGTCAGGGCGGGGCCGCCGGGTTGCCCATAGGCTAGCTCGGCGGTGACCATTGCAAAGGGTTCGACGAAACGCCCGGTGCGCAACCCGCCCGCATCAACCGGCGCAAAACCGATATCTTCGATCAGCCCGCGCGCGATGGACTTTGCCTCGGCGTCATCGCCGTAGATCAGAAGCTGCGGCGGGTCGGCCTGTCCCTTGCGCGCGAAGACCGGGGCGAAGCTCTCGGAGGGAGAGGTGTTGCATGTGGCCACCCAGCGCGCATCGGGGCGCATGGCAGCGAGTTGCTCGGCCCCGGAGGTCTTGGGGCCGAGCACGAGATCGCTATTGCTCGCATCGAGCGGGACGCAGCAGTTGAGCACCACCTGACCCGCCATGTCACCGGCCTGAGACAGCACATCTTCGATCCGGCTCCAATGCACGGCGAGCAGGATCGCATCCGCGCCCGCGACCGCCTCGGAGACGCTCGTCGCGCGCCCGCCGGTCTCGGCGGCGAGCCGCTCCAGCTTGGCCTGGCTGCGCGAATAGGCGAAGCGCAGATCGTGGCCGCATTGCGCCCAGATCCGTCCGAGCTTCGCGCCCATCAGTCCCGATCCGAGAATGGCGATCTTCATGTCAGGGTCCTTTATTCGGCGCGGTTCTCGAAGACGTCCTTGGCCACCGGCAGGGCGGAGAAGACCTTGGGCCAGCCCGCGTAGAAGGCCAGATGCGAGAGCATCGCGCCCGCTTCCTCCTGCGTCAGCCCGTTATCCATCGCACGGTTGAGGTGGAAGGTCATCTGCTCGGGTTGGCCCGCCGCGATCAGGGCCGCGACGGTGACCATGGAGCGGTCGCGCGGCGCGAGGTCGGGACGCAGCCAGAGGTCGCGGAACAGAAGTTCGCGGGTATTGTCGACCACACCCATCGAGACGTCGCCATAGGTGCCGCGCACGAAACTCTCGCGCGATTCCTCGGCCTCTTCATCGAGCGGCAGCAGGTCCACCTCTGCGCCGGGAAGGCTTTCGGTGGCGATCCCGCGCGCCTCGTAGACCGGGGCCATCGCCTCGGCGGCGGCGGTGGCGTTGCCCCAGCCGGTGTAGAAGGCGAGATGGGTGACGGTTTCCGACAGTTCGGCCGGCGTCACGCCGCTATCGAGCGCGAGTTCGACGAAACGCTGGAGGTTTCCGGTCTCGAGGCGGGTCATCAGCGCCGCGAAGGTCACGAGCGAGCGGTCCCGCATGGACAGCTGCTCACCGGTCCAGACCGACCCGAGAAGGTCATTTGTGGAATAGGCCTCGAGGGCGGGGGCCGCGCGGCCAACGGCGTCGGGGATAGTGCGATCGAGCGCCTCGCCGGAGGCCGAGGACGCGATCAGGGCGAAAGCAGAAGCTGCAAAACGGGTTTTCATATCATCTCTCCTGTCGGGTTGATCTTGTCCTTCAGAGATGGGGGAGGCGGCGTTCAGGTTAATGCCGCATCAAGCCAAGTCACTCATGAGCGAGATTCATCGAAAGGCCTGAGAGGCACCGCCGGGACAGGCCCGGCGGTGCGATGGTCTGGTTTAAAGCTGCCCGCCATAGACGGGGAACATGCTCGCCTCGCCGTAATCCTTGATCTCCTCGATCGATTTCAGCGCCTCCATATCGGCGTCGGAAATTTCGAAATCGAGCGCCGCATTGGAGCGCATGTGATCGGGATTGGCGGTCTTCGGCAGCGCGACCATGCCCAGTTGCAGCACATAGCGGATCGACAGCTGCGGAACGCTGACGCCATATTTCTCGGCCATCGCCTTGATCTCGGCATTGTCGAGGATTTGGCCGTGGCCGATCGGCGAATAGGCCTCGGCGACCATGCCGTGGCTCTGGATATAGTCGATCAGCTCGAAGGGCGTGTTCGACACGTGCGCGAGGATCTGGTCGATCATCGGCTTCACCTTCGCATCGTCGAGCAGGTTGTCGAGATCCGCCTTCTCGAAGTTCGACACGCCGATCGCGCGCAGCTTGCCTGCCTCATAAGCTCCTTCCAGCGCGCGCCACGCCTCGAGGTTGCCCTCGAAGTAGCCATCGTCGCCGTGGAACTCGGTCCAGGGCTTCGGGCTGTGGATGATCATCAGGTCGATCTTGTCGAGCCCGAGCGTCTCGAGCGAGCCGTCGATGGCGGCTTTCGCATCGGCATAGTTCTTGATGCCCGCGTCGAGCTTGGTGGTCAAGAAAATCTCGTCGCGCGGAACACCGCAATTGCGGATGCCTTCGCCGACGCCGCGCTCGTTGCCATAGGCCTGCGCGGTGTCGATGTGGCGATAGCCCATCTCGACGGCGGCCTTCACCGCATCGGCCACCTTGTCATCGTCAATCATCCAGGTGCCAAGGCCCAGTTTCGGGATCTCGACGCCATTGGGGAGGGTAAGGGTTTCGTTCAGGATCATGTCTGGCTCCTTGCATTGGAGTGCGCCGCGCCCCTCATTTTCAAGAGCACGGCTTCGGTTCATGTCCTGCAATCTAGTGCGCGCTGGGCCAGAGGATAATCGGCGGAATTTTTATAGCACTCATGAATGGAAAGCATGAATGCGCACGTTCATTCAATCAGGCGTGATAATAGAGAACCGCTCAACCCCGCTCGCGCAGGGCTTCCAGTACCGCGCCGAAGGCCGAAGAAGGGCGCTGACGGCTGGGGTAATAGAGGTAAAATCCCGGGAAATAGGGGCAATATTCTTCGAGACAGGATTGCAGCGCGCCGCTTTCCAGATGAGGCGCGGCGAGCCGGTCCGGCACCAGCGCCAGCCCGTGCCCGTCCAGCGCCGCGTGCTGCACCAACCCGATCGTGTTGAAGCAGGCCTGACCGGAGACCTTCACCCGGATTTCATGGCCCTCGGCATCCTCGAATTCCCAGGCATAGAGCGCACCATGTGTCGCCAGCCGCAGGTTGATACAGTTATGCTCGCTCAGATCATGCGGGGTCTGTGGCACGCCCGCCGCTTCGAAATAGGACGGCGCACCGACGCAGAGCATCCGCTCGTCCGGGCCGATCCTTGTGGCGATCATCCCCTCGCTCACGCTGTCGCCATAGCGCACCCCGGCATCGCATTGCGCCGAGGCCAGATCGGTGAAGCCGTAATCCATCACCAGTTCGACATTGATCGACGGGTATTGCTTGAGCAGCGGCGAGAGCTTCGGCCAAAGCACGGTCTCGATCGCGTAATCGGTCGAGACGATGCGCACCGTGCCCGTGGGCTGGTCCTGCGCGTCGTCGAGCGCGCGCAGCCGCGCCTCGATCATCTCGAAACAGGGGTTGAGCGTGGCCAGAAGATCCTCGCCCTCCAGCGTCGGCGCAACGGATCGCGTGGTGCGCGTCAGCAACCGCAGGCCCAACCGTTGCTCCAGCGCCTTGATCGTGTGGCTCAGCGCGGATTGCGAGACGTTGAGCCGCGCCGCGGCCTTGGTGAAGCTGCGCTCTTCGGCGACGGCGGCCAAGGCGATTAGATCGTTGATATTTTCGCGCAGCATGAGGGAGGCCTCGCTGAATGTTGGTGTCGCCATCGGGCGGGTCTCCCTCACGATATATGCGCGTTGTTCATGACGTCCACGGATTATTCAGCCGTGGATTAGGCGGCGTCACTCCAGATATTCCGCGTCGCTCACCTTCTCGCCCCAAGTCACGGCGGAGCCATCCACCACCTGCTGGATCGCGAAATGCGTCACGTGGGTCTTGTCGGTCGCGCCATGCCAATGCTCGATGCCCGGCGGGCACCAGATCACGTCGCCCGCCTGCATCAGTTGCTTGGGCTGGCCGCGTTCCTGCACCCAGCCGGAGCCTGCGGTCACGACGAGCTTCTGGCCCGCGGGATGGGTGTGCCAAGCCGAGCGCGCGCCGGGAAGGAAGGTCACTTCGCCCGCGCTCACATCGCCCATGTCGGGGCCGAAGACGGGGGCGACGAGGGCGGTGCCGGTGAAGGTGTCAGAGCTGCCGATCGTGGCTGCGCGGCTCTCCGCCGGGGTCAGTTCCATCGACTGCGCAACGGCGGCGGGGGCGGCGAGAAGGACGGCGAGCGTCGTGAAGGTGCGGAACATCAGGGGTCTCCCTTGGATTGCGTTTAATGGCAAGGCCGTGATCTCCCTGGCCTCGCCTTCATTGACGTAAGGGGCGCCGTCGCGGGGTTAATGCCGCAAAAGCCGGAAAGCCTCATGAGCAGGATTCATGGATGCTGTGCACAAAGCGGTGATTATCTGCGGCGCGTTTCGCGGCATGTTGGAAGGCAGGCGCCACCCTATGTTCCGGCGCTCTTCGTCAGTTCCCGAAAAAGGAGGCCCGAGATGTGCCAGTCCTGCAATGACACGTTCCAAACCCTGACCCGCGATGGCGAGAGCCGCCGCAATTTCCTGCGCAGCGGCGCCGCGCTGGCCGCAGCCCCCTTGGCGGCGAGCGTCGCCACGCAAGCGGCCGCGCAAGAGGGTGGCGCATCGCTCGAAGCTTCCGAGGTGCAGACTTGGGCGGCCTTCGACACGAATGGCAGTTTCGCGCCCCATACGATCCCGCGCCGTGCCGCTGGCCCGAAGGATGTCGTGGTCGAGATTATGTATAGCTCGATCTGCCACTCGGACATTCACACCTACAAGGGCGACTGGGGGATGCCGCAGTTCCCGCTTGTTCCCGGTCACGAGATGGTCGGCCGGGTCGTCGGCATCGGCGCGGAAGTCACCAAGTTCCGCGAGGGCGATATCGCCGGAGTCGGCACGATGGTCGACAGCTGTGGCACCTGCGCCAATTGCCTGGCCGATCGCGAGCAGAACTGTCTCAACGGCACGACCTTCACCTATAATTCCGAGGACAAGATCTCGGGCGGGGTGACCTATGGCGGCTATTCCAAGAAGATCGTCGTGAAGGAAGACTTCGCGCTGCGCATCCCGCCGGGGGTCGATCTGGCCGGGTTCGCGCCGCTTCTGTGCGCGGGAATCACGACCTTTTCGCCGATCAATCACTGGGATCTGCAGCCCGGCCAGCGCTACGGCGTGATCGGCATGGGCGGTCTGGGCCATCTCGCGGTGAAGCTGGCGGCGGCGAAAGGGGCCGAGGTCGTCGTCTTCACCACTTCCGAGGACAAGATCGCCGATGCCAAGGCTTTCGGTGCCGCCGAGGCCTATCTCTGGTCCGACGAGGCCGCGATGCGGAGCCAGATGGGCAGCTTCGATCTGATGCTCTCGACCGTCCCGGTGGCCTATCCGATGCAGCAGTTCCTGAACCTGCTCAAGCTCGACAAGACGCTGGTCAATGTTGGCGCGCTGTTCCCCATTGAGGGGGCGCATGGGATGATGATGGGCTTCGGGCGTCAGAGCCTCGCGGGCTCGATGACGGGCGGCATTGCCCAAACCCAGCGCGTGATCGACTTCGCCGCGCATCACGGGATCGCCGCCACCTACGAGATGATCACCCCCGAACAGATCGGCGAAGCCTGCGAGAAGGTCGTGAACAAGCAGGCGCGCTATCGCTATGTGATCGACATGACCCAGGCCTGAAAAGCCGACTGATGAGTGCCGCTCATCTGTGGCAGTATTGCGCGGGGGGTAATCCTCCTGCGCAATCGCGCATAGATTTGTCTCCAGACAGCAGGAGGGCATCGGCCATGAGCGTCACAAAGTTTCTGACACCCGTCGCGGCGCTATGCGTCGCCGCCAGCATGGCTTGCGCTCAGGAGACGAAAGGAGACAGCATGATCCCGATCACCGTGACCGCAGGCGAGACGGTTCTGACCGCCAAGCTCGACGACACCCCTGCAGGGCGCGATTTCGCGGCGCTCATGCCGCTGGAGCTGACCTTGCGCGACTACCACGGCATCGAGAAGATCGCCGATCTGCCGCGCAAGCTCGACACGACCGGCGCACCGCGCGCCTACGAGCCGAAGACGGGCGACATCACGCTTTATGCGCCTTGGGGCAATCTCGCGATCTTCTACAAACCCTTTGCCAACTCGCCGGGCCTCGTGCGGCTGGGCGTGTTCGAGGGCTCGCTCGAGGCGCTGATGAGCAATCCGACGGTCCGGTTCGAGCGCGCGGAGTGATCGCATATTCCCTCGGCGGCGTAGATCGGTTGCCCGACCCGGAAGGAGATGCCGTGACCGCTGCCGAGCCTTTGCCATTGCCTACCGCCACCCGCGCTGCCGGTGAGGACCGCCTGACGCGGTTCGCCCCGAAGATGGGCGCGGATTACGCGCAGGGGCGCAATTTCGATCGCGGGGCGGGGCGGCACTCGGCGGTCTCGCAACTGTCGCCCTATCTGCGCAGGCGTCTTGTGCTTGAGCGTGAGGCGGTGGCGCGGGCGTATGAGGCGCATGGGCCGGAGGCTGCGGAGAAATTCGTGCAAGAGGTGCTCTGGCGGGGGTATTTCAAGGGCTGGCTGGAGCACCGACCTGAGATCTGGGCGCGCTATCGGGACGGGTTGGCGCAAGACCTCGCCACGCTCGACGACGCGCCCGATCTGGCCGCGCGCGTGGCCGAGGCCGAGGCGGGCCGCAGCGGGATCGCCTGTTTCGACGCGTGGGCGTGTGAGCTGCGCGAGACCGGCTATCTGCACAATCACGCCCGGATGTGGTTCGCCTCGATCTGGATTTTCACGCTTCGGCTGCCGTGGCGGATCGGAGCGGATTTCTTCTATCGCCATCTGCTCGACGGTGATCCGGCCTCGAACACGCTCAGCTGGCGCTGGGTGGCGGGGCTTCATACGCGGGGCAAGTTCTACGCCGCCGAAGCGGAAAATATCGCGCGCTATACCGGCGGGCGGTTCGCGCCCGATCCCGCGCAATTGGCGGAAGTCAGCGAGGGGCTGGAGGCGGACGAGCCCGAGGGGCTGCCCCCGGTCGCGCCATTGTGTGCGCCGCGCGCCGCGGAGCCCGGGCTGCCCACGGCGCTTCTGATCACGGAGGAAGATTGCCGCGTCGAGGATTTCGATCTGAGCGCGTTCGATCTGCGCGGGGCGGCGACCCTCAGCGCCAGCCACCTGCGCTCGACGCGCAAGGTGGCGCCGCATGTCGCGCGGTTCGAGCGCGACGCGCTCGCCGATGCTGCTGAGCGCGCGGGGGTGCCGGACGTGCAACACCTGAAGGCCGATGCCCCGTCTGCGCTGCTAGATTGGGCGCAAAGCCTCGGCGTGCAGCAGATCGTCACGCCGTATATCCCGGTCGGGCCGCTCGGCGATTGGCGCGAGAGGATGGAGGCGGCGCTGGGCGCGCATGACATCGCGCTGTGCGAGCTGACACGGGAGTGGGATCGCGTGATCTGGCCCCATGCCACGGCCGGGTTCTTCAAGGTCAAAAAGAAGCTCCCCCAAATCCTTGCAGAGCTTGGCTTGCCCTGAGGGCAGGGGGAATTGCGCGCGCCCTTGCCGATCATCGCCGAGTGATCGCGCCGCTTCGGAATTTTCCTAGTCATCTCAAAGCTTTTGGGCTACGATTCCGATCAGACCCGGAAAACGGGCGTATTCGAGGCAGTAACGGCAGTATAGCCCATGACAGAAATGGCATTCGGCACCGTCCCCGTACGGGCCGGTGAACCCGTCCTACCGAAATGGTGGCGCACGATCGACAAATGGGCGCTCGGCGCCGTTTTGGCGTTGTTCGGCCTTGGCATGTTGCTGGGGCTCGCGGCCTCGGTGCCGCTGGCAGAGCGCAACGGTCTCGAGCCTTTCTATTACGTCAAACGTCAGGCCTTCTTCGGGGTGGTGGCGCTGGGCGTGATGCTGGGCATCTCGATGCTCGACCCGAAACAGGTGCGCAGGCTGGGCGTGATCGGCTTCGTCGGCGCCTTCGTCGCGGTGATGCTGCTGCCGGTGCTGGGCACCGATTTCGGCAAGGGCGCGGTGCGGTGGTATTCCTTCGGCTTCGCATCGATCCAGCCGTCCGAATTCCTCAAGCCCGGTTTCGTCATCATCTCCGGCTGGTTCATGGCCGCAGCCCATGACGTCGGGGGCCCGAAGGGGCGGCTCTATTCCTTCCTTCTGATGGTCATCATCGTGGTGGCGCTCGCCTTGCAACCCGATTTCGGGCAGGCCTCGCTGGTGCTGTTCGCATGGTCGGTGATGTATTTCATCTCGGGCGCGCCGATTGCGCTGCTGACAGGGATCGGGGCGCTGACCGTGGCGGGCGGCTTCTTCGCCTATAACTTCTCGGAACACTTCGCGCGCCGGATCAACGGCTTCCTGTCGACGGATGTCGATCCGCGCACCCAGATCGGTTACGCGACCAACGCGATCCAAGAGGGTGGGTTCTTCGGCGTCGGTGTGGGGCAGGGCTCGGTCAAGTGGTCGCTGCCCGATGCGCATACCGACTTCATCATCGCGGTCGCCGCCGAGGAATACGGTCTCATCCTCGTGCTGGTCATCATCGCGCTTTATGCGACCGTGGTGATCCGCTCGCTGCTGCGCCTGATGCGCGAGCGCGATCCCTTCACCCGGCTTGCAGGCTCCGGTCTGGCCTGCGCCTTCGGCGTTCAGGCGATCATCAATATGGGCGTCGCGGTGCGCCTTCTGCCCGCGAAAGGCATGACTTTGCCGTTCGTCAGCTACGGGGGCTCTTCGGTCATTGCTTCGGGGATTGCGGTGGGTATGTTGCTCGCGCTGACTCGGACCCGGCCGCAGGGACAGATTTCGGATATTCTCGCCCGACGCGGTCGCTAAAACCCTCAGGAGGGGGACATGGCCAAGGACACGACCCCGCTACTGCTGATCGCCGCTGGCGGCACCGGCGGGCATATGTTCCCCGCACAGGCGCTGGCCGAGGCGATGGTGCGCCGGGGCTGGCGCGTCAAGCTGTCCACCGATGCGCGCGGCGCGCGCTACGCGGGCGGCTTTCCCCATACGGTGACGGTGGAGCAGATCGCCTCGGCGACATTTGCGCGCGGCGGCGCGCTCGGCAAGTTGGGCGTGCCGTTCAAGATCGCGGGCGGCGTGGCTTCGGCCATCCGCAAGAACCTGTCGGACAAACCGACGGTGGTGGTGGGATTTGGCGGGTATCCGACGATCCCGGCGCTGTCTTCTGCGGTCGCTCTGGGTATTCCCCGCGCCATTCACGAACAGAACGGCATTATGGGCAAGGTGAACCGCGTCTTCGCCAAGAAGGTGAACCGCTTCGCCTGCGGCACCTGGCCGACCGATCTGCCCGAGGGCGTGCAGGGCGAGCATACGGGCAACCCGGTGCGGGCTGCCGTGCTGGAGCGGGCGGGCGCGGCCTATATCCCGCCGGGCGACTACCCGATGTCGGTCCTCGTGATTGGCGGCTCTCAGGGCGCGCGCATCCTGTCGGACACGGTTCCGGCGGCGATGGCGAGCCTTCCCGAGGCCGCCCGCGCCAATCTGCGCGTCTCTCATCAGGCGCGCCCCGAAGACCTCGACCGGGTGGTCGCCGCTTATGAGGCCGCGGGCATCAGCGCCGAGGTCGAGCCCTTCTTCATCGACGTGCCGCGCCGTCTCAGCGAATGCCAGCTGGTGATCTCGCGCGCCGGTGCGTCCTCGGTCGCGGATATCTCCGTCATCGGGCGGCCCGCGATCCTGATCCCCTATGCCGCCGCCGCTGGCGATCACCAAGCGGCCAACGCGCGCGGTCTCGCGAAGACCGGCGGCGCGATCACCATCCCCGAAAGCCAGCTCTCGACGGAGAGCCTCGCGGATCAAATTTCACTGGTGCTGGACAACCCCGAGGGCGCGCTGCAGATGTCGCGCGCGGCCCTCTCCTACGGGGTGCCGGACGCCACCGAGCGGCTCGTCGCCCTCGTCGAAGACCTAGCAGGAAAGACTCTATGAACGCGACCAAACTGCCCGGAGAACTCGGCCCCATCCATTTCGTCGGTATCGGCGGGATCGGCATGTCCGGCATCGCCGAAGTGCTGATGACCCAAGGGTTCACGGTTCAGGGCTCGGATGCGAAATCCTCCAAGATCACCGACCGTCTGGCGAAGCTGGGCGCGACCATCTTCGAGGGTCAGCGCGCCGAGAATATCGGCGAGGCGGGCGTCGTGGTGATCTCCACCGCGATCAAGCCGGGCAATCCCGAGCTGGAAGAAGCGCGCCGCCGTGGTCTTCCGGTCGTGCGCCGCGCCGAGATGCTGGCCGAGCTGATGCGCCTGAAATCGAACATCGCGATCGGCGGCACCCACGGCAAGACCACGACCACGACGATGGTCGCGACGCTACTCGACAAGGGCAATTTCGACCCAACCGTGATCAATGGCGGGATCATCCACGCCTATGGCTCGAACGCGCGCGCAGGCGCGGGCGAGTGGATGGTGGTGGAGGCCGACGAGAGCGATGGTTCCTTCAACCGTCTGCCCGCGACCATCGCCATCGTGACCAATATCGACCCCGAGCATATGGAGCATTGGGGTTCTTTCGACGCGCTGCGCAAAGGGTTTTACGATTTCGTCTCGAACATCCCGTTCTACGGGCTCGCGGTCTGTTGCACCGATCACCCGGAAGTGCAGACGCTGGTCGGCAAGCTCAATGACCGCCGCGTCGTGACCTTCGGCTTCAACGCGCAGGCCGATATCCGTGCGATCAACCTGCATTACGACGCTGGCGTCGCGCATTTCGACATCGCGCTGCAGGGCGAAGAGGGCAAGCCGGTGATCGAGGGCTGCACGCTGCCGATGCCGGGCGATCATAACGTCTCGAACGCGCTGGCCGCCGTCGCGGTGGCGCGCCATCTCGGGATGAAGATGGGCGAGATCAAGGAAGCTCTGGCGAGTTTCGGCGGCGTGAACCGACGCTTCACCAAGGTCGGCGACGTGCTGGGCGGGGTCACGATCATCGATGATTACGGCCACCACCCGGTCGAGATTGCCGCCGTGCTGAAAGCCGCGCGTCAGGCGGTGAAGCCCGGTGCGCGGGTGATCGCGGTCCACCAGCCGCACCGCTATTCGCGCCTGCATTCGCTGTTCGACGATTTCTGCACCTGTTTCAACGAGGCCGATGTGGTCGCCATCGCCGAAGTTTTCTCGGCGGGCGAGGAACCGATCGAGGGGGCTACGCGCGACGATCTGGTCGCCGGGCTGATCGCGCATGGTCACCGTCATGCTCGTGCCATTTTGTCGGAAGATGATCTGGCTCGGCTGGTGCGTGAACAGGCGCGTCCCGGTGATATCGTCGTCTGCCTCGGGGCGGGGACGATCTCGACCTGGGCGAACAACCTGCCTGCGAAGCTGGGGGGCTGAGCAGGCGCCGGGGCGACCCGGCACGACATCGAAAAGACTTGCGGCGCTGCCACGTCGTCTTATGTGGGCAAGAAGGGCCGCGTCATGCGTGACGAGACGCATCTGAAACGCCGATTGGGTCCGTGGCTGATGACCGGCTACGGGGTCGGCGTCATGGTGGGCGCGGGTATCTATGTGCTGGTCGGCGCGGTCGCCGCGCAGGCCGGGATCTGGGCGCCGCTGGCCTTCGTGCTGGCGGGGCTGATCGCGGCGCCCTCCGCGCTCTCCTATGCCGAATTGTCCTCGCGTATCCCCGAAGCCGCCGGAGAAGCCGCCTTTGTCGAGGAAGGCCTGCGCAGTCACGCGCTGGCGCTGATCGTGGGGCTGGGTATCGTGGTCGCGGGCACGGTGTCGGCGGCGGCGGTGCTGCGTGGTGGGGCTGGCTATCTGACACTGCTGGTGCCGTTACCGGTCGAGGGCGTGATGATCGCCTTCGGGCTGGTGCTGATCGGCGTGGCCTGCCTCGGCGTTCTGGAATCCGTGGGCCTCGCCGTGGCCCTGACGCTGGTCGAGGTGGTCGGGCTCGCGCTGGTGATCTGGGCCGGGCTCTCCGCCGATCCGAGCCCCGATCTCACGCCGGTGCCCGCGCCGCATTGGGCCGGGATCGCGGCGGCCGCGTCGCTCGCTTTCTTCGCCTTCATCGGTTTCGAGGACATGGTGAACATGTCCGAGGAGATGCGCGACCCGATCCGCGACATGCCGCGTGCGATCCTCGCCGCGCTCGGGATCACCGCGATCCTCTATCTGACCGTAAGCTACGCTGCCGTGCGCGCGGTGCCGCTGGCCGATCTCGCCCGCTCCGAGCAGCCGCTGGCGCTGGTCTGGCAATCGGCGGGACATGCGCCCGGTATCCTCGCTGCGATCGCGGTGGCGGCGGCGCTGAACGGGGTGCTCGCGCAGGTGGTGATGGCGGCGCGCGTGCTGTTCGGTCTGGGTCGCCGCAGCCCCGCGCTGTCCGTTTTTCATCAGGCGCATCCGCGCTTTGGCACACCGGTGCTGGCGACTCTTCTTTGCGGTGTGGCGATGATTGCGCTTGCGCTCGCTGCCCCGGTCGAGCAATTGGCCGGTATCACTTCGAAGGTGCTCCTGGGCGTCTTCCTTCTCGTTAACCTGTCGCTCGTCGCGCTGAAAAGCCGGTCCGACTATGCGCCGTTCAAGGTGCCTATGGCCGTTCCGGTCGTGGGCGCATTGGTCGCCGGAGCGGCCCTGATCGCAGCCCTGGGAGGTTTCTCATGACCGTCTCGCTCGTTCTTGCCTGTGTCTGGGCGCTCATTGCCACGCTGATCGCGATGGGACCGAGGCGGTTCCACTGGCCGGGCGCGTGGGGGCTGATCGCGGTGGGCGTGCCGCTGGTGGGCTGGGTGACCTATCAGAACGGCCCGATCATGGGGCTGCTGGTTCTGGCGGGTGGCATGTCTGTGCTGCGCTGGCCGGTGATTTTTCTGGTCCGGGCGCTGCGCGGCGCGCGTGACCCCGCTGAATGAGATCGAGATCGCTTGCCTCGCCCCGCGCGCGCGGCTACGAGATGCGCCATGACTGATTGTCCTTCGACCTATACCCCGCGCGGCGCGCTGACGCCGAACCGTCCGCTCGACTCGCTGACCTGGCTGCGCGTGGGCGGCCCGGCAGACTGGCTGTTCCAGCCTGCCGACGAGGAAGACCTTGCAGAGTTCCTGAAAGGGCTGCCCGAGGAGATCGCGGTCTTCCCGATGGGCGTAGGCTCGAACCTGATCGTGCGCGATGGGGGGCTGCGGGCGGTGGTGATCCGGATGGGGCGCGGCTTCAACGGGATCGCCTGCGAGGGCGAGACGGTCACGGCAGGCGCCGCGGCGCTGGACGCACATGTCGCGCGCAAGGCGGCGCAGGCGGGGCTCGACCTGACCTTCCTGCGCACCATTCCCGGCGCGATCGGCGGGGCGGTGCGGATGAATGCGGGCTGCTACGGCTCTTACGTCGCCGATCACCTGATCGAAGCGCGCGCGATCACGCGGGCAGGGGAGCGGGTCACGCTCACGCCCGAGGATCTCAACTTCGCTTACCGTCAGAGCGACCTGCCCGAAGGCTGGGTGCTGACCGGCGCGACGTTCCGCGCGGAGGCGGGCGAGCCGGAAGCGCTCGAGGCGCGGATGGCCGAGCAACTGGCCAAGCGCGATGCGACCCAACCGACCAAGGACCGCACCGCCGGATCGACCTTCCGCAACCCCGCCGGTTTCTCTTCGACGGGGCGGGCCGATGACACGCATGAGCTGAAGGCGTGGAAGATCATCGACGATGCCGGAATGCGCGGCGCGCGCATCGGTGGCGCGCAAATGTCGGAAAAACACAGCAACTTTATGATCAACACTGGCGGGGCGACCGCGGCCGATCTCGAAAATCTCGGGGAAGAGGTGCGCAAAAAGGTTGTGCAATCGAGCGGAATTTCGCTAGAGTGGGAAATCATGCGTGTAGGAGAATTCGAGGCGTAAGACCTCCACCCTGCAACGCAATTACCGGACGGGGGTCAACCCCCGCATGAGGCGAAAGTAGCGGGTATGTCGAGCAGGGCATCCCACCGTGTGGCGGTTCTTCTGGGCGGCCCTTCTGCTGAGCGGGAGGTGTCTCTGTCCTCGGGGCGCGAATGCGCCAAGGCGTTGCGCACGGCGGGTTTCGAAGTGATCGAGATCGACGCGGGAGAGGATCTTCCGCAACGGCTGAGCGATGCCGCACCCCATTGCGTTTTCAATGCTTTGCATGGTCGCTGGGGCGAGGATGGCTGCGTTCAGGGTATGCTCGAATGGCTCCGCATTCCTTACACCCATTCTGGTGTGCTGGCCTCGGCGCTGGCGATGGACAAGGCCCGCGCAAAGCAAGCCTATGCCGCGGCGAACCTGCCCATCGTGCAATCCGTGATCGCCACGAAAGACGACGTGATGGCGCGGCACGTGCTGCCCGCGCCTTATGTCGTGAAGCCGAATAACGAGGGCTCGTCGGTCGGCGTCTATCTGGTGATGGATGGCGCGAACTCGCCGCCGCAGCTATCGGCCGAGATGCCCGAAGAGGTGATGGTCGAGACCTACGCTCCGGGCCGCGAACTGACCGTCTCCGTGATGGGCGAGCGCGCGCTCTGCGTGACCGAGATCATCACCGAGGGCTGGTACGACTATGACGCGAAATACCGCCCCGGCGGCTCGCGTCACGTTCTGCCCGCCGAAATCCCCGTCGAGATCACCGAAGCCTGCCTCGATTATGCGGTCCGCGCGCATCAGGTTCTGGGCTGCCGGGGCCTCTCGCGCACCGATTTCCGCTGGGACGAGGGCAGGGGGCTCGCCGGTCTCGTGCTGCTGGAGACCAACACCCAGCCGGGCATGACGCCCACCTCGCTTTCGCCCGAACAGGCCGCCCATTGCGGCATCGATTTCCCCGAGCTCTGCGCGTGGTTGGTGGAGGACGCCTCATGCGGCCGCTGAACGGTGCCCCGCCGCGCGAAGCCCCCGGGCATCGCCAAGGCCCTTCGGGTGGCATGGCCCCTCGTGTTTACCAACGCTCCAAACGTCCTACCCGCCGCGATCCCGCACCGTCGCGGCTTGCTTTCAAACTCGAACGGCTGTGGCTCACGCCCGCCGTGCGTGCCTTCACCCGGATCGGCGTGCCGATTGTTCTGATCGTCGCGGGCCTCGGGGTGTGGCTGGGCGATCCGGGCCGCCGCGCCGAGCTGGTCGCACAGGTGCAGGATGTGAAGGACGCGATCGAGCATCGCCCTGAATTCATGGTCAAGCTGCTGAAGATCGAAGGCGCGAGCCCCGAGGTCGCCCATGCCGTGCGCGCGATGTTGCCGGTGGGGCTGCCTGCTTCCAGCTTCGATATCGACCTCGACGCCTATCGCGACACGATCCGCCGCCTCGATGCGGTGGCCGATGCGCGGCTGGTGATCCGTCCGGGCGGGGTGCTCGAGGCCGACGTGACCGAGCGCGTCCCCGCGATCCTCTGGCGCCAGCCTGCGGGGCTTGAGATGCTCGATGCGTCGGGCCACCGGGTCGCCACGCTGATTTCCCGCGAAGCGCGCCCCGATCTGCCGGTGATTTCCGGCATGGGCGCGGATAAGGCGGTGCCCGAGGCGCTGGAAATCATTGCCGATGCCGGTCCGCTTCTGCCGCGTCTGCGCGGGCTGGAGCGGTTGGGCGAACGACGCTGGGATCTCGTGCTCGATCACGATCAGCGCATCATGCTTCCCGAGACAGACCCCGTCGCCGCACTCGACCGCATCCTCGCGCTCAATACCGCCGAGGATCTGCTCGCCCGCGATTTCACCGTGATTGATTTTCGAAACAAGGACCGTCCGACGATCCGGCTCAGCGATAACGCGCTCGCCGAATTCCGCCGGGTGCAGTCTGACATTCTCAAAGCGAGGGCCACGCAATGACCGATCTCTACGAGTTCCAGCGCGCAATGCGCAACATGCGTAAGGCAGCGATGCAACGGGGCGTGATCGCGCTTCTCGATATCGGCAGTTCCAAGATCGCCTGCCTCGTTCTGAAATTCGACAATCCGAACGGGTCCGAGGACGAAGACTCGCTGGCCGGGCACGCCTCGGTCCGGGTGATCGGGGCCGCGACGACCCGTTCGCGCGGCGTGCGCTTCGGCGAGATCGACGCGATGGCAGAGACCGAACGCGCGATCCGGACCGCCGTGCAGGCCGCACAGAAGATGGCCAATACGCGCGTCGATCACGTCATTGCCTGTTTCGCGGGCGCCGAGCCGCGTTCCTATGGTCTCGCGGGCGAGATCGAGGTGCAGGGCGATCAGGTCACCGAAGTCGACGTGAGCCGCGTGCTGGCATCGTGCGATATCCCGCCGCTCGGGGCAGGGCGCGAGGTGCTGCATGCGCAGCCGGTGAACTTCGCGCTCGATCACCGCTCGGGTCTGGCCGATCCGCGGGGCCATGCGGGGCAGCGCCTCGCGGTCGACATGCATCTGCTGACCGTCTCCGACACCGCGATCCAGAACCTGATCTATTGCATCCGGCGCTGCGATCTCGAACTCGCGGGTATCGCCAGCTCGGCCTATGTCTCGGGCGTCTCCAGCCTCGTCGAGGACGAGCAGGAGCTGGGCGCCGCCTGCATCGACATGGGCGGTGGCGCGACCGGCGTGTCGATCTTCATGAAGAAACACATGATCTATGCCGATGCTGTGCGGCTGGGCGGCGAGCATGTCACCCGCGACATAGCGGCGGGGCTGCGGGTGCCGATGTCGGTGGCCGAGCGGATCAAGACCTTCCACGGCGGCGTCGTCGCCACCGGCATGGACGATCGCGAGATGATCGAGCTGGGCGGCGACTCGGGCGACTGGGAGAAGGACCGCCGCCAGGTGAGCCGCGCCGAACTGATCGGAATAATGCGTCCGCGCGTCGAGGAAATCCTCGAAGACGTGCGCGCGATCCTCGATGCCGCGGGCTTCGAGCATCTGCCCTCGAAGCAGATCGTGCTGACGGGTGGGGCGAGCCAGATCCCGGGGCTCGACGGGCTGGCCGCGCGAATCCTCGGCCAGAATGTGCGGCTCGGACGCCCGATGCGGGTGCAGGGTCTGCCGCAGGCCGCGACCGGGTCGGGCTTCTCTTCCGTGGTGGGGCTGTCGCTTTTCGCGGCGCATCCGCAAGACGAGTGGTGGGATTTCGAAATGCCCCCAGAAACGCTGGGCGGGCGCTCGCTGCGCCGGGCCATCCGCTGGTTCCGCGATAATTGGTGAAATGTTGCAAAAGTGAAAATTGACTGATCTCAGACGCCTGTCGCGCGAACTTCAAGTTCGCGTAGCGGCGGCGGTCTGACTGTATGATCCACACAATATCCTGACGTCTGCGCGAAATACCGCTGGTCACGGAATCTGGAGCTCCAGATTTTGTGGTCCGAAGCGGTTTTTTACGTGACGCTGCGGCGATTCATCGCTAAAATCGGTCTAATTTCCATTGAAATCGGCCTGGGACAGGGTCGGGCAGCAACAACAGGCGGACATACCACATGGCGTTGAATTTGATGATGTCAGAGCACGAGGACCTCAAGCCCCGGATCACCGTATTCGGCGTCGGGGGCGCGGGCGGGAACGCGGTCAACAACATGATCGAGCAGCAGCTTGAAGGCGTGGAGTTCGTGGTTGCGAATACCGACGCTCAGGCGCTGCAGCAGTCCAAGTCGCAGGCCCGGGTCCAGATGGGCACCAAAGTCACCGAGGGTCTGGGCGCAGGCGCGCGTCCCACCGTGGGTGCCGCGGCCGCTGAAGAAAGCATCGAGGCGATCGTCGATCACCTCGCTGGCGCGCATATGTGCTTCATCACCGCCGGCATGGGCGGCGGCACCGGCACCGGCGCGGCCCCGATCATCGCGCAGGCCGCGCGTGAGCTGGGCGTGCTGACCGTCGGCGTCGTGACCAAGCCCTTCCAGTTCGAAGGCTCCAAGCGGATGCGTCAGGCCGAGCAGGGCCTCGAAGAGCTCCAGAAGGTCGTCGACACGCTGATCATCATTCCGAACCAGAACCTGTTCCGTCTGGCCAATGAGAAGACCACCTTCACCGAAGCCTTCTCGATGGCGGATGACGTTCTGTATCAGGGCGTGAAGGGCGTGACCGACCTGATGGTCCGTCCTGGCCTGATCAACCTCGACTTCGCCGACGTGCGCGCGGTGATGGACGAGATGGGCAAGGCGATGATGGGCACCGGCGAGGCGACGGGCGAAGATCGCGCGGTTCAGGCTGCCGAGAAGGCCATCGCGAACCCGCTCCTCGACGAGATTTCGCTGGCAGGCGCCAAGGGCGTGCTGATCAACATCACCGGCGGCTACGACCTGACGCTGTTCGAACTCGATGAAGCGGCGAACCGCATTCGCGAAGAGGTCGATGCGGATGCCAACATCATCGTCGGCTCGACGCTGGACCCCGACATGGAAGGCGCGATGCGTGTCTCCGTGGTCGCGACCGGTATAGATGCGCTGGCCACCCCGGCGGAAGTCCCGGTGCCGCGCCGCTCGCTCGCCGAGCCGCTGAAGCCCGCGGAAACCGCAGCCGAGGCCACCATCGAGCATGCGCCTGCTCCGGCGCCGCAGCCCGCTCCGGCCCCGCAGCCCGCGCCGCAACAGGCACCGGCCGCTCAGGCAGCCCCGCAGCCCGCGCCGCAGCCGCAGCAGACCGCGCAAGAGCGGACCCTGTTCGACGCGCCCGCAGCTCGCGCCACGATGGAGCAGCCGCGCGCTCAGGAAGCCGCTGACGACCTGCCGCCGCCGGCCTATCGTCCGCAGCCTGCGCCCGCGCAGGATCTGCATGTCGAAGACGGCGCGCATGACTATGTCGCACCGCGTCCGCGTCAGCCCGGCACCCCGTCGCCGGAAGCCCTGCGTCGTCTCGAGGCGGCGGTGAACAAGGCTCCGTCGAGCGCGCCCGCGCAGCGTCCGATGGCGGCGACTCGCCCGGCCGCACCGCAGCAGCCGCAACCGCAGCCGCAGGCAGAGCGTCCGCGCTTTGGCATCAATTCGCTGATCAATCGCATGACCGGCCACGGCCATGCCGAGCAGGGCCACGCGCCCCAGCAGCACGCTCCGCAGCAGCCCGCGCCGCAGCCCCAGCAGCAGCGTCCGCAAACCGCTCAGCCGCGTGCCGAGGCCTATGATGACGAGCAATCCGATGATCAGGATCGCATCGAGATCCCGGCCTTCCTGCGCCGTCAGGCGAATTAATCGGTCACAAAGGCTTCACGAAACGCCGAAAAAGGTCCGCGAAAGCGGGCCTTTTTTCATTCTATATCAGCGGCTTATGTGCTTCTGCGCGGCCTTCCGCCAGATCACGGCCGCAATGTTTCAGGCCGTTACAAAGAGTGAATTGTTAACCCCGCCGTCTCTGACTAACTGATGCTGCGGCTCTCGGACCCGTGTGTTCGTGGATCGCCAGAGAAAAAAGTTGTGAGGTTATCGTGCAGACGACGCTTGCCAAATCCGTGGCCTTTTCCGGCGTTGGGCTCCATTCGGGCGCCCCGGTCGAGATGCATGTGCATCCGGCGCCTGCGGGCCATGGGATCGTGTTCCGTCGCACCGATGTGTCCGGCGTGAACCCGCGTGTGCCCGCTTTGTGGAGCAACGTGCCGAGCGCGACGCTCTGCACGCTGATCGAAAACGAGGACGGCGTTCAGGTCTCCACGATCGAGCACCTGATGGCGGCTCTCGTGGGCTCGGGCATCCACAATGCGCTGATCTCGCTGGACGGGCCGGAAGTGCCGATCCTCGACGGGTCTTCGGCCCAGTTCGTCGCGGCGTTCCGCGCGGCTGGTTTGCGTGAGCTTGCCGCTGAACTGCGCGCGATCCGCATTCTCAAGCCGGTCGAAGTGCGCAACGGTCAGGCCGTGGCGCGCATCGAACCTGCCGCGGGCCTCGAGATCGATTTCGCGATCGACTTCACCGACGCCGCGATCGGTCGTCAGAGCAAGCGCCTCAAGATGGCCAATGGCGCCTTCGTGCGCGAGTTGATGGACAGCCGCACCTTCTGCCGTCTCGCCGATGTCGACGCGATGCGCGAGAAGGGGCTCAGCCTCGGCGGCACGTTCGAGAATGCCGTGGTCGTCGATGGCGACAAGGTGCTCAGCCCCGGCGGTCTGCGTCATGCGGATGAACCCGTGCGCCACAAGATGCTCGATGCGCTCGGCGATCTCGCGCTTGCAGGCGCGCCGATCCTCGGTCGCTATCGTGGCAACCGTGCGGGTCACGCGATGACCAACCAGCTTCTGCGGGCGTTGTTCGAACGCCCCGATGCGTGGTGCTGGGAAACCTGTTCGCCCGCGCAGGCTTACAGCTTGCCCGGCGCTGGTGTATGCTCGGCAGCGGCACTGGCATCGGCCTGAATGCATCGCGGCCCGGTCACGGGTTCGCGGGCATCGGGAAAAGGGGCGTCAAAACCCGCAAAGGCATTTTGCGCCCCGGATTTTTCTATGCTAGGACATGCCGAACGGCCTCCGAAACGGGGTAGTGATTGACGGGTCCGGGGCCTTTCTCCGGCAACGAAAGAGGGATGGGGCAGGGCATGGCGCGCGGCAAACTGGCGGCAGCGAAACTCGGGGCTCTTGGTCTTGTAATGGCGCTTTCCGCCTGCGGTACTGACCCGAACAAAGCACCGAACCTCGAAAACTTCACGGCGAAGCAAATCTACGAGCGTGGCGAATACGAGCTGGAGGTCGGCAATCCGCGCCGCCCCAATACCGCGCTGAAGTATTTCTCCGAGGTCGAGCGGCTTTACCCCTATTCGCAATGGGCCAAGCGCGCGTTGATCATGGAAGCCTATGCCCAGCATAAGGCGAAGAATTACGAAGAAGCCCGCGCTTCGGCGCAGCGATTCCTCGACACCTATCCGGGCGACGAAGACGCGGCCTATGCGCAATATCTTCTGGCGCTCAGCTATTACGATCAGATCGACGAGGTCGGCCGCGATCAGGGCCTGACCTTCCAGGCGCTGCAGGCGCTGCGCGACGTGATCGAGAAATACCCGGATTCGGAATATGCCCAGTCGGCGATCCTGAAATTCGACCTCGCCTTCGACCACCTCGCGGGCAAGGAGATGGAGATCGGGCGCTACTACCTCAAGCGCGGCAACTACACCGCGGCGATCAACCGCTTCCGCGTGGTGGTGGAGCAATTCCAAACGACGAGCCACACGCCCGAGGCGCTGGAACGTCTGGTGGAGGCTTATCTGGCACTCGGCATCACCGATCAGGCCCAGACCGCAGGCGCGATCCTCGGCCACAACTTCCAGTCCTCGCCCTTCTATCAGGACGCTTTCAACCTGCTGCAAAAGCGTGGGTTGAAGCCCGAGGCGAAGGGCAACGGATGGCTGTCCAGCGTGTATCGTCAGGTGGTTCAGGGCAAGTGGCTCTGATCGGGGCCCTCATGGTCTGAAATGCTACATTCGCTGGATATCCGCGACATTCTGATTATCGAGAGGCTGGAGCTGGACTTCGGCCCCGGCCTCAATGTGCTCACCGGCGAGACCGGGGCGGGCAAGTCGATTCTGCTTGATTGTCTGGGCTTCGTGCTGGGCTGGCGCGGCCGGGCCGAACTCGTGCGTCAGGGCGCCGATCAGGGCGAAGTGACGGCCGTGTTCGAGCTGCCCTCCGATCACCCCGCACGCGAAGTGCTGGCCGAAGCGGGCATCCCCGTCTCAGACGAATTGATCCTGCGCCGGGTGAATGCGCGCGACGGGCGCAAGACCGCGTGGATCAACGACCGCCGGGCGTCGGGCGACGTGCTGCGGCAGGTCTCCGCCTCGCTGGTGGAGCTGCACGGCCAATCCGACGATGGCGGCCTACTCAACGAACGCGGCCACCGGGCGCTGCTCGATGCCTTCGCGGGCCATTCCGATCTGCTGGAGGCCACCCGCGCGGCGTGGAAAGCGCGGGCGGCGGCTGCGCGCAAGCTGGAGGCGGCGCGGAGTTCTCTCGCGGCGGTGAAGGAAGAGGAAGAATTCCTGCGCTATGCGGTGAAGGAATTCGACACGCTCGATCCGAAACCCGGTGAGGAAGCCGAGCTCGACAGCCAGCGCCGCCTGATGCAGGGCGCCGCGAAAATCCGCGAGGATGTGTCGCGCGCCTTTGCCGCTCTCGGCCCGGAAGGGGCGGAGGGGATGATGCGCGACGCCGATCGCTGGCTGCAGGGCGCTGCGGACCGGGCCGAGGGGCGGCTCGACGCGCCGCTGGAGGCCTTGGAGCGTGCCTTCCTCGAACTGGGTGACGCGGCGCAAGGCGTGGAGACCGCGCTGGATGCGCTCGATTTCGATCCCCATGCTTTGGAGGCCTGCGAGGAACGTCTGTTCGCGATCCGTGGCCTTGCGCGCAAACATGGTGTGCTCGCCGATGAACTGGCCGATTTCGCCGAAGGTCTGCGCGAGAAGCTTGCGGCCTTGGACGCGGGCGAGGAAGGGATCGGTGCGCTGGAAGCCGATCTGGCGAAAGCAGGCGCGACCTATGACAAGGCCGCCGCTGCGCTGTCGAAGGCGCGTGCCGAGGCTGCGGGGCAGCTCGACGCCGCGATGGCGGGTGAGTTGGCGCCGCTGAAGATGGACCGCGCCGTGTTCGAGACGCGGATCTCCGCGGGCGAGCCCGGTGCCGAGGGCACCGATACCGTCCGCTTCACCGTCGCCACCAACCCGGGCGCACCGGCAGGGCCGCTCAACAAGATCGCGTCGGGCGGCGAGCTGTCACGCTTCCTGCTCGCGCTGAAAGTCGTGCTCGCGCGCGGCGCCGATACGCTGACCCTGATCTTCGACGAAATCGACCGCGGCGTGGGCGGGGCCACAGCCGATGCTGTGGGCCGTCGTCTCGCGAAGCTCGCTGAGGGCGCGCAGGTCCTCGTCGTTACCCATTCCCCGCAGGTCGCCGCCCGCGGCGCGACCCATTTCTGCGTCGCCAAATCGGTCAACAACGACATGACCACCTCCGAGGTCCGCGCACTGGCTACAGCCGAGCGCACCGACGAAATCGCCCGCATGATCGCAGGCGCCGAAGTCACCGAAGCCGCGAAGGCGGCGGCACTGGATTTGCTGAAGGGTTAAGCGTCGGTCGCGCGTGTTTTGCGGCGATTGGACAGGTAGCGCCGTACCTGATTGCGCAGGGTCTTTCGATGCATCGAGAGATAGTAACGCGCGATCGAGAGCTTCGTGCGCTGTTTCGTGTGAAGATGCGGCATATGAATGAAGTAGGGGTTGGGTTTGCGGAATGACCACCCCCAGCGATGGACCTGAAGCGGGATCTTCTTGAGTACCCAAGGCAAAGAGAGTTGATCCCGTTTGGAGCCGTGACGGAATTCCTGCCACCATAGTGACATCGCATCGGACAAATGGGGGCTGACGTGCCTTCGAAATATCACACCGTTTTCAGAGAGAGGAATTCCGCTATCAGGGGGCAACTCGTTCTTGTAGCGGGCCGCTTGAGCCGCCATTGCAAGCTTCTCTTCGCTCGTGAACCGATCGCTGGCGCAAAGGGCGATCAGCTCTTCGGAAACGGTGCGGCGCGCCGGATGTTTGAAGAGGCCGATCTCGGCACCCGATGTGATGAACTCGTTGAGCAATATTTCGAGTTCACCGACGCTTCGCATATTGCCATCGAGATAGACAGAATAGTCGTACTCGGGAAAGATTTCATGCGCGAACATCTTGCACCAGCGGTTCGCATCGCTGGAACTTAAACCCCGGGCGGGCTCTGGGAGCGGCCTGACGGTCCAACCGTGAGCCTTCATCGCCGTGTTGGACAGAAGAATATAGTCGAAGGCCGGATTGAGCCGCCGAGGAGGCAAGGGCACATCGTAATCGTCTATGATGGCCGAGTAGACGACCATCTTTCTAGGAAATGAAGAGCGCGAAGCTATCGTCATAGTGACTGTCCCCTTATCCAAAGCGCCACTCGGCTCAAAGTGAAAACACGCTCCCGCGCGCGATTTTCACGAGTTCTCTGAATCTCTCAGCAATGGCGGGGGCGGAAATAAGCGCAGCCATCGCCTGTGTTGCGCTCAAGGCCTGTGTCCAGTTTGGCCCGCCGAATTCCGTTGCCATCTTCTCGAACGCGGCTTCTACCGCCGTGTCGCTGTCGTCTTCGGTGAAATAGGGATAGTCCGCGCCAAGCAGCGCTTCGGCATCGGGCACCGAGCGGTTCACCAGCGGAACGGCTCCGCAGGCGGCGGCGATCATCCCCTTGGTGAATGGTTTCGTCACGCGGCCGCCTTGCGCGTCGGGGCGGACACAGTAATGCGCGCTGTAATCTCCAAGCGCCTCGAAAGTGGCCTCGAAATCTTCGGCATGGGCCGCGTTGAGCACGTCGATCTTGTCTCGCAGCGCCTCGCTCATTTGGCAGTTCAGCGGGTCGCCGAAATAGACCATGCGGAATTTGTCCTGCTGCGCGCGTACAGCCTGATTGGCGAGGCGAATATCGGGGCCGTGCAGGATTGTGTGGACTTTGGACGAAAAGCGGGGGCCGTCGGCGTTCCGCTCAGCGATAAGGTCGAGCAGCTGACGCTCGGATTGGTAGGAGCTTGCGATATGCAGATCGGCGGCGGGCGACAAAAGCCGGTCGAGATCGCCATCGACATAGTCGGCGCAAATTGTCCCGCCGCGTTTCTTCAGGATCGCGGCGACCTCGGGGCGCAGCACGGGCAGGGCGCTTTTCGTGACGAAGAAGATCGCGTCTTCAGGTTGGCGTGCGGCCCAGAGACGGCGCGCGATCTTGCCCCAAAGCTTCGACTTGCGCGGCGCGAGGGAAATGGAGAGATCGATCTCGTCGCCAAGCTCGGGCGAAATCAGTTCAATCAGCTGATGGGCGCGCATGAAGGTGCTGCCCAGCGAGAGGTGCCGGTCGCTGCAAACGAAGACGATTCTTGGTCTGATGTCTCCCATGTCGCAACCATAGGTTAAGCGGCTGGGAGCCGCCATACGGCGTCTTACCCCGCCTCCACCACGAATTGCGCGGCGACGATTTCCCAGCCCGCTGGTGCCAGCCCAAGCGTCGCGGCCAGCGTGCAGCCGATCCGGCCGGCATCGGCGCCGTTTTCGGTGATGATCCCGGTCAGGACGAAGCGTTGGAGGACGACCGCGGCCTCGGCGCCGACGGCGCGCGATTTGGCCTTGCCGGTCACCAGCCGCGCGCGCGAGAAGGCGCCGGCGAGTTCGCCTGCGAACAGTTCCGCGATCTGGGTGCGGCCCGAGGCAATCCCGCCGGTGAGCGAGATGAAATCGGCGTCTTCCGCGAAGAAGCCCGCAAGCGCCTGCGCATCGCGCGCGCCCCAGGCTTTCGCAAAGGCGCGCGGCAGCGCGTCCGGGGTCTCGAAGCTCATTCGTCCTGCTCCACCAGTTTGCCGGGATTGAGAATGTTCTGCGGGTCGAGCGCGCGCTTGATCTGGCCCATCACGTCCCAGCCTGCACCATGCTCGCCGCGCATATAGCCCATCTTGCCCATGCCGATGCCGTGTTCGCCAGTGACGGTGCCCTGCATCTCCAGCGCACGTTCGGCCATCTTCGCGGCCACCTGCTTGGCGCGTTTGAACTCGTCCTTATCCTCGGGATCGAGCAGCAGGACCGAGTGGAAATTTCCGTCGCCGACATGGCCCACAACGGGGCCGATCAGCCCGGCTTCGAGGATGTCATGCTTCGTCGCAGCCACGGCCTCTGCCAGCCGCGAGATCGGCACGCAGATATCGGTCACCAGCCCCATGCAGCCGGGGCGATGCGCGATCGTGGCGGGGTAGGCGCCGTGGCGCATCTTCCACAGCTTGTTGCGGTCCTCGGTCGTCGTCGCCCATTGGAAATCGGCGCCGCCCATCTCGGCCACGACCTCGCCGAACCGCTCGGACGCCTCGGCCACGCCGCTTTCCGAGCCGTGAAACTCGATCATCAGATGCGGTTTCGCGGGGAAATCGGTGCCGTTCGCCTCGTTGAAGATCTGCGCGGTCAGGTCGTCGACGAATTCGATCCGCGCCATCGGGATGCCCATCTGGATCGTCATCTGCACCGTCTCGACCGCCGCTTCCAGCGTGTCGAAGGCACAGACCGCAGACGAGATCGCCTCGGGCTGGCCATGCAGGCGCAGCGTCAGCTCGGTGATGATCCCGAGCGTGCCTTCCGAGCCGACCATCAGCGCGGTCAGATCGTAACCTGCCGAGGATTTCTTCGCGCGGCTGCCGGTGCGGATGATGCGACCGTCGGCCAGCACCACTTCCAGCGCCGCCACATTGTCGCGCATCGAGCCATAGCCCACCGTCGTCGTCCCGCTCGCCCGGGTCGCCGCCATACCGCCAAGAGAGGCATTTGCGCCCGGATCGACCGGGAAGAACAGCCCCGTCGCGCGCAGGTCTTCGTTGAGCGCCTCGCGGGTCACGCCGGGCTGGACGCGCACCTGCATGTCCTCGGCCAGAACGTCCACCACGCGGTCCATCTTCATCAGATCGAGGCTGATCCCGCCGCGCACCGGCACGGCATGGCCCTCCAGCGAGGTGCCCGTGCCATAGGGCGTGATCGGCACGTCATGGGCGGCGCAGATTTTCACGATCGCGCTGACCTCTTCGGCGCTGATCGGATAGGCCACCGCATCGGGCGGCGCGAAAGCGAACCATGTCTCGTTGCGGCCGTGCTGGTCGCGCGCGCCCTTCGAGATGTCGAGCCGGTCGCCCAGCAAAGTTTCGAGTTCCGCCAGCGCCTCTGCCAATGCCATGCCCGCCTCCCCTTTTAGCTGCCCAAGCTTTAGGCTCAGCCGCGCGCGAGTGAAAGGGTTCCTGCGGTTTGTCGGCGGTTTTTGTCTCGGATCAAGGATTTGTCGCGAATCTCTGCCTAGCTAGCAGCGCGCAGGTCCGGCAGACTTGCGTAGCAGGCAATGAAGAAGGAGCGCGCCATGATGTTCGAGAGCCGGAAATGGGACGAGATCGAGGTCGGTCAATCGGCGGAGTTGAAGCGGCTGTGCACGGCCGATGATTTCTATGTCTTCGCGGCGGCCTCGGGCAATCACAACCCGGTTCATCTGGAGGCCGAGGACGGCGATGGCGACGGCCAGAAGGAAGCCTATGCGCCGGGCATGTTCGTGGCCTCGCTGATCACCGCCGTGTTGGGCAATCTGCTGCCGGGGCCGGGGACGCTCTACCGGTCGCAAAGCCTGCGCTTCCACGATCTCGCGGCCGCCGGACAGGAGCTCTGCGCCCGCGTCGAAGTACTCGAGAAGCTGCCCGGCGATCTTCTGCGGATGAAGACGGAGGTGCGCCGCGTGGGCGATGACGCGCTGATCGTCGAGGGCGAGGCCGAGGTCCATGCCCCGCAGAAACACCTGAAATTCGATGCGCTCGAAGTGCCGGGCCTGATCTCGCAGCGCCATCGCCATTTCGAGAAGCTGCTGGAGAAGGCCGAGCCGCTGCCCGATCTGGTCACCGCCGTCGTCTGCCCCGAAGAGCCGGTGTCGCTCGACGGTGCGCTCCTCGCCGCCGAACATCACCTGATCGAGCCGCTGCTGATCGGCCATCCCGAAAAGATCATGTCCGTCGCGAAGGAACTGGGCCGCGACGTGACCAAGTTCGAGATCCTGCCCGCAGAGCACCCCCGCGATGCAGCCCGCATGGCGGTGCAGCTGGTCAACGAGGGGCGCGCCGGCGCGGTGATGAAGGGCCATCTGCATACCGATGCGCTCTTGAAGCCGATGCTCGACAAGGCGACGGGGCTGCGGATCGGCAAACGCTTCACCCATGTCTTCGTGATGGACGTGCCCGGCGTCGTGCATCCGCTGATCGTCACCGATGCGGCGATCAACATCGCGCCCGATCTCGAGACCAAGGTGCATATCGTGCAAAACGCGATCGACGTGGCGATCTCGATCGGGATCGACGTGCCGAAAGTGGGCGTGCTGTCTGCGGTCGAGACCGTGACGCCCGCGATCCCGTCGTCCCTCGATGCGGCGCTCTTGTCGAAGATGGCAGAGCGCGGGCAGATCACCGGGGGCGAGGTCGATGGGCCGCTGGCGATGGACAATGCCGTCGATCTGGCTGCCGCGCGCACCAAGGGCATCCGCTCGGCGGTCGCGGGCCGGGCCGAGGTGCTGGTAGCACCCGGGATCGATTCCGCGAATATGCTGGCCAAGCAGCTCGCCTATATCTCCCATGCGGAAGGGGCGGGGCTGATGCTGGGCGCGAAAGTGCCGGTGATCCTGAACTCGCGCTCCGATAGCGGGATGGCGCGGCTGGCCTCCGCCGCCGTGGCCTCGATCCACTACCACCGCACCTGCGGGGATCGCGCATGAGCACCCGCGCGATCCTGACACTGAACTCCGGCTCCTCCTCGCTGAAACTGGGGCTGTTCTCGGAAGACCTCGACACGCTCGCACTTGGACATGTCGACCGGATCGGGCGGCGCGAGGCAGCGATGAAACTCAGCGGCCCCGATGGCGCGCCGCTACCGCTGCCCGCCTCCGCCCCGGACGATTTCGCGACCAATGCGGCGGCGCTCCACACCGCGCTTGCGGCCTTTCAGGCGGCCTTTCCGGGGCTGGAAGTGATCGCGGTCGGCCACCGGATCGTGCATGGCGGGATCGACCATGCCGCCCCCGAGCCCCTGTCCGAACCGCTGATGAAGGAGCTGGCCAAGCTCGCTCCCTTCGCGCCGCTGCACCAGCCGCATAACCTCGCCGGTGTCCGCGCGGCGGTCGATACCTTCCCCGGCACGCCGCAGGTCGCCTGCTACGACACGGCCTTTCATCGCGGCCATCCCTTCGTCAGCGACACCTTCGCCCTGCCGCGCCGCTATTACGAGAAGGGCGTGCGCCGCTACGGCTTTCATGGGCTGAGCTATGATTTCATCAATGGCGAGCTGACCCGCACCGAGCCCGACTTGCATAAGGGCCGGATGATCGTCGCGCATTTAGGCTCGGGCGCGTCGATGTGCGCGATCGAGAATGGCCAGTCGGTCACCTCGACGATGGGGTTCTCCGCGCTCGAAGGGCTGCCGATGGGCACGCGTCCGGGCGAGCTCGATCCCGGCATCCTGCTCTACATGATGGATCAGGAGGGGATGAGCGCGTCCGAAATCTCGACGCTGCTCTACAAGGAATCCGGGCTTCTGGGCATGTCCGGCATCTCCAACGATATGCGCACGCTGGAAGGATCAAGCGACCCCAAGGCGAAAGAGGCGATCGACTATTTCTGCTTCCGCATCAAACGTCAGATCGGCGCAATGGCGGCGGCGATGGGAGGCTTGGACGGGATCGTCTTCACCGGCGGGATCGGAGAGAACTCGGCGCGCGTGCGTGCGCAGGCCTGCGAGGGTCTGGGCTTCCTCGGGGTCGCGATCGACGTCGGCGCCAATGCCGAGAATGCGCGCGAGATCGGGTCGGGCGCGGTGCGGGTGCTCGTGATCCCGACCAATGAGGAAATCGTCATCGCGCGGGCGGCGAAGGCGGTGCTCGACCTGTAGGCGACGGCGCGTGTGGCCCCTGCGGGACGCTCCGCGGGGGATATTTGGGCCAATACGAAAGAGGGCGCCCTGCTTTTCGGCTTGGCAGAAATATCCCCGCCGGAGGCATCCGACGGCTTGCCGCCCGCACCGTCTCAGAGCGGCGCGCAGGCGGCTTGCAGCCAGGCCTTGGCGGTCTCGCCGACCTTCGGTGCGATCCGCTCCAGCACCTCGGCGTGATAGGCGTTGAGCCAGTCGCGCTCCTCGGGGCCAAGCAGATCCACGTCGATCAGGCGGCGGTCGATCGGCACCCAGGTCAGCGTCGAGAAGGAGAATTGGTCGCGGTTGTCGCCCTTGGCCTCGGCCTCCTCGGTGAGGATCAGGTTCTCGATCCGGATGCCGAATGCGCCCTCGCGGTAATAGCCCGGCTCGTTCGACAGGATCATTCCCGGTTCGAGCGGCAGGGTCGAGACGCGCGCGATCCGCGCGGGGCCTTCATGCACGCAGAGCGCAGCGCCCACGCCGTGGCCCGTGCCGTGATCGTAATCCCAACCCTCGGCCCAAAGGGGCGCACGGGCGAGCGCATCGAGATGGGCGCCCGCCACGCTGCGCGGAAAGCGCGTGCGCGACAGAGCGATCATGCCTTGCAGCACCCGGGTGAAGGGGCGTTTGGCGTCGTCCGGCACATCGCCCACGGCCACGGTGCGGGTGATGTCGGTCGTGCCGTCGACATATTGCCCGCCCGAATCCACCAGCAGCAATTCACCCGGTTTCACGGGCCGGTTGGTGTCCTCGTTCACGCGGTAATGGACGATCGCGCCATTGCCGCCCGCGCCGCAGATCGTCTCGAAGGAGATGTCGAGCAGCGCGTTCGTGTCGCGGCGGAAGCCTTCGAGCGCGGTGACCACGTCGATCTCGGTCAGCTGGCCTTTCGGGGCTTCTGTGTCGAGCCAGCTGAGGAATTCGACCATCGCGGAGGCGTCACGCAGATGCGCCGCCTCCATGCCTGCGACTTCGGCGGCGTTCTTGCGCGCTTTCGGCAGGATGCAGGGATCGCGCGCCTCATGGATCTTGGTGTCGTGATCGGCCAGCAGCAGCGAGACGGCGAGCGGCGCGCTGTCGGGGTCGACAAGCACCGGGCCTTCGATCGCCTCCAGCGCGGCGGTCAGGCTGTCGGGCGGCAGGATCGAGACCTCGTCGCCCAGATGGGCGCGCAGGTCGGCGTCGAATTTCGCGTCATCGGCAAAGAGCTTCACCGCGCCATCGTCGAAGAGCACCGCGAAGGACTGCACCACCGGGTTGCGGGGAATGTCGGAGCCGCGAATGTTCAGCAGCCAGCAGATAGAATCCGGCAGGGTGAGGACGGCGGCCGCGATATCGTCGTCGCGCAAGCCCTCGGCCAGACGGGCGCGTTTCTCTGCGGCGGTCTCGCCTGCGAATTCCGGCGGGTGAATGCGGGCCGGTTCGGCGGGCGGGGCGGGGCGATCCTCCCAGACGCGGTCCACGAGGTTCTCGCTCTCGATCAGCGCGATGCCGGTGCCTTCCAGCCCCTCGCGGATTTTCGCGATCTCGGATTTGGCATGCAGCCACGGGTCGAAGCCGATCTTCGCGCCTGCATGGGCATGCTCTTTCAGCCAGTCGGCCGGTTTCACCTCGGGCCAGTTCACCGGGGTGAAGTGGTCGAGCGAGACCTCGGCGCGCACTTGCACCCGGTAGCGGCCATCGACGAAGACGCCCGCGATCTCGGGCAGGGCGATGCAGAAGCCCGCCGATCCGGTGAAGCCGGAGAGCCAGCCCAGCCGCGCATCGCAGGGCGCGACATATTCGCCCTGATGCGCATCGGCGCGGGGAATGATGAAGCCGTCGAGCCCGGCTTCGGACATGGCTTCGCGCAGCGCCGCCAGCCGGGGCGGGCCCAGTTCGGGGCGCGATTGCACCGAGAAATCTTGAAACATTAGATAGCCTTCTTGATCCCGAGGAAGCGGGCGCGGGCCCGCGGATCGCTGTCGAAGAGGGAGGCGAGCTGCTCGGTCATGGCGCCGGCCAGTTGCTCCACATCGGTGATCGTCACCGCGTGCTGGTAATAGCGCGTCACGTCATGGCCGATGCCGATGGCGATCAGTTCCACCGCGCGGCGGCGCTCCACCATCGCGATCACGTCGCGCAGGTGTTTCTCCAGATAGATCGCGGGGTTCACCGACAGCGTCGAGTCGTCCACCGGCGCGCCGTCCGAGATCACCATCAGGATCTTGCGCTGCTCCGAGCGGGCGAGCATCCGGCGATGCGCCCATTCCAGCGCCTCGCCGTCGATGTTCTCCTTCAGCAGACCTTCCTTCATCATCAGGCCCAGATTGGCCCGCGTCCGGCGCATCGGAGCGTCGGCCCGCTTGTAGATGATGTGGCGCAGATCGTTGAGGCGACCGGGGCTTTGCGGGCGGCCATCGGCGAGCCATTTCTCGCGCGATTGCCCGCCTTTCCAGGCGCGGGTGGTGAAGCCGAGGATCTCGACCTTCACGTCGCAGCGCTCCAGCGTGCGGGCGAGCACGTCGGCGCAGATCGCCGCGATCGAGATCGGGCGGCCCCGCATCGAGCCGGAATTGTCCAGCAGCAGCGTCACCACCGTGTCGCGGAACTCGGTATCCTTCTCGACCTTGAAGCTGAGCGGCGTCGTCGGGTTCGCGACAACGCGGGCGAGGCGGCCCGCATCGAGCATCCCTTCCTCGCGGTCGAATTCCCACGACCGGTTCTGCTGTGCCTGCAGGCGGCGCTGCAGCTTGTTGGCGAGCCGCGAGACCGCGCCTTTCAGCGGGTCGAGCTGCTGATCGAGATAGAGGCGCAGACGCTCCAGCTCGGCCGGTTCGGCCAAGTCCTCGGCGGCGATCTCCTCGTCGAATTCGGTCGTGTAGACGGCGTAATTCGGATCGGCCTGCGAATGCGGCGGGGGCGGCGGCGGCTCCAGCGGCGCATCGGCCTGCGGCATGTCCATCTCGTCGCTCATTTCCTGATCGGCGAGATCGTCGGAGCTGACGGAGGTCTGGGTCTGGTCGTCTTGCGCTTCCTGGCTGGATTCCGGCGTGGCCTCGGCCTCGTCGTCCTCCTGCTCGTCGCGGGCCTGCTCTTCGCCCTGTTCCTCGTCGGCGTTCTCTTCCTGCTCGTCTTCGGCCTCGTCGCCCATATCCTCGTCGGGATCGTCGCCCAGCTGATCGGCATAGCCGAGATCGGCGATCACCTTGCGGGTGAGGCGCGCGAAGGCGGCCTGATCGGCGAGGACGTGATTGACGTTCTCCAGATCGTCGCCCGCCGATTGCTCGATGAAGGGGCGCCACAGGTCGAGCACGTTATCCGCGCCGGGCGGCAGTTTCCGGCCCGTCGCCAGTTCGCGCACGAAATAGCCCGCGGCGACCGAGAGCGGTGCTTCTTCGGGGGCGCGGATCTGGGCATAGCCCTTGCGTTCGGCCTCATGGGCGATCTTGGCGTCGATATTCGACAGCGTGCCGGGCATGTCGCGCGCGCCCAAGGCTTCGCAGCGCGCGGTCTCCATCGCCTCGTAGATCGCGCTCGCCAGATCGCCCGAGGGCGCATAGCGGCTGTCGATCGCGGCATCGTGGTGGCGGCGGCGCATCGCCATCGCATCGGCCGTGCCGCGCGCCAGCAGAACCTCGTCACGCGTCATCCGGCGCGAGACCTGCGGCAGGCGCATCGTGTCGGCGGTCATACCCGAAGGGTCGACCGAATAGCTCACCGTCATATCGGGCGCGTCGGCCATGGTCTTGGTGGCCTCGGCCAGCGCCTTTTTGAAGGGATCCGCGGGGTTGTCGGAAGGCTTGCTCATAGCCTCAGATAAAGCATCGCGCGCGTCCGCCCGCAAGAGCCGATCGCGCGAGACGCGCGCGGCAGATCGGCCTGGTTTGCGCGGGGCGGGGGGCTGGGAAAGTTCCCGCTGCTGGCGCGCGGCATCCGTTCACCTGTGCACATAGCGGGCGGGTTGGATGGGCTCAAACAGGGCTTACGTAGAGTTGAACACGAGACGCACGCCTCCCCCTGTGGCCCGACTTCCCCAATCGAGGGCCCCGTGCGACACACCGGACGACATACCCGAAAGGAGTTCGACATGAGCGAGACTTTGAACATCGGCCTGATCGTCGGCACGACGCGCGAAGGGCGCTTCGCTGACCGCGCACTCGAATGGTTCGAGACCAAGATCGATGCGCGCGACGACATGCGCTACGAGGTTCTGGATCTGCGCGAAGCCGCGCTGCCCTTCTTCGACGAGGTGGCTCCGCCTGCAGCGAAGCCCGTGACCAGCGAGAAGGCGCAGGCTTGGGGCGAAAAGCTCAAGGAATTCGACGGGTTCATCGTGGTGACGGCGGAGTATAACCACTCGATCCCGGCCACGATCAAGAACGCCTTCGACTATGCGTTTGAGGGCTGGCGTCGCAAGCCGCTGGGCACCGTGGGCTATGGTGGCGTGGGCGCTGCCCGCGCGGTCGAGCATCTGCGGCTCGTCGCGATCAATTTCGGCATGGTCCCGGTCGCGGGCGCGGTCAGCATCGGCGGTGCGGATTTCGTGAAAGCCGCGCAAGGCACGCCGATCGCGGAGCTGGGCGATCATTTGGACGGTCCGGCGAAAACGCTGCTCGACGACATGGCGTTCTGGGGTCAGGCCGCGAAGCTGGCCAAGGGCGAGACAGAAAATCGTCAGGCCGCGTGATCCAAAAGGTCCGGTCTGCCGTAGTAGTAGAGTAACGAGTTTGCCCGGCCCCCGCGCCGGGCGTTTTTATGCGCGCCTCCAAGAGCTGCGATTACTGGAAAAGCCCCGTGCAGATCATCGGCATCCAGTCCGCGTGCAACGTACTCAGCGGGAAGGCTCGGCGATCCTGCGAGCCCTTCGCGGTCTGGCCGCGCCGCGTCATGACGTAATCGCCGTTGAGCAGGTTCACGTCGCAAGTGCCGGTATCCTCGGGATCGATCCGGTCGTAATAGCGGTAGCTGTAGCCCGAGACGACGAAGCCGCCATTGCGCCACGCGATGGAATAGGCGCTTTCCCAAGGGGTGCGCCCGATCCCGATCTGTTCGGAATGCAGCTTGAACGCGCTGTCGGAAAGCGACTCGAGCGCAGGCGTCTGCCCGCCCATCTGGCCCGAAAAGACCACCCGTTCGACCGCCATCTCGCGTTTCAGCCCGAAAGTAGGATCGCCGAGATAGATCACCAGATCGGCCGCATCCGCACCGTTCTGCACCAGCATCGCCGCATCCTGCGTGCCGTCGCCGTTCCAATCCCCGGTAAGGGCCGCGAAAATCTCGCCATCCTTGGGCGCCTCCTGGGCTGCCGCCGCGAAGGGCAGCAACGCCGCGAGAAGCGCGCCCCGGATCGCGAGGCGCGGGATCACGAGGCGATAGCTGCCGCCGATTCCGGCAGTTCCTCGTCGAAGAGGCGCTGGTAGAACTCGGCCACGGTCTGGCGCTCCAACTCGTCGCATTTGTTGAGGAAGCTCAGACGGAACGCATAGCCGATATTGTCGAAGATGCGCGCGTTCTGTGCCCATGCGATCACCGTGCGCGGCGACATCACCGTCGAGAGATCGCCATTCATGAAAGCGGTCCGGCTGAGATCGGCCACGGTCACCATCTGGCTGATCGTCTTGCGGCCGGCCTCGGTGTTGTATTGCGGGTTCTTCGACAGAACGATCGCGACCTCGGCGTCATGGCTGAGATAGTTCAGCGTCGAGACCAGCGACCAGCGGTCCATCTGACCTTGGTTGATCTGCTGGGTGCCGTGATAGAGGCCGGTCGTGTCGCCCAGACCCACCGTGTTCGAGGTGGCGAACAGGCGGAAATAGGGGTTCGGCGTGATGACTTCGTTCTGGTCCAGAAGCGTCAGCTTGCCGTCGGCCTCCAGCACGCGCTGGATCACGAACATCACGTCGGCGCGGCCCGCATCGTATTCGTCGAAGACAATCGCGGTCGGGTTGCGCAGCGCCCAGGGCAGGATCCCTTCGTGGAACACGGTGACCTGCTTGCCGTCGACCAGCTTGATCGCATCTTTGCCGATCAGGTCGATCCGGCTCACGTGGCTGTCGAGATTGACGCGCACACAGGGCCAGTTCAGGCGGGCGGCGACTTGCTCGATATGCGTCGATTTGCCGGTGCCGTGATAGCCTTGGATCATCACGCGGCGATTGTAGGCAAAGCCCGCGAGGATCGCCATCGTGGTGTCGGGGTCGAACTTGTAGGTGGAGTCGATCTCCGGCACGCGGTCGGTGCGCTCTGCAAACCCTTTGACCTTCATGTCGGAATCGAGGCCGAACACCTCGCGCAGGTCGATTTCTTCAGTGGGCTTGGCGGTCTGGTCGAGCATCGCGGACGTCCTTTCGTGGTTGGGTCGATTTGTGAACCATCGCGCGCAGGCGTGCAAGGGGGCGATGACGCGTGATGCGCGAGGCTGCTATCGGCCCGTTCCCGCCAGCGTGGCTTGGTTTGAGTTGACCCGGACCCGCCATCCGCTAGAAAGGCCGCAAAGCTTGAGGTGCATCATGCAGCATTACGAATACAAGGTCATCCCGGCGCCCGCGCGCGGCGACAAGGAGCGCGGCCTGAAATCCGGCGCGGACCGTTTCGCCCATGCGCTCTCGGGCGTGATGAACGAGATGGCCACGCGCGGCTGGGAATACCTGCGCGCAGAGACCCTGCCCGCGGAAGAGCGTACCGGGCTCACCGGCAAATCCACGGTCTATCACAACCTGCTCGTCTTCCGCCGTCCCGCCAGCGCCGATCCGGCGCGTGCGGTCGGCGCGCATCCCGATCCCGAGGATGCGGCCAATGACGAGGACGCGCCCGAGGCCAAGCGCCGCGCGCTTCTCGCCGATGCGCCCGAGGGCCGCGCGCCGAAACTGCGCGCCAACCGGGACGGGTCTTCCAAAGACGAAGACTGACGCGGGGCAGGGGCGTTGCGAAGGCTGCGTCCCGAAAGCGGCGCCGCCCGTCCTGAGCCGCCAGTTCCAAGACCTGCCGCGCGCCCCATCTCGGCGCGCCGGTTGTGTTGTCGTAGGGGCGCCCCGCACCGACCCTTGATCCGAGCAGATAGCGGCCCCATTTCCGCCCGACCCCCTTTCAACATCTGTCATTTCCAGTAGACTGCGTGACCCGACTCGGAGGCAGGCCTCAAACGCCGCCCCGAAGTGGCATTCGGGCAGCAGGCAAGAGGCAAGCATGAGCAACAGCGATCCTTTCGGCTTCAACATTTCGGCCGCGGCGGACAAGAAGCGCCGCTCGCGTGGCAGGCGCGGCATGTCGGGGGCTTTCGAGACCTCGACCCGGATCTGCGACAAGGAAGGCTGCAACGAGCCGGGCAAGTACCGTGCGCCGAAAAGCCCGAAAATTCTCGATGACTACTATTGGTTCTGCAAGGATCACGTCCGCGAGTACAATCTGAACTGGAATTACTTCCAGGGTCAGTCCGAGGAAGAATTCCAGGCCTTCCTTGACAATGCGACTGTCTGGGAGCGCCCGACCAAGCCCTTCAGCAAGGCCAAGGAAGAGGCCGGCTGGGCGCGTCACGGGATCTCGGACCCGCATGAGATCCTCGGCGACAACGCCACGAAGAACCCCGGCCGGACGATGGGCCGCAAGCTGCCGCCGACCGAACGTCGCGCGCTCGATATTCTCGAGGCGAAGGACTCGATGACCAAGGCCGAGGTCCGCAAGTGCTACAAGGCGCTGATCAAGGTGCTGCACCCGGATATGAACGGCGGCGACCGCTCTCAGGAAGAGATGCTGCAAGAGGTCGTCTGGGCCTGGGATCAGCTGAAGGACAGCCGCAACTTCAAGTGACGGTAGGGGGCTGCCCCCGTCGCCGGAGGGCGACAAATCTTATCTTAAGGAAGCGGGGGCTCTGCCCCCCGCGCTGACGCGCGTCCCCCGGGATATTTGTGCAAGAGCGAAGACGCCTTTTTACATGTCTTCGCTCTTTTGAAATATCCCGGGGTGAATGCCGCAGGCAGAGGGGCAGCGCCCCTTAGACCCCTTCCCATCCTGCGCCCCCGCCCCATCTCTAGGGGAGGAGGTGCTTCATGAACCCGTTCCCGAGCCTGCGCGCCGCATTGGCGCTCGCCCTGACGATCCCCGTTCTCTCGAGCCTCGGCCTCGCGCCGCTCGCCACGCCAGCCGCCGCGCAGAACGTGGGCGAGAAACCCGCGAGCCGCGATCTGCCTTTCGTGCTCAAGCCGATCGCGCAGCTGGAAAACCCCTGGGCCATCGCGCCCTTGCCCGACAGCTCGGTTCTGGTGACCGGCAAGTCGGGCAAGATGTGGCATGTCACGGGCGGCGGAGCGCAGGCGATCAGCGGGCTGCCGGAGGTGCAATATAGCGGCCAGAACGGGCTGCTCGACGTCGCTGTCCCGCCCGATTTTCCGGACACGCGCGAGGTCTATATCACCTATGTCGCGCCGGATAACGCGCTGCATCTGGCGCGCGGGGTGCTGGACGGCAGCCAGCTGACGCAGCTGAAGACGATCTGGCAGCAGACGCCCGGCGGGCGTGGCCAGCCCGGCGGGATCGTGGCCTTCGGGCCGGACGGGATGCTCTACCTCACGGTGGGCGACCGGATGCAGCCCGACACCGCGCAGGACCCCGACAATCCGCGCGGCAAGATCCTGCGCCTGACCCGCGACGGCGAGCCCGCGCCCGGCAACCCCCATGAAGGGGCGGGCGGGGTGCGCGCCGAGACCTGGACCGAGGGGCACCGTAACCAATACGGCCTCGCCTTCACGCCCGACGGCAAGCTCTGGGAGCATGAGATGGGGCCGCGCGGCGGCGACGAACTGAACCTGATCGAGAAGGGCCGCAATTACGGCTGGAACGCGGTGTCGAATGGGCGGCACTATTCCGGTCAGCCGATCCCCGATCACGACACGCGGCCCGATTTCGCGGCGCCGAAGCTTTGGTGGACGCCGGTGATCGCGCCCTCTGGGATGGCGGTCTATGAGGGGCGCGACTTCCCCGACTGGCAGGGCGATATGCTGATCGGCGGGCTTGCGGGCAATGGGCTCGCGCTGATCGCGGGCGACGGCTCGGACCAGATCGCGCGCTGGGATTTGCAGATGCGCGTGCGCGACGTGGCGGTGGGGCCCAAGGGCGAGGTCTGGATCATCGAGGATGCGGGGGACGGCGCGCTCTATCAGCTGGTGCCGAAGTGATCTTCCCGAGTGCGTAAATGAAAACGGTGGCGCGCGCCTCTCAGCGCAGCGCCGCCGCCTTGGACAAAGGCCGGGCGGATCATGCCCGGCCTTTCGCGTTGTGGGCTTACATCCGGCCCTTCCACGGCACGACCTTCTTCTCGACCCAGCGCATCGCCAGATCGAAGCACCACGCGATGCCGCCGATCAGGAAGATGCCCACCAGCACGGTCGAGGTCTGCAGGAATTGGCTGGCTGACAGGACCATGTAGCCAAGTCCCATCGTCGCCGCGACCATTTCGGCGGCGACCAGCGTCGTCCAGCCGAAGCCCACGCCGATGCGCATCGCCGTCAGGATTTCCGGCAGCGCCGAGGGCAGCACCACCTCGCGCAGCACCTGCGCCCGGCTCGCGCCCAGCGAATAGGCGGCGTGGATCTGCTCGATCGCGACCGAGCGGACGCCTGCACGCGCACCGAGCGCCACCGGGGCCAGCACCGACAGGAAGATCAGCAGCACTTTCGAGGTCTCGCCGATGCCGAACCAGATGATCATCAGCGGCAGATAGGCCAGCGGCGGGATCGGGCGGTAGAACTCGAGGAAGGGGTCGAACAGCCCGCGCATCACCGGGCTCATCCCCATCGCGAGGCCCAGCGGAATGCCGATGATACAGGCCAGCGCGAAGGCGGCGAAGACGCGGCCTGCGGAGACGAGGATATGCTCCCAGAGCGGCACGCCGGTGAAGCCGGTCGAGATCAGCCCGAAGAGCTTCTGCACGACGGCCACGGGCGAGGGCAGGAACAGCGGCGCGATCAGCCCGGAGGCCGTCACGATCTGCCACAGACCCAGCACCACCAGAACGGCCACGACCGAGATCTTGATCGTATTGCCTTCGCCCGGCACGCCATAGGTCTGGCCGGGTTTGGTGGGCGCTTGGCGGAAGATGCGTTTGATCATCGGGGCGGGGCGGCTGTCATCTTGGATATCCATGGTCATGCGGCCTTCTCCTCGTCTGCGAAGATGATGCCGAGAATGGTCTCGCGCATCGCGATGAATTCGGGGGATGCCTTCACGTCGCGGGCGCTTTCGCCTGCGAGGAAACGGCGCGAGAAGGGCAGGTCGAAGCGATGCGTGATCCGGCCCGGACGAGGCGACATCACGATCAGCTTGGAGCCCATGAAGAGCGCCTCTTCGACCGAGTGGGTGATCAGGAACACCGACTTGCCCTGCGCTTCCCAGATTTTCAGGATCAGTTCCTGCGCGCGTTCGCGGGTCAGCGCATCGAGCGCGCCGAGCGGTTCGTCCATCAGCAGGATGCGCGGATCGGCGGTCAGCGCCCGGCCGATGCCTACGCGTTGCTGCATCCCGCCCGAGAGCATGTAGACGGGGCTGTCCTCGAACCCCTCAAGGCCCAGCACGGTCAGGAATTCGCGGGCGACCTTGTAGCGTTTCTCCTTGGAGACGCCCTGCAGCTTCAGGCCGAAGGCGAGGTTGTCGAGCACGTTCATCCACGGCATCAGCGCGTGTTTCTGGAACACCACGGCGCGGTCCTGGCCGGGGCCGGTCACGGGGGCGCCGTCGAGTTTGATCTGGCCCGAACTCGGCGCGAGGAAGCCCGCGATCAGGTTCAGGAGCGTCGATTTCCCGCAACCCGAGGCGCCGAGGGCGACCACGAATTCGCCCGGCTCGATGGTCAGCTCGACATTGCGAAGGGCTTCGACCGGCTCGGATTTGTCACGGGCGGGGTAGAGTACGGAGGCGCGGCGGATTTCAAGCATCTGGGCTTCCTTTCCGGGGCGGAGCTGGGGAATGGGAAACGCCCGGCCAGATCTCTGGCCGGGCGCTGGGGCGTGTCTTTATTCGCCCATCGCGTCTTGCAGCGGCTTGAGCGTGATGAACTGCGAGTAGTCATCGGCCACCGAGTCGATCCGGCCCGCTTCCTTCAGGAATTCGGCGGTCGATTTGATCGCAGGGGCCATCGCGCCACCCAGCCAGTCTGCGCCGACCTGATCGGCAGGCTTGAGGAAGGTGTAGCCACCGAGGATACCCGGAACCTGCGCGGCATCCGCACCGGTATTCGTGGCGATCTCCTTCACCTCGTCGCTATCGGCGGTCCAGGCGTCCTTGTTGTCGATATAGGCGGCGTCGGCCTCGGCGGTGACCTTCACGAAGCCCGCGACGGCTTCCGGGTTTTCCTCGGCCCACTGGCTGTTGACGACCCAGCCGTCAAAGGTCGGGTAGCCCCATTTCGCGGTCTCGTCCGCGCCCATGATGCGGGTGCCCGATTTCAGCAGCTGCGATTGAACCGGATCCCAGATCCAGGCGGCGTCGATGGCGTTCTGCTCCCACGCGGCGGCGATCTGGTCGGGCGACATCGACAGGATGGTCAGGTCGCTTTCCGAGATGCCCTCATGCTTGAGCGCGCCGGTGAGCGAGAAATGCGCGGTCGAGCCGACCGGCACGGCCACGCGCTTGCCCTTGAGGTCGGCCAGCGACGAGATGCCCGAGCCGTCATGCGCGATCAGGCTCTCGGCCTGACCGATCACGTCGCCGATCATGAACAACTTGATCGGAACGCCTTGGCTGGCGGCGATCGCGAAGGGCGAGGAGCCGAGCGCAGCGAGCTTCACGTCGCCCGAAGCCATCGCGGCGATCACGTCGGTGCCCGAGGCGAATTTGCGCCATTCGACATCGTAGCCCATCGCCTTTGCATAGTCCTCGGTCTTCACCTTGGTCATCATCGGGATCGGCGTCCCGAAATTGCCGATGATCAGCGTTTCGGCCGAGGCGGTCGTGGCCATCGGCAGCAGGCCGATCAGCGCGAGCGTCGCGTAACGGGCGGTTTTCTTGAACATGTCTATCCTCGTCTGTTGGTTGAGCGGGCCGTTTGCGGCCTCTTTCGGGGAGGGGCCGGGGCGGTTGCCCGCCCGGGCCAGTGTTGATCCGTGTCAGGCGCTGAGCTTGGCCAGCGCGCGGTCGATCGTCTCGGTGATCCGGGTGATCTCGGAGGGGCCGACAATCAGCGCGGGGCTCAGGCACAGCGTGTTGTTGAAGCCTTTGAACGAACGCGAGGTCTTGCCGATGATGACACCTTCCGCGTCGCAGGCACCGACCACACCTTCGACGAGCTTCTCGTCGAGCGGCTCCTTCGTGGCGCGATCCGCGACCAGTTCCAGCCCGCAGAACAGGCCCTTGCCGCGCACATCGCCCACGACGGCGTGCTTTTCCTTCAGCTCCATCAGGCGGTCCATCAGTAGATCACCCATCGCGTTGGTGTTCGCGAGCAGGTTCTCGTCCTCGATGATGCGCATGTTCTCCAGCGCCGCCGCCGGGCCTGCCGTGCAGCCGCCGAAGGTCGAGATGTCGCGGAAATAGCTCATCGGGTCGTCGGGATCGGAGCGGAATTTCTCGAACACGTCCTCAGTCGTGATCAGGCAGGAGATCGCAGCGTAGCCCGAGGCCAGCCCTTTCGCGGTGGTCACGAAATCGGGCTTGATGCCGTAATGCTGGTAGCCGAACCATTCGCCGGTGCGGCCCATGCCGCAGACGACCTCGTCCATATGGATCAGGATGTCGTATTTGGTGCAGATTTCCTGAACCCGCTCCCAATAGCCCGCCGGCGGGGTGATGACGCCGCCGCCTGCGGTGATCGGCTCGAGGCAGATCGCGCCCACCGTGTCGGGGCCTTCGCGCAGGATGACTTCTTCGATCGCGTTCGCGGCACGCAGACCGTAAACTTCGTCATCCCATTGCGCGCGATATTCGAGGCAATGCGGCACGGCGACGAACCCGTCGGGGAAGGGGCCATACTGGTCGCGGCGCTGTTCCTGACCGCAGGCCGCCATCGCGCCCAGCGAGGTGCCATGGTAGTCGCGCTCGCGGTAGAGGATCTTCCACTTCTTGCCGCCGTGATGCTTATGCGCGATCTGGCGCACCATCTTGAAGGCCTTCTCATTCGCCTCCGAGCCCGAGTTCGCGAAGAAGACGCGGCTCAGACCCGGCGTCTTCTCGACCAGACGGGCGGCGAATTGCGCCGCCGGGATCGTGCCCGCCGAGCCTGCGAAATAGTTCATCTTCAGAAGCTGATCGCGCACGGCATTGGCGATGCTCTCGCGGCCATAGCCGACATTGACCGTCCACACGCCGCCCGAGACCGCATCGAGATAGTCGCGGCCATTCTGATCCCAGACCGTCATGCCCTTGCCCTCGACAAGGATGCGCGGATCGCGGTGGTCCAGTGCGGCGTGCTGGAACAGGTGGTGCCAGACATGGGCGCGGTCGGCTTCGACCGTGGCGCTGATATCGTTGAACTGACCGTCCATCGGAGTTTCCCTTTCCTTTGGGTTCGGCGCCCATCAAGCCTTTCCGCGGTGCAGCATGTGAGGGCCAGAGCGCCAATTCCGATGGGGCCAGATTTCGGCATCGATGTATTTCGGGCAGAGGTTTTAAGCCCTCAGCCGGGCAGATGACCGGAAAATGGGCAATTGCCGAAGATCGGGCGACATCTGGCCCGCTCGACCTTGCTCTTCCATGGGGCCAGAGCGCAGATGCGAGGGCAATTCAAAGGAGCCAGATCATGGACCGCTTGCCCGTCTCCATCGACCGTAACAGCCCCGAGCCGCTGCAAAGCCAGCTGCGTCAGGCGCTGATCGCGGCGATTCACGCGGGCAAGATGGCACCGGGGCAAAAGGTGCTGTCCTCGCGCGCGTTGGCCGAGAAGCTGGGCATCGCGCGCAACACCGCCACCGCCGTCTACGACGAGCTGGTCGCGCGCGGCTATCTCGAGGCGCAGCCGCGCCGCGGGCTGTTCGTCGCCACCCGCGGGCAGGGGAAAGGGCAGAGCGTCGCGGGCGCCTCCGTGGTCGATTGGAAAGCGCGTATCGGCGTCACCCCGTCGAAGCTCAACCATATCCGTAAGCCGCTGAACTGGCAGGACTATCCCTATCCGTTCATCTTCGGGCAGGTAGATCCGCGACTGTTCCCGCTCAACGCGTGGCGCAATTCCTCGCGCGATACATTGGGGCGGGCCTCGCTCGACTGGTGGGCGGCGGATCGGGCGGTCGACGACGATCCGATGTTGATCGAGCAGATCCGCACCCGCATCCTGCCCGAGCGCGGCATCTATGCGCGGCCAGAGGAGATCCTGATCACGCTCGGCGCGCAGGAGGGGTTCTACCTGCTCGCCCAGCTTCTGGCGGGGGCGGGCAAGCGGGTCGGCTGCGAGATGCCGGGCTACCCGGATTCGCGCTTCATCTTCGAGATGTCCGGCGCGCAATCCGTGCCGCTGCCGATCGATGAGAAAGGCGCGCGGATCGCGTCGGGGCAGGGGCTCGATCTGGCGCTGCTGACGCCGGGCGCGCATTGCCCCTCGATGGTGATGATGCCCGGGCCGCGCCGCGACGAGATCCTCGCGCGGGCCTCGCAGGACGATTTCCTGATCATCGAGGACGACTATGAGGGCGAGGTCGCCTTCGCCCGCGAACCGGCGCTGAAATCGCGCGACCGGGACGGGCGGGTGATCTATCTCGGCACGCTGTCGAAGACGCTCGCGCCGGGGGTGCGCTTGGGCTTTCTGGTGGCCCCCGAGCCGCTGGTGAAAGAGGCGCGCTGGCTGCGGCGGCTGGTGCATCGCTCGGTCCCGCTCAACAACCAGCGCACGGCCGCGATCTTTCTGGCCGAGGGGCATTACCTGTCGCTGCTGCGCAAGCTGCGCGCGGCCCATGCCGACCGCTGGTACCGGGTGATGGAACATCTGCCCGATCTGCTGCCCGGCTTCCGCGCGCCCGATCCCTGTCATGGCGGCTCTTCGGTCTGGCTGGAGCTGCCCGCGGGCGTCGACGGGCGCGAGCTGATCGCAGCGGCGGGGGCGGAAGGTATCCTTCTGGAAAACGGCGATCCCTTCGTGGCCCCGGAACAGGCGGGGCGCTTCATCCGGCTCGGCCTGTCGCTGATCCAGACCGAGGCCATCGTGCCGGGGATGCGCCTCTTGGGCGAGATCGCGGCGCGGCTGGCGCAAGAGGGCGTCTCTGGCCCCAACGAAAATGCCGCTCTGGACCAATCGGGCGCGCAGGCGGCGAGCTAGGGCGAGGGAAAGACCCTGACGGAGCCGATGATGTTCGACGCCACGACCCTCTATGTGATCCTCGCCGTGGCCTATGCGGCGGTGCTGCGCGGCATGGCGGGGTTCGGTTTCGCGATTGCCGCCGTGCCGATCCTGTCGCTGTTCATCCCGCCTCTGGAGGCTGTCGCGATGGCGGTGCTGTTGCAGGTGGTCGTGGGGCTGCACGATCTGGTCAAGCTGCGCGGCGCGGTGCATCGGCCCTCGCTCCTGCGGCTCTGTGCGGGCTCGCTAATCGGGACGCCACTGGGGATCTGGGCGCTCAGTGCGCTCAGCCCCGATGCCGCGCGGATGGCAATTGCGGTGCTGGTGCTGACCGGGCTCGCGATGCTGCTGCGCTACAAGCCCACCGCCCCGCAGCCGCATTCGGGGCTGGCGCTGCTGGCGGGTGTGGCCTCGGGGGCGTTTTCGGGGTTGGCCGCGATGCCCGGGCCGCCCGCTGTGGTCTATTATCTCGGCGCGGGCACGCCGCCTGCGCAGACGCGGGCGTCGCTTTTGCTGTTCTTCTTCGTGGCTTCGGTGATCGCGGTGCCGGGGCTGTGGCTCGCAGGTGCGATTGACGGAGAGGTGCTCTGGCTCACCGCGATTTCCGTGCCGCCGATGGCGCTGGGCACCTGGGCGGGCACGGCGGCTTTCGCGCGGCTCGATCATGCGCAATACCGCAAGATCGCGATCGGGGTGATGGCGATCTCGGCGGTGCTGGCAGGGTGGCGGGGCCTCTCGGTCTATCTGTGATCGGCCCCGCGTGACCCTTAGTCGCGGTGGATCTGGAACGGTGCCCAGCTCTGGCTCACCGGCATGATCTCGATCGAGTTGATGTTCACATGCGGTGGAAGCGCAGCCACCCAGTAGACGCTCTCGGCGATATCCTCGGGCTGCAGCGGATCGGCTCCGGCATAGAGCTTGTCATAGGCCGCCTTGTCGCCGCCCGTGCGCACCAGCGTGAATTCGCTCTCCGACAGGCCCGGCTCGATCGAGGTCACGCGCACGCCGGTGCCCGACAGGTCCGAGCGCAGCCCGAGCGAGAACTGCTGCACGAAGGCTTTCGTCCCGCCATAGACATTGCCGCCCGGATAGGGCCAGTTCGCCGCGATAGAGGCGAGGTTCACGATCAGCCCCCGGCGCGCAATCAGCCGATCCAGCGTGAGCCGCGTCATCACCGCGAGCCCGGTGATATTGGTGTCGATCATCGCGCGCCAGTCATCCAGATCGCAGTCCTGCGCGGGCGCGGTGCCGCGCGCGAGGCCCGCATTGTTGATCAGCGCGTCGATCTGCGCGAAGCCTTCGGGCAGGCTGTCGAGCGCTGCGCGCGTCGCCGCCTCGTCGCGGATGTCGAAGCACAGCGGATGCGCGACCTCAGGTCCGCCGAGCGCGTCGACCAGCGCGTCGAGCCGTTCCTGACGGCGCCCGGTCACGATGACCTTCCAGCCCTCATGGACAAAACGGCGGGCGATGGCGTCGCCGAACCCTGCGGTGGCTCCGGTGATGAGGGCGATCTTGGTCATGAAGGGGCCTTCCTGTCTTGCTACCTGTCGGGCCGCGCATCTCGGCGCGGCGGTCGCGGCCAGTCTGTCTCTCTGATCTGCCGATGCGACAGGGCCAGTCGGGGATTTCCCATGGGGCCAGTCCTGCGCGCCTACTCGGCGATTGTCGCGGCACGATAGGGGCAGGGGGCCGGAACTGCAATTTCACGGGCGCGTGACTGCGACTATGTGATCCGCGTGGTGGCGGTCCGTTCTCGGGATGCGGGGGCGCCGAACGGATCGAAGCGCGGCAAGCTAGTGTGCTATCCTCAAGTTCAAGGCGCCTCGCGATTGGCGTCTCGCGGATCGAAATGGAAAGGTAGCAAACTCGCATGGCTCTTTGGGTTCTGACCATCGTCGCCGTCGGGCTTTTCGGCCTTTTCGCAAGGCGGCGTCTCGACCTGCGGGCAGACCGGGACGAGATGGCCCGCTTGAGTGCGTTTCAACCCACCGATCCGCCGCGCTTCTCCGCCGATATGGTCGCCGACCTTCCCGAGCCCGCGCGCCGGTTTTTCACCTTCGCCATCGCGGAGGGAACGCCGCTTCACACCGTCGCGCGGCTGGAGATGCAGGGGCAGTTCGGCATGGGTGACAAATCTGCCCCCGGCTACATGCCGATGCGCGCCACGCAGGTGCTCGCCGCGCCGCAGGGCTTCGTCTGGGCGATGTCGGGCGGGACTGGCGGGATGCGTCTCAGCGGCTCCGACAGCGCCAAATGGACCCGGTTCTGGATAGCGGGCCTCGCCCCCGTGGCCCGGTTCGGCGGCAGCGCGGATCATAAACGCTCCGCCTTCGGGCGCTACGTGGCCGAGGCGGTGTTCTGGACGCCCGCCGCAGTGCTGCCGGGCTCGAAAGTGACGTGGGAGCCGGTCTCCGCGAACATCGCCCGGATGACGATGCGCCATGACGGGCTGGAGCAGGCGGTCGATCTCACCGTCGCCACGGATGGTCGCCCCGAGCAGGTCAGCTTCCAGCGCTGGAGCAATGCGAACCCGCAAAAGCGCCACCGGCTTCAGTCCTTCGGCGGCTATCTTTCAGAGTTTCGCGAGGTCGAGGGCTTTTGGCTCCCGACCCATGTGGAGGCGGGGAACAACTTCGAGACGGAGGCCTATTTCCCGTTCTATATCGCCGATGTCACCGACATCCGCTTTCCCAGGTAACGGCGCCTACCCGTGCCTCATGGCCGCACTTCACCGGGGATCACTTCGGTCACGGCGCCTTCGCGCGTGAACATCATGTCGCGCTTCCACCAGACGACGATCGCGGCGACGCCCACCAGAATCCACGTGTCCCAAGGCTGCGCATCCGGCCAGAACGGGTTGATGAGCTGCCAGTGGAACAGCATCGGCAACAGAAGGCTGCCCCGCGCCGCGTTGAAGATCGGCGTGACCAGAACCGCGAGGGTGATATTGCCGATGAAGAAGGGCAGGAAGCTCCATTGCGCGAAGACCACCCCGGCGAGGTAGAAGGCGGGCAGGTGCCAGACGCCCCAGATCGCGCCGATCAGCACGCCCGCCCAGAACGGGGCGACATGGCGCTGCAACAGCGGTTGCGCGACGCCGCGCCAGCCGAACTCCTCGATCGGGCCGAGAAGCAGCATCATGAACATCAGACTGACCATCGCGCCTACGCCCTCGGGCGGTTTCGGTGCGAGGAAGGGGCCGCCCTTGATCGTTGAGCCGATCATGTAAACGAGCGGGATCACGAGCAGGATGAAACCCCACCACGGCGCGGGACAGCGCCAGATCAGAAGGCGCGACAGGAACCGGCGCAAGCCGCCTAGTCCGGCGGAGGTCACGACCACCGTGAAGGCCGCGATCGCCGGGGCCCAGGTGGCCAGAAAGAAGAGCGGGTGCGCGCCGCTGATCTGGCCGAACCGCGCGGCCATGGCGTCAGGCCAGAAGATGTAGCTGCCGATCACGCCCCAGGTGATCGCGAAGGTCAGCGCGAGAAAGGCGAGCAATGCGCGCGCCGTGGATGTCGGGGTCGGGTGTTCGCGAGCGACAGACATTGGGGCGGCCTTGGAGCGTGACGTCAGGAAGCGCGTCACCGTCACCGTTTTTCGCGCGGATTTCCTTGTTCTGGGTCAACCAGATCGACCCTCGAACACCCGCGTCAGGCTAAGGGGCCATGAACCGCCGCCGCGCCTCTACCGCGATGTTGTAGCGCTGCTCCAGATCGGCGATCAGCGCCATCGCGACGCGCTTGGCATCGTCGCCCTCGGCCTCCCGGTAGCTCTCTTTGGCGGCCTCCAGCAGCTTCTTGAGCTTGAACTCCTCGGGCAACGCGCCGGCTTCGGCCATGATGCGCGACGCCACGGCCGTCGCCATATCGGTGAACGCCTCGCCCGAGCGATCCGGGAGCGGCTTGCCCTCGCCGGAAAGCCCGCTCAACTGTCCCTCCGCGAGGGCCTTCTGGATTTGCCGCTCGACGAGGCGGTTCAAGGATTGGGTCATGCGACGGTCCTGCCTGTTCCGGCGCCGCGCGAGAGGCGGCACTGCCGCGAGCATAGCGCGCTTGTGGCGATGCGAACACTCAGACTTCTGTGCGAAACCTGTGAAAGGACGGTGCGCGGGCTCAGGCCGGTCGCGCGAATTGCGGCAGCACCCAAAGCCCGTCCGAGGCCGCCGCGCCCACCTGCAACTCGCACCCATAGGTGCGACTGAGGACCGGCCCGCGCATCACCGCCTCGGGCGGCCCTTGCGCCTCAATCCGGCCTTCGCGCATCAGCACCATCTCGTCGGCCAGCTGCGCCGAGAGGTTGAGGTCATGCATCACCGCGACCACGCCGCCGCCCGCATCGGCGAAGCGGCGCAGGATCGCCATCACCTCGAGCTGATGCGCGATATCGAGGCTCGCCACCGGCTCGTCGACCAGAAGCCAGCGAGGCCCCGCATGGCTGACCGGCTGCCAGACCTGCGCCCGCACCCGCGCCAGATGGGCGCGGGCCTGCTGGCCGCCCGACAGCGACTGGATCGGGCGATGGGCCAGATCGCTCAGCCCGACCTCGGCCAAAGCGGCAGACACGATTTCGGGGTGATCCGCCTCGATCCCGGCATGCAGCCCCATCCCCACCACCTCGGCCACGGTGAAGGGAAAGGCGACGCTGTTGGATTGCTCCAGCACGGCGCGCAGCGCGGCCAGACGCCAGGCGGACGTCTGCGCGATCTCATGGCATTGCAGGGCGATCCGCCCGCGATAGGGCAGCGCCCCCGAGGCCGCTTGCACCAGCGTGGATTTTCCCGAGCCATTCGGGCCGAGGATCACCGTCACCGCGCCCGGTTTGGCGCTCAGCGAGAGGCCGTGCAAAACGTCGCTACGCCCCCGCGCGACATGCAGATCGGAAATCTCCAGCATGTTCAGACCCCTCCCAATCCCTGACGGCGGATCAGGATCCACAGGAAGACCGGCGCGCCCAGAATGGCGGTGACGATCCCGATGGGCAGTTCCGCAGGCGCGACCACCAGCCGCGCGATCAGATCGGCCAGCACCAGAAGCGCCGCGCCGAGGAGGGCCGCATCCACCAGCAGCGTCTTGTGATCCGGCCCACCCGCGATGCGCAGCAGATGGGGCACCACGATGCCTACGAAGCCGATCCCGCCCGCCATCGCGACAGCCGCCCCCGCCAGCGCCGCGACGCCGATCACCGCGCGATGCTTGAGCCGCTCGATATCATGGCCCATATGCGCCGCCGTCGCCTCGCCCAGTGCCAGCGCGTTCAGCCCGCGCGCAAGCCGCGGGGTCAGGATCAGCGCAGGCCCGATCAGCAGCCCGCCGACCAGCAGCTTCATGTGGCTCGCGCCAGCCAGCGACCCCATGCCCCAGAAGGTCAGATCGCGCAGCTGCGTGTCATCGGCGAGGTAGGTCAGGATGCCGGTGAGCGCGCCCGCCAGCGCGGCCAGCGCGATCCCGGCCAGAAGCAGCGTCGCGATGGAGACCTGACCGCCCCGGCTGGCAACCCGGTAGAGCAGCAGCGTGGCCGTCCACGCCCCGCCGAAGGCCGCGACCGGCACCAGCCATGTGCCGAAAAAGGCGGCGATAGTAGCGGGGAGGAAACCGCTCAGCACGATCATCGCGACGGCGCCGAGGCCCGCGCCCGCGCCGACGCCGATGATGCCCGGATCGGCGAGCGGGTTGCGAAACAACCCCTGCATCACCGCGCCCGCGACCGCGAGCGCCGCCCCGACCATCAGCCCCATGGCCAGCCGCGGCAGCCTGATGTCGAGCAGCACGACGCGGTCGCGGGTCGAGATTTCTTCGCCGGTCAGCCATTGGCCCAGCACCTGCGGCAGCGAGACCCCCGCCGCCCCGGTCCCGAGCGACAGGGCCGCCGCGATCACCAGCAGCGCGATGAGCCCGAGCCGCAGCGGCGGGCAGGGGCGGCGCATGGCGTCGGGCAGGGCGAGGGAGGTCATCGCCATCGCCTCAGCCCTCCGCCCCGGGATAAAGCGCCGCATGCAGAGCTTGCGCGGCCTGCGGCGTGCGCGGCCCGAAGCCCAGAAGCAGCATCCCGTCCATCGCGACCAGCGCGCCGCCTTGGGCTGCGCGGGTCTGCCCCAGCGCGGGGTGGGCGAGGATGTCGCGCTTTGTCACCGCCATCTCGCCCTCGCGATCCATCTTCAGGATCACATCCGGATCGGCGGCAAGGATCGCCTCGTCGGTTACGGGCTTGTATCCCGCGAACCCAGTCGCGGCATTCACCCCGCCTGCAAGCTCGATGATCGCCTCCGCGGAGGAGCCTTCGCCTCCTGCCATCACGCGGCCGTTCTGTAAGGACAGCACGAAGAGCACCCGCTTCGGCGTGGCGACAGCGCCCGCCGATTTGCGCACCGCGTCCATCTCGGCGTCGAAACTGGCGGTGAGCCGTTCGGCTGCCTCCTCGCGATCAAGCGCGGCGCCGACCACCGCGATCTTCTCGCGCACGCCTTGCACGCTGGGATCGCCCGGCAGCGCGACGAAATCGACGCCCGCCGCCTTCAGCGTCTCCACCGCCTCGGGCGGGCCTGCCGTGGCTTCGGCGAGGATCAGGTCGGGAGCGAGCGCCAGCACACCTTCCGCCGAGAGCGCGCGGACATAGCCCACATCGGGCAACTCGGTGATGCGCTCGGGATATTCCGAGGTGGTATCGCGCGCGACGAGCCGGTCCTCCGCGCCAAGCGCCACGACGATCTCGGTCACCGCCCCGCCGAGCGAGATCACACGGGCAGGTTCCGCCAGTGCCGGGCCCGCGATGAGAAGGGCGGCGATCAGGGCAAGACGCTTCATGCCTGACCCTCCAGATGCGGCAATGCGCGGATCGTCGCGTTGAACGCCTCGACGCCGCCATCCTTGCGCGAGGCGAAGATCTGCGTGATCAGCGCGCCTTGCTTGTCGAAGGCCTCGAGACTGAGCGCGGGGCCGTTCTTCGTCGGCTTGTCGACCAGCCAGACCTCGGCGATGTGGTCGCCGCGCAGATGCAGGTTGAAGCGCGGGTCGAGCACGTTGATCCACGGGCCCATCGGCTTCACCGTCTCGATCGTACCGCCGTGGATCTCGATGCAGCCCGCATTGCCGACGAAGATCATCAGCGGCGTCCGGTCGGCGGCGCAACGGGTCAGCAACGCCTCGACCGCGCCGGGGGACATCTCGGTGGCATAGGGCGCGCCCGCGATCCGGTAGGCGCCGAGCCGGTTCATCTTAAGCTTCGAGACCAGCCGCAGGAACTGATGCGTGTCGGTCAGCTTGTCCCATTCCGCGCGCAGGGTCTCGGCCTTCTCGGGCAGCGATTTCGCGGCCTCGACCTGAGCGCGGGGCGCAAGATCGAGCTGATCCGATTGCACGGGCAGGCGAAGCGCCGCGACGAGCGCGTGGAAGGCCGCCACGTCGCTCTCGGGTTTCAGATGCACCTTGTGGATCGCATCGCCCGCCGGGTCGAACACCTGGATCGAGCGTTTCTCGCCATCCTCCAGCGCGAAGGCATGGGCCCAGTGCTGCGCGAAGAGACGCAGGTCGATCTCCTTGCCGAGCACCATCTGCGCATGCGCGCCCGAGTGATAGTCTTCGTAAGTGCCGCGCCGTTCGATCACGCAGCTCTCGTTGCGGGTCAGCGCCATTACGTCGCCAAGCGCGGTCAGGCGCGGCATGATCGCATCGGGATGGGCTTCGATCGCGGTGGCGGTCGTGCCGATCTGGGCGGCGACCAGTTCGGCCTCCGCGATGCCATGCTGAGAGGCGAAATCGCGCGCGCGCATCTCGGGGCGCTCGGCGCGGAGCGCGCGGATACCTTCGGGGGAAAGCTGTTGGGGCAGGGTGCCGTCTGCGGGCATGGGGAGTCCTCTCGTCGTTTTCGCAAAGGGCGCGAATCTGGCGAGAGGGCGAAGCCTCGAGCTGGGCGCGGATGGGATCAAATATATCTCAGGAATATACTTGACTAGTTTTGTCGGATTCTCTAGCTGGTCACATCATCGAAATCAAGACAGTTTCTGCGCTGCCAGCGTCACGCCAGCCCCATGCAGACCACGAAGGGGACAACCATGGCTACGACGCCTCGCGCCGCGCGGATGCGGCTTTTCACGACAGTTACCAGCCTCGCGCTGATCGCCGCCGCAGGTCCGGCACTCGCACAGGAGAGCGGGACCGATGACGGCTACACGATGCTGGGCCGCCTGATCTATGGCTGGGGTACGCCGAAAGTGGCAATCGACACGCCGCAGGCGGTGACGGTGATCGACCAGCAGGACCTCGACGAGGAACAGCCCCGCACGATGGGCGATCTGTTTGCCGACGTGCCGGGCGTGCAGGCGGCGGGCGCCTCGGCGCGGATGCTGGGGCAGGCCTTCAACATCCGCGGTATCGGCAATGCCGAGCAGACCGGCAGCCAGAACCGCATCATCATCACCGTCGACGGTGCGGTGAAATTCTTCGAGCAGTATCGCACCGGTTCCTTCTTCGGCGATCCCGAGCTTTACAAGCGCGTCGAAGTGCTGCGCGGTCCGGCCTCGTCGACGATGTATGGCTCGGGCGCGATCGGGGGCGTGGTGAATTTCACCACCAAGGACGCCACCGATTTCATTCCCGAGGGGCAGACCGGCGCGGTCCGGCTCAAGGGCGCTTATGACAGCAATGGCGACGGCAAGATCGGCACGGTGACCTATGCCCAGAAACTGGGCGAGGATGCGAATATGCTGTTCAGCTATTCGCGGGGCACGTCCGACGACATGGAAGACGGCGCGGGGCAGACGATCCCGGCCACCGCGGGCGACCGTTGGTCGGCGCTGCTGAAGTCGAACTACTATTTCGGCGAGAACCGCGATCAGCGCCTGACCTTTTCGGCCTCGCGCACCGATAGCGACCTGAAGGATGCGGCCGTCGCGCAGACCGGCGGGGCGCTGGCCTCGGCTTTCGGCACCTCGGACCTGCACGCGATCGACGACACGCTCAGCCTGACCTACGCGAATGAAGGTGTGAGCAACCCGTGGCTCGATCTCGAAGCGCAGCTGAGCTACTCGAAAACCTCGACGGAGCGCGATAATTTCTCGCTCGGGATGATGTGTTCGCCGGGCCGTTTCTCGGTGCTCTGCCCGAATACGGCGAGCTACGAGACCACCGCGCTCAAGCTCGAGAACACCGTCGAGATGTCGCGCGGCGCGTGGGAGAACTACCTGACCTTCGGCACGCAGCTTTCGCATCAGAACCGCTATGCGAATTCCTCGGTGGGCGAGCCCGCCTTCCACCCGGGCGGCACCGAGGACAAGCTGGGCCTCTATGTGCAGGGCGAATTCGTCTGGAACGACAAGCTGACGATCACGCCGGGCCTGCGCGTGGACCGGGCGTGGCTCTCGCCCGATGCGGCGGCGGCAGCGCAAGGCGGTACCGATCAGGACGGCACGGCGATCTCGCCGAAGATCGCGGCGCTTTATCAGTTCAACGACACCTGGGGCGTCTTCGGCTCGCTCGCGCGGACCGAGCGGATGCCGACGCTGGACGAGCTCTACCAGACCGACGGGATCGGGGCGGCAGGCCGCACTGCGAGCCTCAATCTCGACAAGGAGAAAGCCACCACGGTCGAGCTGGGCGTGACCTATCAGACCTCGGGCCTTCTGTCGGATGGCGACAGCCTTTCCGCCAAAGCCACGCTGTTCCACAACGATCTGACCGATCTGATCGCGGCCAACCCCTCCGGCTCGGTCGGCGTGCCTTATTTCCGCAATGTCGACTCGGCGAAAATCTGGGGCGGCGAGATCGAGGCGTCTTACGAGGCCGATCGCTGGTTCGGGCAACTCGCCTATTCCAAGGTGAAATCCAAGGACGAGGCGACGGGCCAGACCCTCACCGACACGCCCGCCGAGAATATCGCGCTGACGTTGGGGGCGAAATTCCCCGATCAGGGCGTGCGCGCGGGTTGGCGCGTGCAGGGCTTCAGCGGGATCGAGACGGCGTCCGCCTCCACTTCGGCGCCGGGATACGCCACGCATGATCTCTTCGTCAGCTGGCAACCCGAACGGCTCGCCGGGATCGAGGTGAACCTGACGGTCGAGAACGTCTTCGACCGCGAGTACCGCAACAACCTCTCGCTCGACAACGCGCCGGGCCGGAACGTGAAACTCTCTGTCGCCAAGGCCTTCACATGGTGAGGGCGGCGCTTCTGACACTGCTTTGCGCGTGCCTCCCTCATGGCATCTCCGCGCAGGGCGCGCCCCGGCTCAGCTTGACGCTGGCCGGGGCAACCGAGGCCGAAAACGCCTGCCGGTTGAGTTTTCTGGCGGAGAACGGGCTGGGGAGCGATCTCGACGCGCTGGTGGTGGAGGCGGTGATCTTCACCCGCGCGGGCGCGGTCGAGCGGCTGTTGCTCCTCGATTTCCGCGACCTGCCCGCGGGCAAGCCCCGCGTGCGGCAATTCGATCTGGCGGGGCTGCGCTGCGCCGCGCTTGGCCAGATCCTGATCAATGGCGTCGAGACCTGCGAGGGCGCGGACGAGGCGGCCTGCGCGGACGCTCTGGAAACCGGCTCGCGCGTCGACGGAACGGAGGTGACGGGATGATCTCTCTTGCGGCAATCCAACAGGGTTTGAGCGATTTCGTGGCGCTGGGGGGCTGGGTCGTGGCGCTGCTGCTATGTGTCTCGGTGATCGCCGGGGCGGCCGTGCTGTGGAAGCTCTGGCACCTGACGAGCCTGCGGATCGGGGCTCACGCGCGGTTGGAGGCCGCGCTCGATCTGTGGGAGGCGGGCCAGCGCGGGGCGGCGCGCCAGAGCCTCGCGTCCGCCCGCGGTCCGCTGGCGGAACTGACCCGCCGCGCGATGGCGGCCCCCGAGCCGCAGGCGCTGCGGACTCGCTTGCAGACCGAGACCGAAATCCAGGCCGCCCGCAGCGAGGCCGGGATGCGATTGCTGGACGCCATCGCGCAGACCGCGCCGCTTCTGGGCCTGTTCGGCACGGTTCTGGGCATGATCGAAGCCTTCCAGACCCTGCAGAGCGCAGGCGCTTCGGTCGATCCCGCGCAGCTTGCGGGCGGCATCTGGGTTGCGCTTCTGACCACTGCGCTCGGCCTCGGGATCGCGATGCCGGTCTCGCTGTTTCTGTCCTTCGTCGAGAGCCGCATCGCCCGCGAAAGCCAGACTGCCGCGCTGATGATCGAGGCGCTCTGCGGCCCGGCGCTGCCCGAGGGCGCACCCGCGCGGGCCGAGCTCAATCGCGCTGTGCAAACCGCCGGGGAATGACATGCGCAAGCCGCTTCGCCGCCGCAGCCTGTCGATGACCTCGCTGATCGACGTGATCTTCCTGCTGCTGATGTTCTTCATGCTCGCCTCGAGCTTTTCGCGCATGACCGAACTGCCGATCGCGGCGCGCGGGGCAGGGGGCGCGGCTGCGCCCGAGAGCAAGCTGGCCTTCCTGCAGCTCGGGCCCGAGCGGATCAGCCTGAACGGCAAGGCGGTGGATCTGGACGCGCTGGAGGCGGCCTTGCGGGACGATTTCGGACAGCCCCCGCCGCGCCTGCTGGTCAGCCTCGAGCCTGACACCTCGAGCCAACGGTTGGCCGATCTGCTGGTGCGGCTGCGCGCTGTGCCGGGGCTGCAAGCGGAGGTGCTGGGATGAGCACGCGTTTCACCCGCCGCCGGAGCGAGCCGATCCTGACCCTGATCAACGTGGTCTTCCTGCTGCTGGCCTTCTTCCTCGTGGCCGGCACGCTCGCCGCACGCCCGCCCGCCGATCTGCAGCTTGTCGCTTTGCCGGAAGGCGCTCGCGCGCCCGAGCCGGGTCGGGCGGCGCTGAGCGCGCAGGGTGAGATTCTCTGGCCCGAGGGCATCGCGGATGCGTCCGCCTTCATCGCACAGCTTCCGCCCGAGGCAGGCGGCGTGGCCCGTATCCTGCCCGACCGCGCGGCCCCTGCGCCCGCGCTCGTGGCGCTGGCCCGCGATCTCAGCGCGGCCGGGGCGCAGGGTATCCGCCTCGTGGCCGAGCGGGGAGAAGCGCCATGAACCGGGGCGCGCTCATCGCCTGTGTGGCGCTTGCGGTCTCGGCCGGGCTGCATGCGCTGGGGCTGGCGCAGACGCCTGTAGCCGCGCCGGAGTTGCCGCCCGCAGGCGGTCAGGTCGCACAGGAGGCCCCGCTTCTTGGCAATGATTTCGCCGATCTCGCGGCAGGACGCGCCACGCCGGTTACGCCGGAGCGCGCCGAGCCGATTGCCCGCAAGGTCACGCGCCCGGTGCAGCCGGAGACGCCCACCACACCAGATGCGGCAAGCCCGTCCGCGCCCACAGCGCCAGACCGACTTGCCGCCGTCACCCCCACGCCCGAGACCCTGCGCGCCGAGAGCACGCTCGCACCGCAGCAAAGCCAGCGCCCCGAAGCGCGCCCCAAACGCCCCGCGCCGCAGCAAAGGGCCAAGCCCGGAAAACAGGCGCAAAGCGAAGCGAAACCAGCCTCCCCAAGCAACGCGGGAAATGCCGCCCGCGATGCCCGGCGCGGCACCTCGCAAGGCGCGGCCAAGGCGCGCAACACCGCCGATAAAGGCCAGCCCGCCAAGGCCCCCAGCACGGCCCGATCCGGTCAATCGCCCCGGCAATACGCGGCCTCGGTCATCCGCAAGATCCAGTCCACGCCGAAGCGACGCGGGCAGGGCCGGGGGCGCGCCGTGGTCGGCTTCGTGATCTCAGCAAACGGGCGGCTGAGTACGGTGCGCATCCTGCGCGGCTCCGGCTCCTCGGGCCTCGACGCGGCGGCGCTCGACCATGTCCGCCGGGCCGCGCCGTTCCCGCCGCCTCCGAAGCCGGGAATGAAGTTCTCCTTCGAATTTATCGCCCGCGGTTAAGGCCGCGGCCCTAAAACGACCCGGAGGGCAACTTGCACAGGTCAGTCAGAACCGGATTCATCCGGTAAAACAGAGCTTTGCGCGGCGCTCTTGCCAGCGCTTGAATTCCGCACCGCGTGGTCGCATTGTCGACGGCGAAGGGTGGAAAGCCATGTCGGAGACACTGTCGGCACTGGGCGGAATCGGGTTGTTCCTGCTCGGCATGAAGATAATGACCGAGGCGCTGCGCGAAGCGGCAGGCGCGAACCTGCGCCGCCTGCTGGCACGGTTCACCACCACGCCACTCAAGGGTGTGGCGAGCGGCTTAGTCACGACGGCAGTGATCCAGTCTTCTTCGGCGACCACGGTGATGACGGTCGGCTTCGTCGGCGCGGGGCTGCTGAGCTTCACGCAGGCGCTCGGCGTGATCTACGGCGCCAATATCGGCACCACCGTCACCGGCTGGATCGTGTCGCTGGTCGGCTTCAAGCTGAAGCTCGGCGCGGTGGCGATGGGGCTTTTGTTCTTCGCGAGCCTGACGCTGTTTCTCTCGCATGGCCGCGCGGCGCGCATCGGGCGCGTGCTTGCGGGGTTCTGCCTGCTCTTCATCGGGCTCGACATGATGCAACAGGGCATGTCGGGGGCTGCGGACTGGATCACGGTGGAGCGCATCCCCGGTACCGGAGTGGGCGGCTTGCTCGCGATGGCGGCGCTGGGGCTGGCGGTCACGGTGGTGATGCAATCCTCCTCGGCGGCCATCGCGGTGGTTCTGGTGCTGGTCAGCAACGGCGCGCTGCCGCTGATACAGGCGGCGGCAGCGGTGATCGGGATGAACCTCGGCACGACCTTCACCGCCCTGATCGCCGCCTTCGGGGGATCGCGGGCGATGCAGCAGACCGCAATCGCGAACCTGCTGTTCAATTGCGGGACGATGGTGATCGCCTTTCCGCTGCTGCAGCTAATCGCGGGGCCTCTGGAAGCGCTGGCCGCGCGCACCGGTGTGGATACCGCGCTGGTGCTGTTTCACACCGGCTTCAACCTGCTGGGGACGCTGGTCTTTCTGCCCGTCACACGCCAATTCGCGACGCTCGTCGCGAAGCTGCGCCCCGATCTGGGCGGGCGCGCACCGCCCGAGTTGGACCGCCACCTGCTGAGCGACGAGGGCGCGGCGATGCAATCGGCCCATGCGATGGTGATCTGGGCGGCGCGCGAGGTCTTCTCGGCCTATTCGCTGGCCATCGGCCCTGCGCGCGATCTGCGGCGGATGTCGGCACTGGGCCCGCGGGTCGGGATCGCGCTCGATGAGCTGAAGGATTACATGGCGCAGATTTCGGTCCCGCGCGACAAGCCCACCGAGGCCGCCGCCTTTGCAGCCCTCATGCATCAGGCCGACCATCTGATGCGGCTGGTGGAGCAGGCCGAACATCGCGGCTACATCGCGATCCTGCTGCGCGGCAAGATCACGCCGCGGCCCGCGCAATGGTTCGCCGCCTGCCTGTCGCCCGAACGTCCGCTCGATCTGCCGCAGATCGGGGCGCGGATGGGGCTGATGGCCGATCCGGTCGCCCATCGCTTCGCGCGGCACCGGCGCGGGCTTCTGCTGGGCGAGCATGTCGGGCTTTATACGATGCAGGAGACGTTTCAGGCGACCGATGCGATGCGCTGGTTCACGCGGATCATGCACAACGTCCAACGCGTCGGGGAATATGAGCGCGAGGTTCAGAGCAATCTGGGCCATGAGGCCGTCTCCGCCCCCGAGGCCGCGCCGCCGCCTGCTGCCGAGCTCGCCTGACGGCATCCCGAAGCGGGCCGACTTGCTTCGCTCATGCGGCATGGCGCGCGCATCCCACCGTGCCCCGTCACTTACCCACGGAGGGTCCGTCTAGGGGCTTTGGGGCATCCCGAAGTGGATGACGTGTCGACCTGCCATCCAAAAATTAGATCCACAACGTTCGTTGAGAATAGCCATATGCAGATCGAGCACGTGGTCCCGCGCTTTCTCCGCTGCAGTCAGCCAGGTCGAATAGGTAGAAACCCAATAATCGACGTGACGAAGCGCAGGCTCGCGCTCCACGAGGGGAGAGGAGCACCTTCAGAAACTCCGGGATGAGCATCAGGATCGGCGTCTCGATGCCGCATGTTGGGCGATTGCTTCAACCTGCAACCCTCGGCATGAACGCTACCCGGGCGCCCGTCTCGGCCGGTTGGATGACCCATGGCTGCTCAGCCAAACGTTACCCCCGAGCGCGAGGGGGCAGCCAGCGGGAAGCAGTCTCAACCCGCGGATCGGACGGCGTCGAGAATTCGGTTCTCCGCGTCTCTCAGGCCGCGTTGGGGCGATTTTCCGTTGAAAACGATGTCGTGGATTTCTTCCCCGAGCGTGCGTTCGATCAGGTTGAATTCCGGCACCGGCGGGCGCGCCCATGTCACCAGCTCGTTCTTGCGCGCCATCCGGTCGACCATGCTGACGATGGGGGAGGAGGCCAGCGCCTCCGGGTCGGCACAGACCGAGAAGCGCGGTGCCACGGGGAAGCCGTTCTTCACGTGCTCTTTCATCGCTTCGGGCGAGACCATCCATGCGATTGCGTCGATGATCTGCTTCTGGCGCGCGGGTTCGACATAGGCGGGGATCGTCAGAAGGAAGCCGCCGATCGGGGCCGACACGCGACGCATCCGGCGCGAGGGGGGCGGCAGGTAGGCGACGCGGCGGGCAACACGGGAACTCAGCTCATGCTCGAAGCGCGCCGCGCGCATCGTCCAGCAATAGGCAAGCGCGGTCTGACCCGACATGAAGTAGTGGATCCGCCGCTCCCAATCCATCGTCGCGATGTCGGGAGGCGACACCTCGACGAGCTGCTTCATGTATTCGATCACTTCGAGCGCGTCTTCGGTGTCGATCTGAAGCTTCAGCTTTTCGAACGTGTCGAAGCTCCAGCTCTCCTGGTTGCGCAGCGGCATGTCGATGACGGTGGTGCGGCAGGCCGCGAGGAAGAACATGAAGGAGTTCGCGATGGGCATGCCGCGCTGCCCGTTCCACGCGATGCCGTAGAAGTCGTCCTGCGGGTTATGGAATTCCCGCGCGGCGGCGATGGTCTCGTCAAAGGTCTTCGGATAGGCGAGGCCGCGGCTCTCGAACAGATCCTTGCGGGCGGCGAGAATCTCGATCGTGCAATAGAGCGGGATGCCGTATTGCGTCCCTTTCCAGTTGCCGGTCCCCCAAACGGAGGGATGGAAATCCAGCGCGTTGATCGCGGCATCCGAGATGAGATCGTCCAGCGGGGCGAGCTCCCCACGCTCGGCGAATTCCCCGAGCCACGGCATGTTCATCGCGACGACATCATAGCGCGGCGACATCTCCGAAAGGGTGCGTCGCGTATTGGCGTAGAGGTCGGGCAGTCGCTGAAGATCGAAGCTGCTGCGCTTGCCGAAATCGTTGCGGAAATCGGACCACATGTTGCGCATGGCGATGAAGTAGTTGTCGTCGTTCAGCAGGAACTTGATATCGCCAAGGTTGATCGAGGAGATGTCCTCCCCGCGCACGGGGGAGATGATCTGCGAGGCGAAATAGCTGCCGCCGAAATAGTATTCGCTGGTCTCCATCCCGCGCCGCAAGCCGAAGGTCTTCGCCAGGTGGCCCTTCACGTAGCTCGCGTAGTCCATGAAGGTGTTGAGCAGGGTGTCGGAGGGTTCGAGGAAATGCGTCTTCAGGCCGTTGCCGCGCGGCACCTGCCGGATCAGGCCGTCCTCAATCATCTTCAGGATCATGCGGTTGCCGGTGCTGTAGGGCACATCGGCGAGGCTGATCAGGCCCGACTTGTCGATCGGGCTCACACGCAGATGCGCGTCGACCAGTTCGAGCGTGATGTTGAAATACACGTCCGGCTTGCCGCCGGGCATGTTCGCGTCGAAGGGCGCACGAAGCTGCCGGAGGAAATCGACGATCCGGGACAACTCGTGACTCGTGAGTTCAGCATCCTGAGGTTGCATGGCCTCCGAATGCTGCTCCGCCAATTTCATCTTGTCGACAACTTTTCCTGCCATTTCACCAATGCGAAGAAATCTTCGTCCTGCATGCCCGCGTTTGAGGCGCTTCTATAAAGCTCGAGGATCAGGCCGGTTGTCATCAGCGGCACGCTGTTGCGTCGGGCGGCTTCGCTGATGAGCGTGAAATCCTTGATCATCTGAGACACTGTGAAAGCGGGCGTGAAGTCATCTTCGACGACCGGCTTCTGCTTATATTTGAACAGGGGCGAGGCCACTGCGCTTTCGCAAATTACATCCATCATATCGGCTCGGGTCAGGCCGCCGCTGGCGCCGATGGCCAAGGCTTCGGAGAGCACCGCGGAAGAGGCGCCGACCAGAGTGTTCAAAACGAGCTTCATGTAGCGCGCTTCTTCGCCGTTTCCGAGGAAAAACTGCCGCGCCGAGAGTTTGCGGATGTAGGGGAGCGCTTGGTCCCAGCCCGCGCGGTCGCCCGAGGCGAGCACGGTGAGCGCGGCATTCGCGGCCATGTCGGTGCTGCCGGAAAGCGGCGCTCTGACATAGTTTATTTTCTTGGCTGCGAGAACCTTCGCAACGCTTTCGGAGCATTCGGGGGAGACCGTGCTCATCTCGACCAGCGTCGCGCCCGCGGGCAGGGTGGTCGCGAGGCCTGCGTCATCTCCATTGCCGACGACATCCAGCAAAGCCTGATCGTTCGGCAGTGTCGAGAAGACGATACCTGCGCCCGCGAAATCCGAGATCGACGCGGCCTCGGATGCGCCCAATGCGGTCAGGCGATCGCGGCTGTCCTTCGCCGGATCGGAGACAAGAAGTTTCGCGCCACTCGCCACGAGGTTGCGCGCCATGGGGCCGCCCATTTTGCCCACGCCGATCCAGCCAAGCGTCTGCTGCGTATCGATCTGATCAGTGTCTGCCACCTGGGTCTGGCTCATGCTTATATCTCCCACTTATGTGTTGGGCCGACATTACGTCGCCAAAACGGTGGTGATGGATGTAATTTATCCGAAGCGGAAATTTTTCTGCAGTGATGGCCGGATTGGTTTGTTACGAATCGTCGCAGCCAAATGGCGATCTCGATGTCGGGGTGATCCCGGCAGACCCAGAGGATCGCGAGACTTGGAAAGGGAGGAAAAGCTTTGAAAGCTGTTCGTTTTCACGGAGCGAAGGACATCCGCGTCGAGGATGTCGAAGAACCGTCGAGCAAACTGGCGCCGGATGACGTTCTGGTCGCGCCGATCGTGACCGGTATCTGCGGCACCGATCTTCACGAATATATCGCGGGGCCGATCGTCACCCCGTCCGAACCGCATATCTATACCGGCGCGTCCAACCCGCAGATTCTTGGACATGAATTCTCCGCCAAGGTTCTCGCAGTGGGCGACGAGGTCAGCAATGTCGCGGTGGGCGAGCGTATCTCGGTTCAGCCTCTCGTGGCGCCACGCAATGACTACTATGGCAAGCGCGGCCTCTATCACCTCTCGCCGCAACTGGGCTGCATCGGCCTGAGCTGGGCCTGGGGCGGCATGGGCGAGAAAGCCGTCATCAAGGATTACAACGCGCAATCCGTGCCCGAGGGGCTGACGGATGACCAGGCCGCGATGATCGAGCCGGCTGCGGTTGCGCTTTACGGCGTGGATCGCGGCGGCGTCGAGGCGGGCTCGACCGTTCTGGTCTCGGGCGCCGGTCCGATCGGTGCGCTGACGGTGCTGTCGGCCCGGGCGGCGGGTGCGAGCACGATCATCGTGTCGGAGCCGAACCCGAACCGTCGCCGGATCATCTCGGAAATCGCGCCCTATGCGCATGTCGTCGACCCGCGCAGCGGCGAGCTGCCGACCGTCGTCGGCGATCTGACCGAAGAGGGCGTCGGCGTCGACGTCGCGCTCGAATGTGTCGGGCTCGAAGCCTCGCTCAACGCCTGCGCCGAAGCGGTGCGCCGCCAGGGCAAGGTCGTGCAGGTGGGCCTGCACATGAAACCCGCCAGCATCGACGCGATGCTCTGGGCGCTCAAGGACATCTCGGTCGAAGCGACCTGGTGCTACCCGACGCAAATCTGGCCCCGGATCGGCCGCATGGTCGCCTCGGGCAATTTCCCGATCGAGAAAGTCATCACCTCGCGGATCGCGGCGGAAGATGTCGTCGACAAGGGCTTCGAGGCGCTTCTCGATCCTGCCGGGGAACATCTGAAAATTCTCGTCACCACCTGACGAAACGGAACTGCAAGAAAGGGGCGAAGACCCATGGCTGAACAGAATATTGCGTTGATTGTCGGGGCGACCGGCCTCTCGGGCAGCTACACCGCGCGCGAATTGAAATCTCACGGCTGGACGGTCGTGACGGTGTCGCGCAGCGATGTCGATCTCGAGTGGTCCGACCGGCACATTGCCGCAGACCTGACCGATGCAGAGGGCAGCAAGGCCGCGCTGGCTGCGGCCAAGGACGTGACGCATGTGTTCTATTGCACCTGGTCGCGTCAGGCCAACGAGGAAGAGAATGTCCGCGTGAACGGGATGATGGTGCGCAACCTCTTCGAGGGGATCGCAGGCGCGCCGATCAAGCACGGCGCGCTGGTGACGGGCCTCAAGCATTACCTCGGTTCGTTCGACGACTACGCCAAGGTCACGCCCTACACGCCCTTCCTCGAATCGAGCCCGCGTCTGCCGGGGCCGAACTTCTACTACGCGCAGGAAGATGTGCTGCTGGAGATGGCCGAGAAATACGGCTTCACCTGGTCGGTGCACCGCCCGCACACCATGATCGGCTTCACGGTCGGAAATTACATGAACATGGCGGTCACGCTCGCGGTCTATGCATCGATCTGCAAGCACACCGGCAAGCCGTTCCTCTATCCCGGTTCGCCCGAGCAATATAACGCGGTCACCGATGTGACCGATGCGCGCATCCTCGCCAAACAGTTCTACTGGGCCGCGACGACGCCGGAAGCTGCGAACACACCCTTCAATACCGCCAATGGCGACGTCTTCCGCTGGACTTGGCTCTGGGCGCGGATCGCCGAGTATTTCGGCCTCGAGGTCGCGGAATACCCCGGTCACACGACGCCGCTCGAAGAGCAGATGGCGGATGCGCCCGCGATCTGGTCCGAGATGGTCGCACAATATGGGCTGCAGGACATCCCTGTGACCAAGCTCGCCTCGTGGTGGCACAGCGACGCCGATCTCGGCCGCGAGCTGGAATGCTTCACCGACATGACCAACAGCCGGAAGCTGGGCTTCGACGCCTATCAGAGCACGCCCGACAGCTTCTTCGACGTCTTCGACGAGTTGCGCGCGCGCAAGATCATTCCGGCGAAGTGAGGAGACAGAGATGCATTACGTGATTCATTGCCTCGACCATGACGGTGCCGTCGACAAGCGGCTGGCCAATTACGAGGACCACAAGGCCTATCTGGCTCAGGCGCCGGTGAAGACGGTGATCTCGGGCCCGCTTCTGGCCGATGACGAAGAGACCATGATCGGCAGCTGCTTCGTGCTGGAGGCCGACAGCCTCGCAGAGGTCGAGGAGTTCAACCGCAACGACCCCTTCGCGAAGGTCGGTCTGTGGAAGTCCGTTTCGATCCGTCCGTTCTCCAAGCGCGTGGACAACCGCTGATGTCGGCGCCGGTCAAAATCGCCCTCGTTGGCATGGGCTGGTGGGGGCAGAAGATGCTCGCCGTTCTGTCGAGCGCCCCTGACGACATCAAGGTCGTCCGCGCGGTGGAGCCGAACCTCGACGCGGTGCGCGATCTCTGCGCCGAGAAGGGCGTGACGCTCAGCGCGGATTATGCGGATGCGCTGAACGATCCCGAGGTCGAGGCTGTCGTTTTGGCGACGCCGCACTCTCTGCACACGGATCAGATCGCCAAGGCCGTTGCGGCAGGCAAACATGTCTTCTGCGAAAAGCCGCTCGCGCTCACCGCCGAAGAAGCCGCCCGTTCGGTCGCGCTTTGCGCCGACGCTGGGTTGGTTCTCGGCATGGGCCATGAGCGCCGCTGGGAGCCGCCGATCGCCGAGATGCTGGCGAAGGCCGATGCGGGCGAGCTGGGCCGTATCCAGCAGATCGAGGCCAATTTCAGCCACGACAAGTTCGTCGGCATGGACCCGAGCAACTGGCGCGTTCAGGCGAGCGAAGCTCCGGCAGGCGGCATGACCGCGACGGGCATTCACCTGCTCGATCTGTCGGTCCGCCTTCTGGGCCGCGCGGAAAGCGTGCTGTGCATCTGCGAGCAGCTGTCTTCGGAACTGCCGCAGGGCGACACGGTCGCGGCTTATGTGAAATTCGCCGGAGGCGGGACCTCCTACGTGTCGGCTTCTCTGTCGAACCCGTTCATGTCCCGCTTCACGGTCTACGGCTCGAAAGGCTGGATCGACATTCGCGACAAGGCGCATGTCGAGGCGCCCGACGGCTGGATCGTGACCTCGGCCATGGCTGGCGGCCCGATCGAGACCGTCGAGATCGGCAAGGCCGAGCCCGTGAAGGACAACCTGGTGAGTTTCGCCCGCGCCGTGCGCGGACAGGAAACCTACCCGGTCACCGCCGATCATCTGGTCGACAATATCGCGCTGCTCGAGGCGGTCTTCGCCTCCTCCCGCAGCGGTCAAATCGAACGCGTGGCGCAACCCGCCGCAGCGAAAGTTGGAGCCTGACATGAAAGCCCTGATCTTCGACGAACCGAACAAGCCCATCGTGACGCAGGTGCAGACGCCCGGCATTACGGACAACGAGGTGTTGATCCAGTCGCGCCGCGTCGGGATTTGCCACTCGGATTACGAGCTGCTGGCCGGTCAATATATCATCCCGATTTCCTACCCGGTCGTTCCGGGCCATGAATGGGTCGGCGAAGTCGTCGAGGTCGGGAAGAATGTCGACGGGCTCAAGCCGGGGGACCGCGTAGTCGGCGAATGCGTGATCAACACGCCCGAGCGTATCCATCACTTCGGCTTCTCGATGGATGGTGCGGATCGCGAATTCTTCGCCGCGCGTCCCGAATGGCTGCACAAGCTGCCCGATGCGGTCGATGACGCAAAAGGCGCGCTGATCGAACCCTTCACCTGCGGGTATTACGCGGTGCTGCGCCATGGTGGTGTGTGCGCGGCGGATACGGTGGTCGTCTCGGGCGGGGGCACGATCGGCCTCGTCTCGGCAGCCGCCGCGATCGGCATGGGTGCCCGTGTCATCGTGGTCGATCCGGTGCCGCTGCGCCGCGAGATCGCGATGAAGCTCGGCGCGGATGGCACGATCGATCCGACCGATGGCGATCCGATCGAAGCGGTGCAGGAGATGACCAAGGGCGGCGCCGATCTCGTGGTCGAATGCGCGGGCCATCCGGCTTCGCTGGCCAATGTCTTCGACTATGCCCGCGACGACGGGGATGTCTCGATGGTCGGCATCAATATCGGCCAGAAATTCCCGGTCGAGCTGGGCAAGATCCAGATCAAGAACCTCAACGTGAAAGGCTGCATCGGCTCGCCCGGCGTCTGGCCGGCAGCGATCCGGTTCCTGGAGCGCACCGGGCTCGATCTCTCGCCGATCCAGACCCACAGCTACAACATCGATGATGCGATGACCGCGCTGGAGCTGGGCAAGTCGCCCGACAAGGCGGTCAAGGTCACCTTGGAAATCAGCTGAGACGCGACGCGAGGGAGGAGGAGAAAACATGGCTGAGACGACGCCGCATAGCTTCGGAGGTTCGATGGGACTTTCTTCGATGTCCCTGTCGAAGGGCTTCGTGACCATCGTCGCCTCGACGCTGGCGCTCATCCTCCTTTGCATCATCTTCGCACCCTCGGCGGTCACCGCCGGGTCGCTGATGGGCAGCCTGCCTTTCGCGGCGGTGCTTGGCATCGTCGGGCTCGGCCAGATGCTGGTGGTGCAGCAGGGCGGCTTCGATCTGTCGGTGCCGGGCTCGGTATCTCTCGCGGTGGTGATCGCGACCCACATGCCCAATGGGCAGGACGCGGGGCTTCTGCCCGCCCTGATCATCGCGGTCGGCTTCGCGCTCGCCGCGGGGGTGCTCAATGGCATCATGGTCGCTTATTTCCGCCTGAACGCGATCGTTGCGACCATCGGGATGAACGCGCTTCTGTTCTCGGCGGTCTTCGCGATCTCGGGCGGCGTGCCGCGGATCACGACGAACCTGCTGGCCCATATCGCGGGCGGTCAGACCCTGGGGATTCCCCATTCGGTGCTGTTCGCCCTCGCCATTCTGGCCCTCGTGTCCTTCGGCCTGAAAAAGACGGTAGCTGGCCGTCGCTTCGAGGCGATCGGGGCCAACCCGAAGGCGGCCCGTGCGGCGGGTCTGAGCGTCAAACCCTATCAGGCGATGGCCTATGTGGCGGCGCAGATCCTTTACTGCACCGCGGGCATCCTGATCGCAGGCATCACCCGCGAACCCACGGCATTTCAAGGCAACAGCCTGCTTCTGCCCTCGGTCGCCGTCGTGGTGCTGGCAGGGACCTCGCTTCTGGGAGGGCGCGGCTTTCCAATCTCGGTCGTCATCGCCGCCTTCTTTCTCAACCAGCTCAGCCAGTTCGCTCTGTCGATCGGTGTGCCTTACTCGGCGCAGACCATCGTGCAGGCGCTCGCTCTTGTATTCGGCATCGGGGTCTACTCGATCGAATGGACGAACCGTTTCAAGAAAGAACAGACAAGTTCTACAGAGGAGGAGAACCATGAAACTGTCTAACCTGAAAGGATGCGCTGCCTATATGGCGCTGGGGCTTGGAATTGCCCTCTCGGCCTCGGCGGCCAGCGCAGAGGACGCACCCTCCTGGTGCGGCCCGAACAAAGCCTCGCTGGCGCTGCTCGACGGTTTCGGGGGCAATAGCTGGCGTCTGGTGACCACCGCGTCGGGCAAGGAGGAAGCCGCGAAGTGTCCGAGCATCACCGACTACTACTATGCCGACGGTCAGGGCGACACGCAGAAGGCGATCTCCGACATCAACTCGATGGCGGCGCGCGGTGTCGATGCGATGGTCGTCTTCGGCGATGCCGGCCCCGCGATCCTGCCTGCACTGACCAAAGCCTACCGCTCGGGCGCGGTCGTCGTGCCCTACCGCGTGAATGTTGGCGGTGAGGCTGGCAAGAACTACACCCGCTTCGTCGGTGCCGACTTCGTCTATGACGGCGAAAGCTGGGGCAAGTGGATCAAGGAGAACTTCCCGGACGGCGCGAACATCCTGTTCCTGTCGGGCCCGGCGGGCAACAGCCAGGGTCTGGACGAGCTCAAGGGGATGAAGAACATCCTCGACGACAGCTACAAGTTCCTGAACCCGGACCCCTTCGCGGTCACCAACTGGGATCCGTCCCTGACGCAGCAGGTGCTGTCGGCCGCTATCGCGCAGCATGACAATATCGACGTGATCGTGTCCGACTTCGGTCCGTCGCTCGTGGGCGCTCTGCCGGTGTTCGCGAATTTCGACCGCTCGATCCCGGCGCTCGCGACCTCGGATGGCAACTCGCTCGGCTGCTTCTGGGAGAAGACCCACGCGGACAACCCTGATTTCAAGCTCTTCACGGTCGCGACCGGCAACGACAACGTTCGTCTCGCCGTGCAATGGGCGATCGCAGAAGCGACCGGTGGCACCCCGCCGTCGGAAGAAATCTTCAAGGCTCCGAACTTCGAGGACTCGACCGATGGGGATCCCAACCCCGTCCAGTGTCGCTCGGATCTGCCCGGCGCGATCTATCTCTCTGCTCAGCTTTCGGGTGACGAGCAGGCGAAGGCCGTCGGCCAGTAACCTCCCCCTGTCTCCGGGCGGCGCGATCCGCCCGGAGACTGCCGCGCCAACCCCCTCAGATCGGCGGAACTAAACGGATGATAGCATTGGCTGAAATCGAACCGATGGAGAAGGCGGACGGGCTCCGCGAAACGTCAACGGGCACCCCCGTGATCCGCTTGCGCGGCGTGTCGAAATCCTTCGGGGCGGTCCGCGCCCTGAGCGACGTGAGCGTCGACATTCACGCAGGCGAGGTGCATGCGATCCTGGGCGAGAACGGGGCCGGGAAATCGACCCTGATGAACCTGATCACCGGCGTTCTCCAGCCTAGCACCGGTCGGATCGAATTCGACGGGCGGGACGTGATGCCGCTGTCACCGGAAAGCTCGTCGGCGCTTGGCGTCGCGATCTCCTATCAGCACCCGGCAATCCTGCCCGACATGACGGTGCTCGAGAACCTGCAGGTTTCTCTGCCTGCCTCTGTTTTCCAGGGCGACCGCAAGGACCGCGTCGGCCAGCGTCTGCTGGAAGAGGTCGGCCTCGAGGTGCCGCTGAACGCGCGTGTCGATACCCTGACCATCGCGCAAAAACACCTGCTGGAGCTGGCGAAAGCGCTCGCCGTCCAGCCGCGTGTGCTTATTCTGGATGAACCGACGGCCGCGCTTGATCAGGACGCGACGGATATGCTGTTCGCGAAGGTTCGGGCGCTGAAAGCCTCCGGCACCGCCGTCATCTACATCACCCACCGTCTGGCCGAGTTGCGTCAGATCGCGGACCGCGTGACCGTGTTGCGCGATGGCCGCCACCGGGGCAGCGCGCCTGCGAGCGAGATCAGCAATTCGCAACTTCTGGATCTTATCGTCGGGCGCCGTCTGGCCTCTGCCTTCCCGCCGAAATGCGCCGACGCCAATCCCCCGATCAACTTCGAGGTCGAAGGCCTCAGCGGGCGCAAATTCTCGGATGTGGCCTTCGCCTTCGGGCGCGGCCAGATCGTCGGCGTCGCCGGTGTCGAGGGCAACGGCCAGTCCGATCTGATGCGCGCCTTGGTGGGCCTTCAGCCCTATCGCGGCGCGATCAAGCTTCATGGCCGGACGCTCTCGCCGAAAGAGCTGAAACACGCGGCGGCCTTCATGCCGTCGGATCGCCACTCGGAAGGCCTCGCCGCGGATCTGACGATCCGGGAAAACGCGACCTTCGCCTCGCTCGACAAATATGCCTCGGGCGGCGTGTTGGATCGTAAGAAAGAGATGCAGAAGGTGCAGGAGGTCTTCTCCTCACTGGCGGTGAAGGCCGCGGGCGTCGAGGCGAAGGTCTCCCAGCTTTCGGGCGGCAACCAGCAGAAGATCGTGATGTCCCGCGCGCTTCTGTCGGAGCCGGGCTTCATCGTGGCCGACGAACCCACGCAGGGCGTCGATGTCGGCGCGCGTTTCGAGATCTACCGGATCCTGCGGGAAGTCTCGGACGCGGGCACCCCGGTGATCGTCAACTCCTCGGATGCGGCGGAACTGGAAGGGCTGTGCGACATCGTTCTTGTCATGTCGCGGGGACGTATCGTCGAGACCCTGCGCGGTGACGACATCACCGAGGCCCGCATCGTCGGTGCTGCGGTCGAGGCCGACACGCATGCGCATCACGTCGATGAAGAGCATCAGGCGAAAGAGGGCTTCGGCGCGAAACTGCGCCATTTCGTGCAGACTGATAATGCGACCATCGTGCCGCTCGCGCTGGTGACGGTGCTGCTCGCGCTGTTCGTGAGCGCGCAGAACGAGAATTACCTGTCGTCCTTCAACGTCTCGAATATCCTGATCCTCGCGACCGCGCTCGGCTTCATCGCCTTGGGGCAGACCATCGCCTTGCTGATGGGGGGGATCGATTTGTCGGTCGGGCCGCTCGCCGGTTTCCTCGTGGTGATCGGATCTTTCTTCATCAACGATGGCAGCCCGGCCCCGACGATGGCGCTTGGTTTCGCGCTGATGTTCGGCGCGGCGATCGTCGTCGGATTGATCAACGGCGTGCTGATCCGGTTTGCCAACTTTACCCCCATCGCAGCCACACTGGCGATGTTCATCGGCTTGCAGGGCATGAGCTTCGTGCTGCGCGAGGGGCCGGGCGGCTACATCTCCTTCGACGTGATCGACACGCTCACCCGGAGCTTCGGCCCTGTGCCGGTCGCCTTCGTCGTGATGATTGCGATCGCCATCGCGATGGAGCTGGGCCTGCGCCGCAAGCGGGCGGGGTGGCAGCTTCGCGCAGTCGGCTCGCATGAGGAATCCGCGCGGCGCATCGGCGTGCGCACAGACCGGACCTTCGTGCTCGGCTACATCGCCGTGTCGCTGCTGACCGCGCTTGGGGCGATCATGCTGATGGCACAGATCGGCGTCGGCGACCCGGCGCAAGGCGTGAACTACACGCTGGGCAGCATCACCGCGGTCGTGCTGGGCGGCACCAGCCTTCTCGGCGGGCGCGGCACCTTCATCGGCTCGCTGCTGGGCGCGGTGCTTCTGACCGAAGTGCTTAACGCCGTGTCCTTCCTCGGTCTGTCGCAGGCCTACCAATACGGCTTCCAGGGGGTGCTGATCCTCGTGGCGGCGCTCATCTACACGACCGCGCGTCGGCGCCGCGAGGAGTAACCTCGCGGCCCACGCTGGCTCAATTCAACGCCTCGTCTGTGCGAGGCGCAGGGAGGAACCATGCCTGAAGCGTTCATCTACACATCCACTCCGGGGCGCATCGTCTTTGGCTCCGGGACCTTGGCGAACGTCGCCGAGGAGGTGGAGAGACTGGGCTGCGCCCGTGCGCTGATCCTGTCGACGCCGTTCCAGAAATCCGATGCCGAGGCGCTTGCGAAAGACCTCGGGGAGATGGCGGCCGGAACCTTCACCGAAGCTGCGATGCACACGCCCGTTGCGGTGACCGAGGCCGCGCTCGAAGTCTATAACGAGACCAAGGCCGATTGCGTCGTGGCGCTTGGCGGCGGTTCGACCATCGGTCTGGGCAAGGCCATCGCCTGGCGCAACGATGCGCCGCAGGTGGTGATCGCGACGACCTATGCCGGTTCCGAGGTCACCGACATTCTCGGCCAGACCGAGAACGGGCAGAAGACGACCGTCCGCGATCCAAAGATCCGCCCGGAAACCGTGATCTACGATCCCGATCTGACGCTGGGCCTGCCGGTCGCGATGAGCGTCGCGAGCGGGTTGAACGCGATGGCCCACGCGGTCGAGGCGCTCTACGCGCCCGATGCGAACCCAGTCACCTCGCTGATGGCGGTCGAAGGGCTGCGTGCGCTGAAATCGGCGCTGCCGCGGATCGTCGAGACGCCGGAGGATCGCGATGCCCGGGCCGATGCGCTCTACGGGTCGTGGCTCTGCGGCACCGTGCTGGGCGCGGTCGCCATGTCGCTGCATCACAAGCTTTGCCACACGCTCGGCGGCGGGTTCGACATGCCCCACGCGGAGACCCACGCGATCCTGCTGCCGCATACCGCCGCCTATAACGCCGAGGCCGCGTCGGCGCAGCTCGCCCGAGCGACCGAGCTGTTCGGCGGCGATCTGGGCGGCGGACTCTACGACTTCGCGCGCTCCGTCGGCGCCCCGCTCGCGCTGGCCGACTTTGACCTCAGGGAAAGCGATCTGGCGCGCGCCGCCGATATGGCCGTGCAGAACCCTTACAAGAACCCGCGCGACGTCACGCGCGACGGCATTCTCGACCTGCTGACCCGCGCCCATGCCGGGCAACGCCCCGTCACGACCTGATAGGAATGAATGACATGACCCAAGAGCCGAAGATCGCCTATTTCACCGAGGACGCCTCGGTCGAAACCGTCAACGCCCGGGTTTCGGAGAGCACCGATGCGCGCCTCCAGACCGTGATGGCGAGCCTCGTCCGTCACCTGCATGCCTTCGTCAAGGACGTCGAGCTGACCCAAGCCGAGTGGGATGTCGCGATCGATTTCCTCACCAAGACCGGCCAGATCTGCGACGAGAACCGGCAGGAGTTCATTCTGCTCTCCGACGTGCTTGGGGTCTCGATGCTGGTCGATGCGATCAACAATCGCCGTCCGACCGGGGCGACCGAGAACACCGTGCTCGGGCCATTCCATGTCGATGGCGTGCCGGAATACGAGATGGGCGCGAACATCACCCAAGCGGGCGGGCGCGAGACCTGCCGCTTCTATGGCACCGTCACCGATCTCGACGGCAAGCCGGTCGAAGGCGCGCGGATCGATGTCTGGTCGGACAGCGAGGACGGTTTCTACGACGTCCAGCAGCCCGACATTCAGCCGCGCAACAACAATCGCGGCGTGTTCACCACGGGGCCGGCCGGGCGCTACTGGTTCGAGGGCATAAAGCCGGTCTCCTACCCGATCCCCGATGACGGTCCGGTGGGCAAGATGCTGGGCAAGCTCGGGCGTCACCCGTATCGCCCCGCGCATATGCATTTCATCGTCAGCGCCGAGGGCTTCGATCCGGTGACGACCCACACTTTCGTGGCGGGCGACAAATACCTGACCTCGGATGCGGTGTTCGGCGTCAAGGAGTCCCTGATTGCCGAGTTCACCCCGGTCGAGAATGGCGAGACACTGTGGGAGTCCAATTACGACTTCGTGCTGCATCGGACCGAGTGAGCGGGGAGGCTATCATGTTGGACAAAGACGAGATGGGAGGCGTCGTCGTCACGGGCGCTGCGCGGGGCATCGGCTTCGAAATCGCCCGGCGTGCGGCGGCGGCTGGATATGGCGTGGTGATCGCGGATCTCGATGCCGCGGCAGGCGAGGCGGCAGCGAAGGCCCTGACTGCCGAGGGCGGTCGCGCGATTTTTTGCAAGACCGACGTCACCGACCGGGCTGCCACCCGCGCGGCCATTGTCGCCTGCGAGGCGGAGTTCGGTTTTCTCCATGCCATCGTCAACAACGCAGGTTTCAACCGCCCGCAGCCGTTCCTCGAGACGACCGAGGAGAACTGGAACCAGATCATGACGGTCAACGGCATGGGCGTGATGATCGGCATTCAGGAAGCGGCGAAGGCGATGATCGCGGCCAAGCGGAAAGGCAAGATCATCAACACCGCCTCGATGGCCGGTCGCGCCGGCTTCGGTGATTTCGCCCCATATTGCGCGAGCAAAGCCGCCGTCATCAGCCTGACTCAGGCGGCTGCGCGCACCCTTGCCCCGCACGGAATTACCGCGAACGCCTTCGCTCCCGGCGTGGTGGAGACCGACCTCTGGACGGTGCTCGACAAGGATTTGATGGAAATGGGCGTCTCCTCCGAGCCGGGCGAGGCGCTGCGCAACTTCGCCGCCGGAATCCCGCTCGGCCGCACGTCGACGCCTGCAGATGTGGCCGGAACGGTGGCTTTCCTGCTCTCGCCGGACTCCGACTACATGACCGGCCAATGCCTGCAGATCGACGGCGGGATGATCATGCAATGACCGCAACCGAGGAGATACGCCCGATGACGAAGCAAACCCCTTTCCCTCGGATCGCCTTTATCGGCACCGGTGCGCAGGGCGCATCGGTCGCCGCCGATTTCGCGCTGGCGGGGCTCGACGTCACCTTCATCGACCAATGGCCCGCCCATGTCGAAGCGATGCGGGCGAACGGCCTGACGGTCAATATGCCGACCCGCCAGCTACACACGCCGGTCAAGGCGCTGCACCTGTGCGAGGTCGCCGAGATCAAGGAGCCCTTCGATCTCGTCTTCATGGTGGTGAAAGCCTATGACACCCGCTGGGCGGCGGAGATGATCAAGCCGGTTCTGGCAGAGGACGGCTTCGTCGTGGGGCTGCAAAACGGTATGACCCAAGAGGCGATCGCAGAGATCGTCGGCAAGCATCGCACGATCGGCGCGGTGATCGAGATCGCCTCGAACATGTGGGAACCTGGCATCACCACGCGCCAGAACGACACCGATGAAAGCTGGTTCGCGCTGGGCGCGCTCGACCCCGAGCAGCAACACCGAGTCGAGGATGTGGCGAATATCCTGCGTCATTCCGGCACCGTCGAGGTGGTCGAGGATATCCATTCCGCCAAATGGATGAAGCTCGTGGTGAATGCGGCGGAACTGATCCCCTCGGCGATCATCGACACGGCACTCAACGATGCCGCGCGCCAGCCCGAGTTTCTCGAGGTAATGCGCAAGGCGGGCTACGAGGCGATGGACGCGGCGCTGGCCGATGGTGCCACGGTCATGCCGATCATCGGGATGCCGCCGGTCATGAGCAATCACCCCGAGCGCTATGTCGACGAGATCTTCGACAAGGTGCTGCGGACCTTCTCGCGCGACGACACGCTTACAACCTCGCTGCAGGACTGGCGCAAAGGACGCCGCGCGGAGGTTGACGAGGTGAACGGGCTTGTGGTCGATTTCCTCGAAGCGCGCGGCAAGGCGGCGCCGATGAACCGCAAGGTCGTGGAGATGGCGAAGGAGATTGAGGCCGGCCGGCGCAGGCATCACCCCGACAACGCGCGCGAACTTGTAGCGCATTACCGGGGGCTGGCGCAGTAGGGACGTGTCTGCTTCGCTCGCAAACCCTTCGGCAGCTTGCATGAGGCTGCGCCGTCGCCGGTGGTTTTTCGGTAGCAAAGGTTGTCGCACGTTCAGCGGATTGCGCCTGAATTCGGATAAATTGCTTGGATGATGCCTCGCGCAAGGCGATAAGCGGAGGGAAATGGCAATAGATCGACGCGCGACGTGAAGATACATAAGTTCGATATCAGTGGACATCCCGGGGAGACTGTCGGTGACATCACCCACCGGCGCCTGCGCGGCGACATCGTGCATGGGCGGTTCAAACCGGGGCAGAAGCTGAAGCTCGATCTGCTGCGCAAGAAATACGATATCAGCGTGACGACGCTGCGCGAATTGCTCAGCAGCCTGACGAATGAGGGGCTCGTCACCGCCGAGGGGCAGCGCGGCTTCGAGGTGGCACCGATCAGCAAGGCCGACCTGCGCGATCTGGCCGACCTGCGTCTGCTGCTCGAGACTCACGCTCTGCGCCAGTCCATCGCGAATGGCGATATCGAGTGGGAGGCGGGGGTCGTCTCGTCGCATTACAAACTGGAGACGATCGAACGCGAGCTGATCGCGGGCGGCGACGGCCCGGTGCAACCCTGGGTGCGTCACGACTGGGATTTCCACTTCGCTATGATCGCGGCGTGCGACAGGCCGAACCTGATGCGCACGCATTCCTCGGTCTTCGATCGCTTCATGCGCTATCACATGATCATTCTGGAATTCCGCGGCGAGAAGGCCAAGGAAGACCACATTCGCCTGCGCGACCTGACCTTGGCCCGCGATGCGGATGCGGCTGTGGAGCTGCTGATCTCCCATGTCGAAAGCGGCGTCGACCACATTCTGGCGACCGGTCGCGTTCCCTGAACTTCTTGAACGACGGCGTCTGACAGTCGGCAAGCGGGTGGAGAAGAACACCCGCTCGTGATTTTGTCCGTCAAAAATAAAAATGTATGATATTTTTAAAGTTGACATATGAAATTTGAGATGCCGAATTGAATGAGCCGCTTTCGATGCGGCGAAAGGGAGGAACTATGACCAAATTGACTCGCCGCAGCGTGCTGGCGACAGGGGCCGCTGGCGCAGCCGCGACCCTGATGGCAGGCACTGCATTCGCTCAAGATCGCAAACGGCTCCGCCTGTCTTCGGTGGTGTCGAATAACGACATTCGCGCCAAGGCTTTTGCCCGCATTTCCGAGGATGTCGCCAAGGATTTCGACCTGCAGGTCTACAACCAGTCGACGCTTGTTCCCCAAGGGGGCGAACTGACTTCGATCCAGCGCGGGACGCTGGAAATGGGCCTCGTGGCGCCGCAGAAGCTGGCCGACCAGGTGCCCGAATGGTCGATCCTGACCGCCGCCTACGTGCTGCGCGATGCGGCCCATATGAAAGCCGTCTTCGACAGCGACGTGGGCAAGCAGTTGAACGACCTCGCAGCGCAGGCTGGGCTCCATGTCCTCGCGCCGGTCTATTTCGGCGCGCGTCAGGTCAACCTGAAGCCCGAGAAGAAGATCAACACGCCCGAGGATCTGAAGGGGATGACCCTGCGCATGCCGGGCGGCGACGCGTGGCAGTTCCTTGGCGAGGCGATCGGCGCCAGCCCGACGCCGCTGGCCTATTCCGAGGTCTACACCGCGCTCCAGACCGGGGCGATCGACGGTCAGGACAACCCGCTGCCGAACGACTACAACATGAAGTTCTATGAGGTCACGAGCCAGATCGCCCTGACCAGCCACCTCGTCGGTTTCGACGTGCTTGGTATCTCCAAGAAGGTCTGGGACGATATGAGCGCCGATCAGCAAAAGCTGCTCAAGGACTCCGTGGACAAGGAAATCGCCGCCAGCACCGAGGAGCACCTCAAGCGCGAGCAGGAACTGGTGGACTTCTTCAAGGAGCAGGGCCTCGAGGTCTACGAACCCGACCGCGCCGCCTTCCGGGACTACGCCCAGAAGAAGTATCTCGCCAGCGACTTCGCCAAGAGCTGGCCCGAGGGGATGCTCGAACAGATCAACGCGATCCAGGCCTGACCCCCGGACACATTGAGGGCGGGGGGCCGTGTAGGCCCTTCGCCCCTCGAAAGGCAAACCGATGCAAAACGCGAGCCGCCGCTGGCGGAACGTAGCGCGCCGTCTGGCCGACGCCGTTCCGGCGCTGCTTCTGGCCGCGATGTTCCTGGCCTTCATCGTTCAGGTCTTCATGCGCTATGTCCTGAACCACCCCGTCGGCTGGACGGTCGAGCTGTGCGTCATCGCGTGGCTCTGGGTCGTGTTGTGGGGACAATCCGTCTCGGCGCGCGAAGAAGACGAGATCCGCTTCGACATCATCTACGGCGCGGTCCGGCCCAAGGTGCGCCGCGTGTTCCGCATCCTGTTCTCGCTCTTCATCGTCGGGGTCTATGCGGCCTCGCTGCCGGATGTCCTCAGCTACATCTCCTTCATGAAGATCGAGAAGACAGCCTATATGAAGATCCCCTTCAGCTACGTCTTTTCCGTTTTCGCAATTTTCACGGCGGTCACGATCCTGCGCTATGGCTGGATTCTGATCAAAGAGCTGCGCGGTCAGGGCCCCGAAGATGACAATCCCGACCTGACGCATGTCGCGCGCAAGGATTTCTCCGAATGAGCTGGGAATTCACCCTCGCCGTGGCAGCCATCGTCGCCACTGCCATCGTCGGCCTGCCGATTGGGCATGCCATGCTGGGGGCCTCGATCCTCTATCTTCTGCTCGAACAACAGGACATGAGCATCGCCGCCGAGCAGGTTCTGCGCGGGCTCTACGGCTCCTACGTCCTGCTGGCGATCCCGCTGTTCATCTTTGCGGCTGACCTGATGAATATCGGCTCGCTCTCCGACCGGCTGCTGGATTTCTGCCGCGCGCTGGTGGGGCGCTTCCGGGGCGGGCTTGGCCATGTCAACGTCGTGTCGTCGCTGATCTTCTCGGGCATGTCTGGATCCGCCATCGCCGACGCGGTGGGGATCGGCAAGATCATCATCCAACTGATGACCAAGGACGGGAAATATCCGCCCGCCTATGCCGGGGCGATCACCGCCGCCGCCGCGATCATCGGCCCGATCATACCGCCCTCGATCCCGATGGTGCTCTACGCGCTCGTCTCCGACACCTCGATCGGCTACCTCTTTCTCGGCGGCGTGGGGCCCGGTCTGATCCTCGCGCTTCTGCTGATGGTGATGAACGCCATTCAGGCACGCCGTCACGACTTCCCGGTGGAAGTGCACGTGCCGGTGCGCGAGATGCCCCGCATCACGCTGCGCGCCGTGCCCGCATTGCTGATGCCGGTGATCCTTCTCGTGGGCATCTATGGCGGCATCACCACGCCGACCGAAGCGGCCGCACTCGCCGCGCTCTATGCCTTCCTGATTTCAACCTTCCTCTACCGCTCCGTCAGCCTGCGCGCGGCCTATGAGACCGTATGCCAATCCGCGCGATCCACGGCGAGCGTGGGCATCCTGATCGCCGGGGCTCTGGCCTTCAACTACGTGGTCACGGTCGAGCAGATTCCGAACGAGATCCGCGGCGCCTTGGGCGACATGCAGCTCGACCGCGTCACCTTCCTGCTGCTGGTCAACGTGCTCCTGCTGGTTCTCGGATGCCTGCTGGAAGCCAATGCGATCCTCCTCGTGATCGTGCCGATCCTGCTGCCGACAGCGGTCTCGCTCGGTGTAGACCCGGTGCATTTCGGGGTGGTCGTCGTGGTCAACACGATGATCGGGCTCGCAACGCCGCCCTACGGGTTGCTGCTCTTCGTGGTCAGCGGGATCACCAAATCCCCGATCGGCCAGACGATCCGGCATCTCGTTCCCTTCCTCATCATCATGATCGTCGGACTCGCGATCATCACTTTCGTGCCGGGCACCGTGCTGTGGCTGCCCCGGCTTTACGGTTACGGCGGCTGACAGGCCGCAAATCAGGAGATCCCACATGGCCCAGAAAGACCTTCCGATCCTGGTCATCAATGGCCCCAACCTGAACCTGCTCGGCACGCGCCAGCCGGAGATCTACGGGCACGACACGCTCGAAGACGCCGAGCGGTTGAGCCGCGATGCGGCCGCCGCGGCGGGGGTCGAGATCGACTTTCGCCAATCCAACCACGAGGGCGAAATCGTCGACTGGATCCAATGGGCCCGCACCAACGCCTGCGCCATTCTGATCAACCCGGCGGGCTTCACCTCGACCTCCATCGCGATCCTCGATTCCCTGCTGATCTTCGACGGGCCCATCTTCGAGGTTCACGTCTCGGCCTTGTTCCGGCGCGACGAATTCCGCCACCCCTCCTACGTCTCGAAAGCGGCGACGGCGAAAATCGAAGGCTTCGGCATCGCGGGCTACGGCTTCGCGATCACCCGGATTGCCCAACTCGTGAAAGGCGCCAAGTGATGCCTGCCCCCGAGAGCCCTTCTGAGATAGCGTCGGACGACGCGGTCATCCGGCTGGGTCTGATCGGCGACAATATCGCCGTCTCGCAGGCCCCGCGCCTGCATCGGCTGGCCGGGCTGCAGAACGGGCGCGAAGTGACCTATGACCGGCTTGTCCCGCGCGAGCTTGGTCAGGATCACGCGACGATCCTCGCCGACTGCGCCGCACAGGGTTACCGGGGGCTCAATATCACCTATCCCTACAAGGAGAAGGTGGCGGCGCTGGTGCGGATCTCCGACCCGATGGTCCGACGGCTGGGCGCGGTGAATACCGTCCTCTTCGAACCCACCGGAGCCGAGGGCCACAACACCGATCACTCCGGCTTCATCTCCGCCTACCGCGCCGCGCGAGGGGGCACTCCGCCCGGAGCCACCCTGCTTATCGGCACCGGCGGCGTGGGGCGAGCCATCGCCTTCGCGCTGGTTGCGCTCGATGCCGCCGAGATCCGCCTTGCCGACCACGACATCGAGAAGGCCGAGGTTCTCGCGTCGGAACTCGAAGCGGCGAAACCGGGACTTCGCGTCACCGTGGGGCGGGACGCCGCCGAGATTTCCGAAGGCGCCGAGGGGCTCATCAACGCGACCCCGGTCGGCATGACCGGCCATCCGGGCTCGCCACTTGAGGCATCCGCAATCACCGGCGCATGGGCCTTCGACGCCGTCTACACGCCGGTCGAGACTGAATTCCTCGCTGTGGCACAGGCGGCGGGCCTGCAGGTCATCTCGGGTTACGAGCTGTTCATCTGGCAGGGCGTCGATGCCTGGAAGCTCTTCACGGGTCTGCCGCTCGACGTCGCCCGCTTGCGCAGCGATCTCGCGAAAACCGACCCGGCCACATCCTGAAAGGAGGCCTCCCATGAAAACCGCCATCGCCACTGTCTCGATCTCGGGAACGTTGCAGGAAAAGCTGGAGGCGATCTCCGCTGCGGGCTTCGACGGGATCGAGATTTTCGAACAGGATTTCATCGCCCATGACGGTGGGCCGCGCGAGGTCGGCCAGATGGTGCGCGATCACGGGCTGGAGATCTTCCTCTTCCAACCCTTCCGCGACTTCGAGGGTCTGCCGGAGCCATTACGCCACCGCGCTTTGAGACGCGCCGAGCATAAGTTCGAGCTCATGCGCGAGCTCGGCACCCGCGACATGCTGGTCTGTTCCTCGGTCCATCCCGAGGCGCTTGGCGGGATCGATCGCATGGCAGACGATTTCGCCGCCTTGGGCGAGCTTGCCGCAGGTTACGACGTCCGCGTCGGGTTCGAAGCGCTGGCATGGGGGCGCCATGTCTGGGACCACCGCGATGCGTGGGAAGTGGTGCGCCGGGCCGATCATCCTAATGTCGGCCTGATCCTCGACAGCTTCCATACGCTCGCCCGCAAGATCGACCCGGATACGATACGGCGGGTCCCGGGAGACAAGATTTTCTACGTCCAGCTTGCCGATGCTCCGGCGATCGATATGGACCTGCTCTATTGGTCGCGCCACTTCCGCAACATGCCGGGCGAGGGCGACCTGGACGTCACAGGCTTCATGCGCGCCGTGATGGCCACCGGTTATGACGGACCGGCGAGCCTCGAGATTTTCAACGATCAGTTCCGCGGCGGCCCGACACGGACCATCGCACGCGACGGCTATCGCTCACTGGTGGCGCTGATGGATGACGTTCGCCGCAGCGAGCCCGGGCTGGAAGACAAGATCGACGAAATTCCCGCGCGCGTCGCCGTGGACGGGGTCGAGTTCATCGAGTTCGCGGCGCAGGGCACGGAGGCGGAGGCGCTGAAGACGTTGCTCACGACCCTCGGCTTCCGCATGTCGGGGCGGCATCGCAACAAGTTGCTGGAAGTCTGGCGTCAGGGCGATATCCGCATTCTCATCAATTCCGAGACCACGGGCTTTGCGGCCTCCACATGGACAGCGCGCGGCACCAATGTCTGCGACATCGGCCTCAAGGTCGCGGATGCGGCCTCGACGGTCACGCGTGCGCGAGCGCTCGGCGCCGATACCTTCTCGCAGCCGGTCGGGCCGGGGGAACTGGACATCCCGGCGATCCGTGGGCTTGGAGGCTCGGTGCTGCATTTCGTGGATGCCTCGAGCGGTCTCAGCGAAGTCTGGGACGTCGAGTTTGAGCCTGCAGAAGACATGTCGAACCGAGACGCCGGCCTGGCCTCCATCGACCATGTGGCGCAGACGATGGAATATGACGAGATGCTCAGCTGGGCGCTTTTCTACACGACGCTGTTCGACATGCAGAAAGCTCCGATGGTCGACGTGATCGACCCGGACGGGCTCGTTCGCAGCCAAGCCATCGCATCGCGCGCGCGCCCCGATGGAAAGGGTCTGAAGGTTACGCTCAACGGAGCCGAGACCCATCGCACCCTCGCAGGCGATTTCCTGACGCATGGCTTCGGCGCGTCTGTGCAGCATGTGGCTCTGAGAACCGACGATATGCTCAAGACCGCCGCCGCGCTGGCCGATCTGGGCTTCGACCCGCTGCCGATGCCGGCGAACTACTATGCGGATCTCGAAGCGCGCTTCGACCTGTCGCCGGAATTTCTGGAGCGGCTGCGTTCGGCCAACATTCTCTATGACGAGGATGCGAACGGCGCCTTTCTTCAGCTCTACTCGCGGCCCTTCGCAGGGGGCATGTTCTTCGAAATCCTCGAAAGACGGAATGGCTATGCCGGCTTCGGCGCGGCCAACGCCCCGTTCCGGATCGCCGCGCAGAAGCGGTTTGGCCGCGTGAAGGGCATGCCCGACCTCTGAGTGACGGCGACTCGGTGAAATGTCCCCAAGTGTCTTGGAGACGGGAGCAGGGAGACGCCGAACTCGGCTTGCCGCTGATCCTCCATTCTCCCGCGTACTGTCCGTTTTTCCGTTTCGCAGTGAAATGGCGGCATGCTCAGTCTCTGGTGTGATTTTCACCAGAAATCAGTCTCTTACGATTTCGAGTAAGCTGGAGCGGGTAGCGGGAATCGAACCCGCGCGTTCAGCTTGGGAAGCTGACAGGGATTCGTTCAAGTCGTTGTTTTTGATTTGATTTTCTTGGGGCTTCGGGAGAGTTTTCGGGAGGCATTGTTGGACAACGCTGAAAAACCATCGATAGCATTTGCCAGATCTTCGTCCAAAACGTGGGCATATCGGCTCGTCGTCGTGATCTCAGAGTGACCCAAGAGACGGGACACCAGCTTAATGTTTTGTGTCTGCCGAAGCATCCGCGTCGCGAAGGTGTGGCGGAGATCATGGAAATGAAAGTCTTCGATGTCGGCCGCGTTCACAGCTTTTCGGAAATGCTCGAACGCGGTCGAGTTTTGGAGAATGCGCCGACGTGCCGCTCTCTTTCGATTGTGGACCCGAAATGTGAAGACGTAAGGGGCGTGATCGGGATCGTCAGATTTTTCAAGCGTCGCGAGCATTGCCTTGATCTCCCGGCTCATCGGAAAATTCATCGACTTTGCAGATGTGCCGGTGTCGGTCTTCATCTTGAACTTCATTCGTCCTGTATCGACGTCAATATCACGCCAGCGCAGTTGGCAGATTGATCCCTGTCGCGCGCCCGTCATGAGTGCGAACTGGACCAGCGGATGCAGGTCGCGGCGAAGATGTTCGAACAGCCGTTTCTGCTCGGCGATCGTCAGTTCCCTGACGCGTTCTTTCGGCTCGGGAAGCCTCGTCGCGCTGAAATTGAGGTTTGGAACTGCGGCGCCGTGCTTGTTCTCCATATGCCGAAGGGCGCGAGCAAGCGAGGCAAAAGTTCGGTTTACAGTCGCGTTTGATACCTCTGAGCGCCGGCTGGACCGGAGCCGCATAAGGTCTGCATCAGTCAACTGGGAAAGAGGTGTCGCAGGTTTTATGACCGTGAGGATCGATCTGAACTGACTTCTCGTTGTCCTAGCGCTTGGCTGGTCTTGGCTGACATCCGCGAAGTAGGTTCCGAGTGCTTCGGACAGCGTGAAGTTTCGCGTAATTTCGGGAGCGTTTCGCGCGGCGACCCGAGCTTCTGCCTCTACTGCCTTCGCTTCCTCGAAGTCGTCGGTCCCGCAAGATCCATAAAATCGATGACCCCTGATTTGGAAGTCGTAGTGCCAGTTGCGCGAACCTTTGGGTCGATAGGGCATTTCGGTTCGATCCTTTTCGTGTTCCGTCCGACAAAGTCGGCGAGATCGCGTGCGTCGTAGCGGATTGATCCACTTGTGAGGGTGATGAACGGCAGGCCAGACGCGCGGAGGCGCCGCAGCGTTTTTGTGGAAACGCGCAGCCGGTCCGCTGCCTCTCTCGGGGTTAAGAGTCTCGGAATATCATCCATCCCACCCCCCGATATGTCGGGGAGAGAAGCGGACCCAGTTTCTATCTTTGTCTTGCCTTGCCATAGCCGCATCGCTCGGTTGCATCCCCGCAAGCTCACGGGGCCCGCTGATGCATCAATTCTAAGCTATGTCTCTGGCCTAAACCGCGTATTTGCTCGCCAGCATCGTTCGAAGATGTTGATAACTCAGGATAGTTGCGATTTTTTCGCATCTACGAACATCATGCGCCGAGAAGCTCCGTGCAACATCGCGGATTCCATCATTTGGGTTTGAGATGGGTGTCCAGAATTTTCCTTCCCAGTCGGGTGGAATGCGGAAACACTCGTGATGCGAGATCTTGCAAGCGGTCTGCCTCGAGCTCCCGGTGTTCGAGCAGCGTATTTTTGAGGAATTCGAGCGACTGCGTATTTTCCGCGATCAAATTTGTCGCGGCGCGATATGCCTCATCGAGAATTCCGACGACGTGGGCGCGCAGTTGCTCAGGCAGAGACACGAGTTGATCACTCTTAACTGGTGCCCAGAATAGCTCTCCTCCAAGCAATCCCATTTTCGTCACGGTATCGAGGGCGAGGCGGGTGGCGACGCCGAGATCGGAGTGTTCCGACCCGCCGGCGCCGCGCGAAACCGATCCTAGCATAACCTGTTCCGCAGCCCGCCCCGCGAGACCAACAGTAATCGCGGCACGAATGTTGTTCTCGGTGAGCAATGGCGCATCGGCCCCTTCGATGTATCCGCCGAACGGCCCGATCACGACACGTGTAGGAAACGTCGGCAACAGGCTAAACGCCGCAAGGAGATGGCCCGCTTCATGGATTGCGATCCGTTCGAGTTGGTCAGTCGCGGCGGCCGGCGCGACCTCCAGCGCGGCATGCCAAAGGTCGTCAGAGGTGACTGCGCGTCCGAGTTGCCGAGCAATGCCAAGCGCGGAGCGCGCGACGCTGGCAGCGGTCGCCCCGCTGGCGCCCAGCAAGAGGTCCGCGCCTTGCGTCACATTGAGATCCGGTGCGCCGAGCGTATCGCGCAAGATCGCTTTGAGCCCGGCTCGGTCCGGGTAGCGCATCCTCAGGTGCAGATCGAGCCGCCCTGCGCGCCGCAGCGCCGGATCGATAACGTCTGGATGGTTCGTTGCTGCAAGCACCATCACGCCCGGTGTCTCGGCCAGCCGCGTGAGTTGAAGCAACATGGCATTGATCACCTGTCGTTGATATTCGCTGTTTTGGTGGTTGGTGCCACGGCTTGTGAAACTGTCCATTTCGTCGATGAAGAGGACGCAGGGCGCCTTCGAGATCGCTTCCAAGACGACTTCGTCAAGAGATGCGAGCATCTTTCCGAGGTGTCCGGCCTTTTGGCACTCTGCATAGCTCGTGGCCACCAGCGGAACGCCGAGCTCTTCGGCGACTGCCCGCGCTAGCATTGTTTTGCCACAGCCGGTTGGCCCCGAGATCAACGCACTCGTGTTTAGCGCCGACCAGTCGGCCTCGCCAGATTGCCAGCAGCTGAAGCCTGCAAGTAGGCGATCGAGCTGAGGACGGATCGGCCCAAGACCCTGCACGCGATCGAGCGCGCGGACTTGTTTCGGTGCACAGGCAGCAGAGTATTCTACTAGCCTTTCGGCAACTTCGGCTGCCGTTGCTGCCTTGAAAGCCGGCGTCAGCAACGGGCCGTCGAGACGGCGAAGTGCGTCATCGGTGGGCAGAGCGTCGTTAAGCGCGCCCCAAGACCTCTCTTCGGTCTCGGGATGCGTGATGCGCAGAAGCTCGAGGATCAGAGCGCGCGAAACCGGCGGCATTACGAGGGGGGCCGGACAGATCGTTCGCGCAACGCTCGTAAAAGCAGAAGGGTCGGCTGCGACGGCGAGAAGCGGATCGCCGAAGCTGATGGCTTCGTCTTGCGTCTGCCGGAAGCGTTGATGTTGACGCGCCCGTTCGGAGGCCGACGCGCCGCGCGGAGAGGCGTCGACGCGCGCAACAAGTCTGATGTCTTCCTTGCGGCGCAAGCCAAGGAATTTTCTCAACCGGGGGAGGAGGCCCGGCAGATCGGCCATCGCCAGCACGAGATCGCGTCCAGGGCGCACTTGAACCAGCGTGCAGCTGCCGCCTTCGTGCATCCGATGAGCGGCGGCCTCATCTCCAAGGAGATGCGCAAAGCGAAGCGCGAAGGCGAGGGTCTCGATCGAGAAGGCAAACATCTCCGCCTGATCGTCGTCGAGCTCCTCCGGATCGGAGGCCGATGGAGGCTCGCAGGGCTTCATTAGGTGGCGGAGAAATTTCTCCGCGAAAGCGACCTTTCGGTCGGAGTTGAAGAGTTCTTTTAAGGGGGAAGAAGTGGTGGGAAGGGAGTGGGGCATGAACGGATCCTCGGTCGAGGTTGGAAAGGAAGAATACACAGCCCTCTCCCACCCGGGGGCAGGAGGGGGCGCAGAGACAGGTCAGGAGTCGCGCATGCGCTTCGAGCGCGACCGTTGCCGCGCGAAGCTCTTGGTGGCGGCACGCGCTTCCTTCCGCGCGATCCGATCGAGCAGGCGCAGGATCACAGGTTCGAGCTCGGCGCGATAAACCTCGGATTTGACCCGAAGATATGCGGCAAATTCCGAATGCGGCAGCTCCATGCCGGGGTGCTGCGTGGCGAGCCATTTGTGGGCGCGTTTCTCAATTCGCTGCGCGTGGCGCCCCGTGCGCATCGGCACCTTGCAAAGCAGCTCGCGCGGCAACTCCGGGTCGCGGTGCAGTTGATAGTTCAACCGCGACTCCGGAATGCGCGAGTAGCCCAGCTTGACGGCGTGCTTGCCAGGCTGCAGCTCGAAGCGCATCGCGTAGAGATAGCTCGGCTCGGTCGACCATCCCGCTCCGCAGCCAGGACAGGTGAAGCGCCCAGTGACCATATTGCCACGCGTGATCCGGGACAGCGCACCGCAGCCATCGGCATGGCAATAGATCCGGTAATCGGCCTTGCCTTTCGGGTCAGCGCCGACCAGATCCCAGCCCCTGGCTCGGGCGTCTTCACGATCGCGGGCCTCTTGGCAGGCCTCACATTCGGGCCCGAACTCGCCACGCGCGACACGCAGCACAGAGCCAAACTGCCGCCGCACCTCATGGCCGCACAGCGCCCTGTAAAAGGCATAGTGCCGGTCCTGGGGATCGCGTCGCAGCAACTCGAAGCCAGCTTCGCGCGCCGTCTCTTGCCACCTCGCCTCAACGCAATGCGGGCATTCGGGCTGGAAATTCATCAGCACGTAATATCGGCTCGCATGAATGTTGCCGCAGGTCTCGCATTCGAGCGCAAGGGTGTTCTATCCGAACTGGCTCGTGCAGATCAGCGATCCCGCTAGGGCGGACTACTTCATCTGCGGCCCGACGGGCTTCATGCAGGAGATGGTTTCCGGTCTGAAGGCAGCAAACGTTCCGGACGC